>NZ_JARBDC010000046.1:0-16539 GCF_036577625.1 Paenibacillus sp. GYB003 | reverse complement strand
CAGGATCAAACTCTCCAATAAGGTGTTGCTTATTAGATGAGCCGATTTGCTCATTACTTGACTAGCTTGTTATGGTCTCGCGAGAGACCGCACTTGCACGCTCGTTGTTCAGTTTTCAAGGAGCAAAATGTTTGTCCTGCTTGCCGCTTCGCCGTTCCCCGAAGACCGGGTCCCGAGCGGCGACTTTTATAAGATATCACATCCGGGGATAACAATGCAAGTTTTTTTTTAAAAAAATTCGCCGCCGATGCGTTTTTCAATAATGACGTACTTCCAAACCACCATTTGGTATTTTCCCCGTCGAGGTGAAATCATGCACGGACGCATTCTGTTCATCGTCCGCTTGGTCGCGGCACCGTGCATGCTGTTCGGACGGTTTCCTTCGTGAAAGACCGGCGAATAACGGTTTTACGCGAGACCGCCCGGTTGGGTTGTGCCTTTCGGCAACGCGGTCGAGCTGGAACAGTCGCCCGGGATCGACGATTCGGGAGCGACCTATATAAAAGACAACGGCGGTCCCGGCAAAACCGAATACTCGTTTAAAACAGGAAGCCCCGGGACGACCGGACCGGTCTCCCGAGGCTTCATTGGCAATATTATTCTCCGCCGAGCAGCGCGTACCGCAGCACGATCAAAACGGCGATCACCCACATCAGCCAATGAATCGGCGTCTTTTTCGGCGATACGAGGTTATGGAGCGCCGTCAGCACCGTATACGACACGATGCCGAACGAGATGCCGTTGGCGATGCTGTTCGTGAACGGCATCATGACGATCGTAAGGAACGCCGGGAACGCTTCGAGGAAGTTGTTCCAGTCGATCTCCTTCACCTGCGCCATCATAAGCACGCCGACGATAATGAGGGCCGGCGCGGTAGCCGCGGACGGAACGACGAGCGCGAGCGGCGCGATGAACAGCGCGAGCAGGAACAAAACGCCCGTCGTCACCGCCGTAAGACCGGTGCGCCCGCCTTCCGCCACCCCGCTGGAGCTTTCCACGTAAGCGGTAATCGTGCTCGTTCCGAGCAGCGCTCCGGCGCTGACGCCCGTAGCGTCGACGAGCATCGCCTTGCCGATCGTTTTCTCGCCCTTCTCCTTGTCTTTCAGCAGCCCGGCGCGGTTGGCCGTACCGACCAGCGTTCCGAACGTATCGAACAGCTCCACGAACGTGAAGATGAGAATGATTTCGATAATGCCGACTCCGAGCGCGCCCATAATATCCAGCTTGCCGACGGCCAGATCGTCGAACGAAGGCAGCCAGCTGGCGCCGGACAATCCGCCGACGTTCGTCACGCCCATCGGAATGCCGATCAACGTCGCGGCGACGATGCCGATGAGCAAAGCGCCTTTGACGCGAAGCACCATCAGGATCGCGATAAGAAGCAGCGTAATTAACGCGAGCATCGTATCTTTGTTATGGATGAAATCGCCGAGCACGATATTGAATTGATTCGAATTGAGAATATGCGTTTTGTTGAAGTCCGTGTTGGGATCGGGGTTAATGCTGATCATCATGATGTTGGACAGCTTCGCGCCGATAATCGTCACGAACAGCCCGATGCCGACCGTAATCGCCACCTTCAAATTGTTCGGAACGGCCGTAAGCAGCATTTGCCGAACTTTCGTTACGGTGAGAATAATGAAAACGATACCCGACAAAAACACGGCGCCGAGCGCGATCTGCCAAGTGATCGTTCCGCCCGACGACAGGACGACCGTCATGAAGTAAGCGTTGAGACCCATGCCCGGAGCGAGCGCAACCGGAATGTTCGCGAAAAATCCCATCGCCAGCGTAACGAGTCCCGCACCGACCGCCGTGGCGAAGAAAACGCCGTGATTGGGAATGCCGGCTCCGCCTTCTCCCAAAAAGAGCGTGTTGACGAACAATATGTACGCCATCGTCATAAATGTGGTCAAACCGGCGATGATCTCGGTTCGAACCGTGGTGCCGTTCTCTCTCAATCTGAATAGACGATCCATCCGCTTACTATTCCTCCTAAATAAACATTTAATTGGAATAACAAAACAGTCGATGGGAGCTCCCGCTTTCGCGAAAAAACAAAAAAACCCAGTATGATCCGCGATCAACATCTAGGTTTCCACTCCCAGGGAAAAATATGCGCGCGCCGCCTCGCCGTGCGAGCGGGCGGCACCCGCGTTCCCTTTTCGTAGATAGATCATTTACGGTGATCTCGTAGAGACTCTCAAGCCGATTCTTGAGATTATACGAAAACAGTATGTTATTCACCCATATTCTAAAAGCTTGTGTCGATCCGTGTCAATACAAATCCGAACATTACGCTTAATCTTTGTCGATTCATTCGGAAGTATCCGTTTTCACGGCGGATTCATCGCGTTTTCGGTCGGCCAGCAGCCATTTCATCATCGGCGGCGTAATAAGCGTCGTAATGAGGACGACGACGACCAGGACCGCGAACATGTCTTTGCCGAGCAGCCCGGCCTCCAAGCCTATGGCCGCGATAATGAGCGCGACTTCGCCCCGCGATACCATCGCCGCGCCGATGCCGAGCGACGAACGCGCGCCGAACCCGGCCAGCTTCGCGCCGAAAGCCGAGCCGAACAGCTTCGAAGCGATGGCCAGCACGCTGAGCAGCGCGATCCATCCGATATTGCCGGCAATGCCGGAAAATTCGGCCGTAATCCCGATCGACGCAAAGAAGACCGGAACGAAAAACGAATAGCTGATCGTTTCCACCTTCTCGAACACGTCGTGCCGGAACGGCGTCAGGCTGATGGCGAGCCCGGCGATATACGCTCCGATGATGGCGGCGACTCCCGTATATTCGGCGAAATAGGCGTAAAAAAAGCAAACGACGAGCGCGGCGGACACAAGCGACTCGCTGACGCGAAGCGGCGCGAACTTGGACAGTACCCAAGGGACCGCTTTCCATGCCGCCAATATCGCGATCGCGAAAAAGCCGGCCTTCTTCAACACGACGACGCCGAGCTGGACGTCGCTGCCGGCGAAGCTCATGACGAAAGCGAGCGCGATCACGACAAGGATGTCGTCGATGACCGCCGCCCCGAGTATCGAGGCGCCTTCACGCGACCTCAGCTTGCCCATCTCCTTCAACGCCTGGACGGATATGCTGACGCTCGTCGCGGAAAGCAGCAGCCCCAAAAATATCGACTCGACCGCGGACATGCCTGCGGCGTACCCGGCGAGAAAGCTGACCGCAAACGGGACGACAATGCCGGCCACTCCGACGTAGGCCGACGCTTTGCCGGTTCGCTTGAACTGCTCCGCATCGGTTTCCAGCCCTGCGATAAACATGAGCAAAATGACGCCGATTTGGCTGATCTCCTGCAGCATGTCGGTCGAGGTTACGATGCCGAGCACCGTCGGCCCGATGACGATTCCGATCAGCAGCTTGCCAAGCACGGCCGGCTGCCCCAATTTGACGCTGATGTCCCCGGCGATTTTGGAAGCGAGCAAAATGACGGCGATTTGCAAAATGAGCATTCCGTTCCCCCTCTTTCCGTTCCTCAGTAGAATTTGCTATTCCGTCCCCGGCCATGCGGGAATCCGCGATCGTCTTAACACGCAAAAAGGAGTCCGCCCACCACGACCGCTATGCAAGCATAGCGATGCCCTGGTGACAGACTCCTCCGGGTAAGACGATATTCGGTTGGTTAGCAACCGGTAATACGGGGGAAACCCGCTTCGGTTTCAACCCGCGCGAATTATTCCCACTCGATGGTGGCCGGCGGCTTCGACGTAATGTCGTAAACGACGCGGTTGACGTTTTCGACCTCGTTGACGATCCGGTTCGAGATGCGCTCCAGCACGTCGTACGGAATGCGCGCCCAGTCGGCGGTCATCCCGTCGATCGACGTAACCGCGCGAATGCCGACGGTATGCGAATACGTCCGGCCGTCGCCCATGACGCCGACGCTCTTCATGTTCGGCAGCGCGGTGAAATATTGCCATATTTCGCGGTCCAGGCCGGCCTTCGCGATCTCATCCCGCAAAATGGCGTCCGATTCGCGCACGATGTGCAGCTTCTCCTCCGTCACTTCGCCGAGCACGCGGATGGCGAGACCCGGCCCCGGGAACGGCTGGCGCCAAACGATCGCCGCAGGCAGCCCGCACTCTTCGCCGACTTTGCGCACCTCGTCCTTGAACAGCGCCTTGAGCGGCTCGACGAGCTTGAACTTGATATCTTCCGGCAAGCCGCCGACATTATGGTGCGATTTGATCGTTTGCGCCGTCGCCGTGCCGCTTTCGATAATATCGGTATACAGCGTTCCTTGGGCGAGAAATTCGAAGTCGTCGAACTTGGCGGACTCCTCCTGGAACACGTAAATGAACTCGTTGCCGATAATTTTCCGTTTCTGCTCCGGGTCGTCGACGCCTTTCAGCTTGGACAGGAACCGCTGGCTGGCGTCGATTTTGACGACCTTCATGTCGAACTTGCCGACGAACGTATCCATGACGCTCTCCGCCTCGCCTTTGCGAAGCAGGCCGTGGTCGATGAACATGCACGTCAGCTGCGGGCCAATCGCCTTATGGATGAGAATCGCCACGACCGAGGAGTCGACGCCGCCGCTGAGCGCGCACAGCACTTTGCGGTCTCCGACCTGCTCGCGGATTTCGCGGATCGTGTCCTCGATGAACGTCTCCATGCTCCAATCGCCGGAGCAGCCGCATACGTTGAACAGGAAATTGCGGATCATGTCGTTGCCGTACACGGAATGCCGCACTTCCGGATGGAACTGGACGGCGAAAAACTTTTTGTCCGGATGGCTCATCGCCGCAACGGGCGCATGCTCCGTGCTCGCGTCGACGACAAATCCGGCCGGCAGCGCGGACACATGGTCGCCGTGGCTCATCCATACCGTCTGCTTCCGATCGAGTCCCTGGATCAGGCAGCAGCTTTCGTTGAACTCGACGTCCGCTTTGCCGTACTCGCGCTTGCTCGACTTGTCGACTTTGCCGTTCAGCTGGTACGCCATCAGCTGCATGCCGTAGCAAATACCTAAGATCGGCAGCCCCAGCTCGTAAATCGCCGGGTCGACCTTCGGCGAATTTTCCTCGTACACGCTTGCCGGCCCGCCGGAGAACACGATTCCTTTCGGGGCGAGCTCGCGAATTTTGTCCACCGGCGTGTTGAACGGCAGAAGCTCGCTGTACACGCCCAAATCGCGAATGCGCCGCGCGATCAGCTGATTGTATTGCCCCCCGAAATCCAATACGACGATCATTTCGTTCGGCTTGCTCATAAAAGCCTCCTTGAAGCGGATTCGCTCGATTTTCATACATTTTCAACAATATAATAGAGACTATTATATAAAAGGCGGCAGGACAAGGCAAGGAAAAAGGAAAACAGGCTCAAAGCGCTTCAAAACGCTCGCCGCTCCGCGCATCGACGAACGCTTCGCAATCGAGCAAATGCATGAGCCTATAGCCGTTCGCGCAACGGTTCCAAACATAATAAGGCTTGCAGAAGAGGCGATCCTGCAGCAGGGCGAAGGCCCGTTCCGGAGGGAGAAGCCGCTCGGCGGCCGGAATCGCGACGGTCCGTTCGAAAACGTCGATGAACCCGCTGTTTTCCGCATCGAGCCACAGCACCGTTTTCCCGAACAAATCCAGGTAGCGTTCGCCCCGCCGCCGGACGAAAGCGGCCAACATTCCGCAGCGGCGTTCGAGACGATGCATCTCCCACCGGCCCGATTGGCCGGGCTTCGCCCGCATAAGCCAGGCCCGCACCGTCCGCATCGCCCGCTCCGCATTCTCCTCCCCGACCGGCTCGCCGTCCGGATGCTTCGCGTTCCGATCGACGTACGGAAAACGGCTTTCCGTTCCGGCGATAAAACGGCGAACGCGTTCCCCGACCGTCTCGTTTCCCGGCGCGGCGGGAACGTCCCCCGGCAGACGCTCCTCCTCCGTCGACCATTCGATGGGCAGGTCGAGCGCCGGCTCGCCGAAACGCTGTGTATCGAACTCGTAACGAATCGTTTCGCCGGTGCGGAAGTCGACGAACGTCTCCTCGATTCCGTATGCCCAACGAACGGACGCTTGCCCTTCTTCGGCCGGGACGTTCATGTCCGGTATCGGCACGAGCGCGAGACAGGGTCGGGCGGCGCCGCGAATCGCCGAAACGTCCGGCTCGGCGGCAATCGCCGGACCCTTGTCGAAGCGATGGCCGAGCGCCGACGGCCCGTAGGACGAATACCCCGTCACCGTACCGTCGTCCAGCATATCGACCGAGACCGGATTCGGTGGATAAAGCGGGACGCCTTCATATACTTCCCGGAAATGCAGCGTAACCCGCCCGTTTTTGTCCGATTCCTTCACGAATTGAAGCCGGTCGAACGTTCCCCGGAAATCGGTATGGGCATAAATCCAGCGCAAAGCGGCCGCTTTCCGCTCGTCGCCGGTTAATATCGGTCCGGAGCGGCCTTTGTCCGCGAACCATTGTTCGCTGCGCACGATGCGATAGGAGCGGAGGCGACCGCTAAACGGATCGGCGCCGACCAGGATCGTACCCGGAGGATTCGTTTCGGCGTCGTCGCCTGTTTCCCCGTCTCGCCTCCCGCCTTCGGCAGAGTGCGGGCTCCACTGCAGCTCGATGACGGATTCGGTTTCGTTTCGCCCGTTCAGCTGCTGCCGGATCAGCCACTCGCCGCGGCGATTCGCGTGCAGTCCGAAGGCGCGTTCCCACATCCCGAAATGGGTTCTATAATCGACCCAGCCGATGCCCATATGGACATGCTGCAAATTCGGGAGCCGGTCGACCTCGGGAGGAATCGAGTCGAACCGGTTGCCCGCGATATCCAAAAATTTCAGATTGCGCAAATTCGCAAATTCCGGCGGCAGTTTGCGAATGCCGGCATGGTTGAAGGTCAGCAGTTCCAGGTTTTCCAGCAAGCCGATTTCGGCGGGGATCTCGATTGCGGCCTTGTCCGATAAATCGGCGGCGGGCGCTCCGTGCGAAGCGGCCGAATAACGGCCGCAGCTGATTTCCAGTCTTTTCAGGCTGCGCAGGTTGCCGATTTGCGGCGGGATGGCGCGCAAATGTTTAGAGCGGATCCGAAGATGCTCCAGCCGCTCCAAACGGAACAGGCTGTCCGGCAAATCGGTAACCGAGTCCTCGCAAATCTCGAGCGTGGTCAAGGACCGAATGTCGCCGATTTGGTTGGGAATGCGCTCGATGCCGTACCCTTCGATATGCAGCGTGTCGGCTTCGTGCCGAATCGCGTCGCGGATCGTGGCTTCAATCGACGCGTTGAACTCACCTTTCAGAAACAGGCCGGTGATGTCCTCGGAAAGCGCCCTCCCCTCGTCGTCTCCGATCCGGATGCCGGCCATCCGTTCATGGGCGATATTGGACAGCCACTCTTTGCCGTTCTCGTCCAGAAAGCACAAATCTTCCGGCAAATGCGGATGCCGCCAAGCAAACAGGCCGGATGCCGCGTCTTTTAAAACGGTTGCGGCGGCCGCGCAGCAGCGATAATGATAAATCGTCCCTTCCCTCGTATAGGCGATGGAAGACGTCCCGAACAAGCTTTCGCAGCTTTGCGCGCGGATCAAATACGGCTCGAGCGCCTCGAAGACGCGCGAGCACGATCCGCCTTTATCTCTCCATCCCCGGTCCGCCAAAGCGAACATGGGGGCGCGGCTCGCGGCATAATCGATCAGCCGGCGGTACGCCTCCCCCTTCGGGTCGTTGTAAATGATCACCATCCGATTTCCCTCCCGCAACATTAGACGGCGTTTGGTGACGCCTAGTTACGGGGAAGTAGGAGGAAGCGTAAAAAATCGCGGCGGCCGGAGCGTGCTATTGCCGCAACCGCCCTCGTTTAGCGGAAGCGGATTCCGTTAATCGAATAACAACAAGAGCGCCTGAAGCATGAAAGGAACTGCATTCCGTTATTTGCCCGGGAATCCGGTTTTCTTGCCGGAATCGATACTTTGAACGGAATGGAGTTCCTTTATTTTCGGGAAATACCGGGAAATAACCCCGTTAGCGGATTGGCTTTCCGTTAATGGTTTGCGGAGAAACGACGAGCCCCTTCTCACCGCGACTTGATTCGCCGCCACAGCTCCTTCATGCTCCGCTTCGCCGACCGCGGCAGCGGCGCGCCGCCGTACCGGACCGCCTCGTACTGCCTCACGAAATCGAGCAGCGCGGCGCGCTTGCCCAATTCCGATAACGGCAGCGCTTCGACGTACTCGCGGACGGTCAGCTCCGGCCTTTTGCGGCCGAGCTTGCGGAACATCGCGCGCCACAGCTTGTCGAGCGCCCGGTAGGCGTGCGCCCGCGGTCCGTCCGCATAACGCGGCGCAAACGGGCCTCGCGGCGCAAGCGCGGCGCGGCGCGTCAGCCGAGCCGCGGCACACAGCAGCAGCGGCGCCAGCAGCGCGGCGGCGATGCGCCAAGGCAGCGGGCCGCCGTTCGCCGCGCCGCTCCCGGCGAGCGCCGTCCATGCGGACGCGACGCGTTCGCGCGCAAGCTGCGCCCGCTGCGCGAGCGAGCTCGTCCCGCCCGGCCCCGCCTCCGCTTGTTCCGGCGCAGGCTGCGCGGAAGCGAATACGGCCCGGGCCTCGTCCGGCTGAGAAGCTCCGGCGGCCGGCCGATTGCCCGGCGTCGGATCGAACGTCGTCCAGCCGCTGCCCGGCATATACGCCTCCACCCACGAATGGGCGTTCCGGTTGCGCACCGTCACCTGCGTCAGTCCGCCGTCGCCGCCACCCGTTCCCGCCCAATCGGTCACCTCGCCGGGGCTGAATCCTTTGACCCAGCGCGCCGGAATGCCGAGCGAGCGAAGCATGACGACCATCGAAGTGGAAAAATAGTCGCAATACCCTTCCTTCGTTTCGAACAAAAACGTGTCGGCGAAATCGGCCGACGAATCCGGTACGGCCGGCGCATCGAGCCGGTACCGGTAATTCGTCTTCAAATACGACTCGATCGCCCGCGCCTTCTCGTAATCGTCCGCGCCGTTCATCGCCACCGTCTCGGCGAGCAGCTTGACCCGAACCGGCAAGGCGGCGGGCAGCTGCAGCTCGGCCGCGAACCGCTCCCGGTCATCCCCGCCGCCGGCGGAGGAACGATCCTCCTGCGGCGATTCGCCGGGCGCGTCGTCGCCGGTAACCTCATCCGCCGCCGAAGACGTTTCGGCGTTTGACGGCTCCGTCCCTTCGGCGGAGGCGCCCGGACCGTCGGCGGCGTTCGCCGGAACCGCAACTCGGAGCAAGTAGCGCCGCAGCGGATCTTTGGCGTCCGGAGCGGCCAGCATATACGCCCCGAACACGCGGATGACGGAATCGTCCGGCGGGAGCGACCGGCCGCTTCGCGTCACCAGCTCCTCGATCTTCGTTACCGGACCGCCGGCAAACAGACGCCCGGCCAGAGACGGATCGACGACCGTCACTTCCTGCATGATCGTCGCGGCCGCAGGCGGCGTTTCCGGCTCGGCCGTATTTCCTCCGTTTTCCCAGCCTTTGCCGGTATAAAACGTTTTCGCTTCGCCCCGCCAATACGTCAGCTTCTCGGTCATGGCGGTGAACGCGACGGAATCGTCGGGCTTGATCGGTCCCCCGAGTATCGTATCGTCGCTTCCATAGCCGGTTCGGGCCGTGCCCGCCGCCGCTCCGCCGCCCGCGAAATCGGCTCCCGAGCCGCCGGCGGCCCAGCTGGCGAACCGCTCCGCCAAATAGCCGGCGTCGAGCGGCTTCATCATCCCCGATTTCCCGGCGGGCGGAAACGAAAGCCCGGCGGCCACCGCGGCGGCGAGCAGCAGCGGGACGGCGACGAGCCAGGCGGCCGGCCAGCCGGCGGCGCGGCGGCTTAGCGCGAAGCGCCGCTCCAGCCGCGAAAACTGCTGCAGCCCGACCAGCAAAAATCCGAACCACACGGTGCGGATGACCGCATCCGTCGTATTGACCCCGGGCCACAGCTGCAGCCCGAGCAAATAAAGCAGCGTCGCCGCCACGAACCAAAGCGCGGCCCCGCGTTCGACGACGGACGCGTAAATGACCGTAATCATCATCGACCAGCCGACGAGAAACAGCATCGTCCGGTTTTCCGGACTGAACGAAGCGTAATCCCGATCCGCCAACGCCACGATGTCCTTCATCGTCAGCTCGGCATAGCGGAGCGGCCACAGCGCGTAAGAGGACGAAGCCGTGTCGAACAAATAAGCGACCAAGCCGAGGCAGACGGCCGCCTTGATCGGCCAGCCGACCCACGGGGACAATCTCATCCAATCGACGGCGACGAACAGGCCGAATGCGACCATAAACGGGCTGATCCGGTACACGCCGCTCCACTCCGACAAGTCGAGCAGCGGCCGCAGCCATTCGAGCAGCAGCAGAAAAAGCAGCGCGGCGGCGACGCCGTCGCGTACGAGCGAGCGGTCAGGCGATGACATCTTCCGCACCTCCCGCGCCGTAAACGGGCCCCGCCGGAGCCCGCAGCATCGCGACCTGGCCCCCCGCACGCTCCAGCTCCTCGAGCAAGCGGCGCTCCCGTTCGCCGAGCGCGGCGGCGGCACCCGGCCGCACAAGCCATACCGCGAGCCTGCGCCGTCCGGCCCGCAACAGGTTGGCCGCCCGCACGAGCGATTCGTCGAGAGCCCGCGTCACGAAGACGACCGTGCACCCTCGCGGCCAAGCCGCCGACTCGCGAAGCAGCAGGTCCGCCCCCGACTCGGCGCCGCCCATGCGCGCGCGGCTGAGCAGCTCGTAGACGTCCAGCAAATCGTAGCGGCGCGCCGGCGGAAGCGTCAGCTCCTGCGCGCTGCCGGCGTGAACGCTGGCGAGCGCCCCCTCCCCGACGGTCCATTCGAGCAAGCCGGCTACGGCGCGCACCGCCGCTTCGTACAGCGCGTCGCCGTCCCGGCCCGCAAAGCCGCCGGGCGACGGGTCCAAAACGACGGCGAGACGCGCCGATTCGAGCGGTTCGGCCTCCTTCGTTTTGAACGAGCCCGACCGGGCCGTCGCTTTCCAATGGATGCGCTGCAGCGGATCGCCCGCCGCATAGTCGCGAACCGAGGCGACCAGCGGAGCGAATTCACGCGCCGCATACGGGGGGAGGGCCGTTCTCCCCGCTTCGTCCGCTTCCCCCGAAGGCGCGATGGCGAGCGACAGCGGCTTCGGATAAACGACGAATTCCGTTTCGGCGAGCACCGTCGCTTTTTTGCGGATCAGACCGAACCAGTCTCCGGAGTCGATCTCGAACCGCTCGAACCGGTACCGTCCCCGGGCCAACCCGCTCAGCTTGTAGCGGAACCGGACGGCCGTGCGGAAACCGGGCAAAACCATCCGGCTGTGCCGGAATTCCCCGCCGCCGTCCGTCCATACGTCGGTCACGATCATCCATCCGGAAGGAAGCGGCCCGCTTCGGCTTACGTCGACGATAACGTGCGCGTCGTCGCCGGCGAAGAAGCGGTATTGCGAAAGCGACCGCCGCGCCTCGATACGGCGCATCCCGAACGCCGCCTGGCCTAGCGAGACGGCGAGCAAAACGGCCGTGCCGTAAAACAAGAAGGATGCGGAGTAGCCGCCCCGCCATTCCGACAGCCCGTAAGCGCCGGCGCACAAAATCGCGACGGCGGCGAAATTGCCCCAGCCGCACCGCCCCGTCATCGCGCACCTCCCGCGGCCGGCTGGGCGGCGGGAACGGGGATCGCCGCCAGCAGCTGCTGCACGATCGACTCCGGCGATTTGCCGGTATAGCGGGCTTCGGGCTGAAGAACGAGACGATGGGCGAGCGTGGCGACGGCGAGCGACTTCACGTCGTCGGGCACGACGTACGTTCTTCCGGCGCTGAACGCTTTCGCCTGCGCGGTCCGCATAAGCGCCATCGACGCGCGGGGGCTGGCTCCGAGCGCGACGTCCTTGTGCGTCCGCGTCGCCGAAGCGATCCGGACGATATATTGCTTGATCGTCTCGTCGAGATGGACGAGCCTCGTTTCGCGCTGCAGCCGGGCCCATTCCTCGCGCAGCAGCACGGGCCGCACGTCTTCAAGCGGGCTGCGCTCCGCAAACCGGTTCAGCATGTCGACCTCGTGCTTCTCGTCCGGATAGCCGAGCCGGATTTTCAGCAAAAAGCGGTCCAATTGGGCTTCCGGAAGCGGAAACGTCCCTTCGTGCTCGACCGGATTTTGCGTCGCGAGCAGCACGAAGGGATCCGGCAGCGGATGCGTTACGCCGTCCACCGTCACCTGCCGCTCCTCCATCGCCTCGAGCAGCGCCGATTGCGTCTTCGGCGACGCGCGGTTCATTTCGTCGGCGAGGACGACGCCGGCCATGATCGGACCGGGGCGAAATTCGAACTTGCCGGTTTGCGGCAAATAAACCGAAACGCCGGTCACGTCGGACGGAAGCAGGTCGGGGGTGCACTGGATTCGCTTGAACGACGCGCCGACCGTTTTCGCCAGCGCCCGGACGAGCATCGTTTTGCCGACGCCGGGAACGTCCTCCAGCAAAATATGTCCGCCGCATAAAAACGCGATGACGGCCGTTTCGACGCTTTCCCGTTTGCCGATAATCGCTTTTTCCACCTGATGGACGATCATATCCACGAATTGCCGGTTCGAATCGAACGGAAGCGGAACGCCGCGTCCTTGTAGCATAAGGAAAACCTCCCGTAAAACCTTGATAGCTTCAGTTTTCCCGCCGCTCTATCGATTTAGACGCGCCAATCTATTAATATTTCGGAGATTTCACGCCGCCCGCCGGCAGGGCGCGTCCGCCCGCCCCCGGAACGCTTGCAGAGCCGTCCAGGCCGGCCCGTAGTCCGGACTCGCGTCGATCCAAACGTCTCTTCGCTCCGCGTCGAACGAATAGCCGCCGATTTCCCCGCCCAGCCGTTCGATCGCTTGGCGGAGCGGAACGACCAGCTTGTCGCCGATCAGGCTCATTTCCGCCATCACGTACCGTTTCGCCGGCTTGCCGGGCGCATATACCGTAACGGCGCGATGCGGCAAATCATAGTCGACGCGGTTCGCGCCGTAGCGCGCGATCGCGACGCGGCTGTCGTCCCGCCATTCGACCGTGCCGCCCATCGCCTCGATCAAGTCTCGCAAAGGGACGTACAAACGGTCGTTGCGCAGCGAATAGTCCGCGCCCTTCCAAACAAGCTCACCCTCTTTGAAATGGAGCGTAAGAGGCGGAGTCAGCATAGCTGCCGAAGCATGCCGCGCATCGCCGCCCGACGCTCCGTCCGCAGCCTGCGCCGCGACGGCCGGCTCCCGCTCCGCAAAGACGGCGGCATGCTCTTCCGCCATTGCCAGCCACTGCCCGTATTGGGCATAGTCGTAGCCGCGCTTCCATTTCGGCTTGCCGAGGGACGACTGAATCGGCTTCACGTCCGGCGAAAGCGAGCCGAAAACGTAGCCTTTCTCTTTGTAAAACCGGATGATGTCCGGCAGCGCCTTTACCGTTTCGCCGTGTCCCGAGCCGTCGTGCAGCAGGACGACGACTTCGTTCGGCGACTTTTTCGCCGTCGTCAAATCGGTCGCGCCGGAGACGATTTCCCGGGCGGGCACCCCTCTTCGCTTCGAATCGCCGCTGTCCACGTTCCAATCGTAAACGACGTACCCGGCCCGCTCCAGCAAATAAAAGTAAGCGGCGTCGAAATTCGTGTACGTTCCGCCCGGCGCCCGGACGAGCCTGGTACGGACGTTCGCCTTGTCCTCCAGCTCCTTCTCGGTCCGCTGCACCTGCCGCCAAAATTCCGAAAAGCTTCCGTACAATGTATCGTAAACGTGATCGTACGTATGATTGCCGATCGCATGGCCTTCCGCGGCGATTCGCCGGATTATTTCGGCATGGGCCGCCACGTTTTGACCGAGCACGAAAAAGGTCGCCGGTACCCCCTCTTCCTTCAACAGGTCCAACACCGCGGGCGTATGGTCGCTCGGCCCGTCGTCGAACGTCAAAAATACGGTCGGCCGCTCGGGGATCGAATATTCCCGCGGATCGGGCACTCGCCGGCCGGCCTGCAGCGCTTCGAAAACGGCATCCTCCGCTTGTCCGGAGGACGATTCGGCCGCGAACGACTGCGAAACGGGAAGCGCAAGCAGGAACACGAATAAGAGCGGTAAAACGAGCCGGGCCGTTCGCATCGGCGTCAATCCGGCGTTTCGGGCTTTTGTGCGCAGAGACCGTGGATGCACTCGCATAGCTTCCCTCCGACCTATCTATCGTTTTTTGGCTTGCTGGTAGAGTATATGGTAGGAGCGGACGGAGTATGACGGGGCATCGGACAAACGCGGCGGGCGAAAAAAAATCGCAACACGGATGGACCGTATTGCGATTCATGTTTCCCGGATTGCGGCGGCGCGGCTCAGCCGAGCGCCTTCGCGGCCGCCAGCACCGCCTCGATATGGCCTTTGATGCGGACGTTGCGCCAAACTTTCGCGAGCTTGCCATCGCGGTCGATCAGAAACGTCGACCGCTGCACGCCCATATATTCGCGTCCGTACAGCTTTTTCAGCTTCCAGACGTCGTACAGCTTGCATACGCGCAAATCTTCGTCCGATAAAAGCGGGTACGGCAACTCGTACTGCTTCGCGAACTTTTCGTGACTTTTCACCGGATCCGGGCTGATACCGAGCACGACCGTGCCGCTCTTGCGGAACCGGTGAATGCCGTCCCGAAACTCGCAAGCTTCCGCCGTACAGGTCGGCGTCATGTCCTGCGGATAAAAAAACAATACGACTTTTTTGCCGAGAAATTGGCTGAGCGTTACGGCTTTTCCTTTCGTTGCCGGAAGCGTAAAATCCGGCGCCGGGCTGCCTACGGTCGGCTCCGACATGAGGGTCCCTCCTAGCGTGCGAATCATCGGGCCGAGTCCGGCCGGTCCGGCCGGTCGGTCCCGTCAATCTCCTTTTATCGATTTCGATCGGAAACTTTTGGATGTTGTAAACCTTTTGGCCGTTTCCTGCGTCAGAAAGCTGAAGGAATTTCGCGAAAAACGATCGAAACCGACACCGAACCCCAAAATGCGAGGGCGGCTTGCGAAATGTTTACCATGCCCGCATCGTCCGCTCGCGGAAATTCGGTCCGGGCGCCGTTCCTTATCCGGCAAGGGCTCGGACTTGCAGCCGGCTTAACGCTGCCTTTATAATTGACATTGATAAGGCCGGGTAATTTGGACACATTAATTTTGTTGAACATTCCCGAAATTTCGGCGATTGGATCGTGTTCATCATACCACGTTATGGCGAACGATGGAAAAGGCGAACCGGGACCAAAAGGAGTTGAAAGCACATGTGGCGAAAAGCGAAGTGGATCGCCCTAACCTGCACGGCGCTCATCCTGTGCGTCATCGGCTATTATGGATATTCGTTGTACCAATTCGGCACTCATATTCAGGAAAAAAAGGACGAGCCGTTTTTCACCCAATTCAGCACGCAAAACGTAAGCCAGGCCGAGGAAGCGCCCCCGAAATGGGAAGGCAAGGAACGGGTCAACATCCTGCTGCTAGGCGCGGATTCCCGCGGCACCTCCCGAAACGACACTCCCCGATCGGATACCATTATGATCGCTTCCGTCGATCCGACGACGAAGAAAGCGTCGCTATTTTCGATTTTGCGCGATACGTACGTTAAAATTCCCGGACACGGACAAGACCGGATCAACGCCGCCTTTTCGATCGGCGGACCGAATTTGGCGATGAAGACGGTCGGCGACCTGCTCGGCCTGCCGATTCAATATTATGTTTATACCGATTTCCAAGGATTCATGGCGCTCGTCGACGCAATCGGCGGCATCGAGCTGGAAGTCGAGAAAGATATGAAATACCGCGATTCGGAAGAGCCGGAATTCGATATCAACCTGAAAAAAGGACTTCAGCATATGGACGGCAAAACGGCGCTGCAATACGTCCGTTTCCGTCACGACGCGCTTTCCGACTATTCGCGGACGGAGCGCCAGCGCAAATTCATGACCGCCGTCGCCCAGGAGCTGCAAACGACGTCGTCGATTTTGCGGCTGCCGTCCATCTTGAACAAGATCGATCCGTACATTACGACGAACTTGTCGATTACCGACATGATCAAGCTCGGCTCGCTCGGCTTCGAAATTAAAGCGCAGGGCGTCAACGGCGTACAAATCCCTCCCTCCCATTTGCTGGAGGAGGACAACATCGGCGGCGCCTCGGTATTGACCGTCAATACGGCGAAGCTGCAAAAATTCGTCAAGGAGCAGCTGGAGGGCACCGTATCGACGGACGCGGACGATTCGAACGATAATGCGACCGGTTCGTCCACGACGGTCAAAGCGCCGGACTCCGGGGCCAAAGCGGACACCGGAACCGGTTCCGGCAGCAAGGCGAGCGGGACGACGAAACCGGCCGCGACCGGCGCGAGCGGAAGCGGCGGATCGTCGAAGACGCAGACAAGCTCGGGCTCCGGCAGCGGCTCCGGGGCAGGAAAAGCCGTATCGGAGTCGACGAAGCCGAGCGGCGGCAGCGGGGCGCCGAGCGGCAGCTCCGGCGGCGCGGTCAGCGGCAGCGGAGCGGCGAGCGGCGGCTCCGGCAGCGCGGTCGGCGGCAGCGGGACGTCG
>NZ_JARBDC010000045.1:0-73076 GCF_036577625.1 Paenibacillus sp. GYB003 | reverse complement strand
TATCTTCGTTTGGTGATGATGGCGGAGGGGATCCACGCGTTCCCATCCCGAACACGACCGTTAAGCCCTCCAGCGCCGATGGTACTTGGACCGCAGGGTCCTGGGAGAGTAGGACGTTGCCAAGCGATTCCCATTCCCTGATAGCTCAGTTGGTAGAGCACTCGGCTGTTAACCGAGTTGTCACAGGTTCGAGTCCTGTTCGGGGAGCCATGCTTCCATAGCTCAGTAGGTAGAGTGCATCCATGGTAAGGATGAGGTCACCGGTTCGATCCCGGTTGGAAGCTTAGCCGTCCATTTCGCGGTGTCCGCGGCCCGTTGGTCAAGGGGTTAAGACACCTCCCTTTCACGGAGGTAACAGGGGTTCGAATCCCCTACGGGTCATTTTTCCAAAAATTCGCTTACGAGCGAATACATAGTTTGCCTGGTTATGGGAAGCTTAATCATGCGGACGCTTAGCTCAGCTGGGAGAGCATCTGCCTTACAAGCAGAGGGTCGGCGGTTCGATCCCGTCAGCGTCCACCATGAGCCGTTGTAGCTCAACTGGTAGAGCAACTGACTTGTAATCAGTAGGTTGGGGGTTCAAGTCCTCTCGACGGCACCATGCATGTATTATTGGGGATTAGCCAAGCGGTAAGGCAACGGACTTTGACTCCGTCATTCCTAGGTTCGAATCCTAGATCCCCAGTTTTCATTCGTTTGAGCCATTAGCTCAGTTGGTAGAGCACCTGACTTTTAATCAGGGTGTCGTAGGTTCGAGTCCTACATGGCTCACATTCCCTTAAGCGCGTGTGGCGGAATTGGCAGACGCACCAGACTTAGGATCTGGCGCCTTTGGCGTGGGGGTTCAAGTCCCTCCACGCGCATCATCTCTGCGAACCCCATACGATCAATCATGCGGACGTGGCTCAGTGGTAGAGCATCGCCTTGCCAAGGCGAGGGTCGCGAGTTCGAATCTCGTCGTCCGCTCCATAAGATGTGCCCTTAGCTCAGCCGGATAGAGCGTTTGACTACGAATCAAAAGGTCGGGAGTTCGAATCTCTCAGGGCACGCCATTTTTTAAACGATTTTCGGGACGTAGCTCAGCTTGGTAGAGCACCTGGTTTGGGACCAGGGGGTCGCATGTTCAAATCGTGTCGTCCCGACCATATTGTCGTTTGCGGGTGTAGTTCAATGGTAGAACTCCAGCCTTCCAAGCTGGTAGCGTGGGTTCGATTCCCATCACCCGCTTCCGAAACATTCGATACGTACTGCCGAAGCTTCGATCATATCGGAGCTTTTTTTATTTTGCGCGTTTTTCCTGTTTTTGCCCTTGAATTCGAGAGCGGTTCTTAATAAGATAAGAAGGACATGGATTTGAAGCTTTTGTACCCCGAAAGGGTTTCGGCTTTCGCTGCCGCGGAAAAGATTCGCGGCTTCCGAAGTCTTTTTTGCATGTACGGCCGAAGCGGACGGTTACCTCCCGCTTGAATCGGAAAACTAGTCTATAGTGCCGAAATTTTACCCCGTTAAAGCAGGAATGTCTTAAAATTTGTCGAATGTGTTAAGGATGGAGGGAGAACAGAGCTATGACTGAAACAACGATAGAAGCGCACGGAACGTCGAGTCATCAACTGCTGCGCCGAGACGTGCGTTTTTTGGGCAACATTTTGGGAGAAGTGCTTGTTCATCAGGGCGGACAACAATTGTTCAATCTCGAGGAGCAAATTCGCGAGATGAGCAAAACGCTGCGGGCATCGTCGGACCCGGAGCTGTTAAAGGAATTCAAAAAAGTGATCCGTTCCCTCAGTCCGGAAGATCGGCATAATGTCGTCCGGGCTTTTGCGATTTATTTCCAATTGGTCAATATTGCCGAGCAAAACCATCGGATTCGCCGCAAACGCGATTACGAGCGTTCGACCGGAGAAAAGCTGCAGCCGGGATCGATCGAAAATATTGTAGCCGAGCTGCGGCAAAAAGGCGTTCCGGCCGCCGAAATGCAAGACATGCTCAAAACGATCTCGCTGGAGCTCGTCATGACCGCCCACCCGACGGAAGCGACCCGACGCGTCGTGCTCGACATTCATCAGCGGATCGCCGAAGACGTGATGAAGCTGGACAACCCGTCGCTGACGAACCGCGAAAGGGAGCAGCTGCGCGAGAAAATCGTCAGCGAGGTGCTGACGCTGTGGCAAACCGACGAGCTGCGCGACCGCAAGCCGACCGTTCTGGACGAAGTGCGCAACGGACTGTACTATTTCGACGAAACGCTGTTCGAGGTGCTCCCGGATCTGTATCAGGAGCTGGAGCGCTGCTTGCGCAAATATTATCCGGACTCGGAGTGGACCATTCCGTCCTTTTTGCGTTTCGGTTCGTGGATCGGCGGAGACCGCGACGGCAACCCGTCGGTAACGGCCAAGGTGACATGGGAAACGTTGACGCTGCATCGGCAGCTGGCGCTTAAAAAGTACGAGCAGCAGCTCGCCAAGCTGATGAACCATTTGAGCTTCAGCACGAATATCGTTCAAGTGACGCCGGAGCTTCTCGCTTCGATCGAGGCCGACAAGCAGCACATTCAGCTGAAATCCGAGGATGTATGGCGCAACGATAAAGAGCCTTATCGCATCAAGCTGACGTATATGGTCGAAAAGCTGGCGAACACGCAAAGCCACGGGGTGAAAAACGCGAAAGCCAAATATGCGTCGCCCGAAGAGCTGCTCGACGATTTGCGGCTTATCGACCGCAGCTTGCGGGGCCATTACGCCGACTATACGGCGAACATTTACATTCGCAAGCTGATCCGGCAAGTCGAGCTGTTCGGCTTCCATTTGGCCGGTCTGGACGTGCGTCAGCACAGCAAAGAGCATGAAAACGCGATGGCCGAAATTCTCGCGAAGATGAACATAGCGAGCGATTACGCTTCGCTGTACGAACCGGAAAAAATCGCGCTGCTGAGCGATCTGCTGAACGATCCGCGTCCGCTGATGTCTCCTTATATGGAGTATTCCGAATCGACGATGGAAGTCATCAGCGTTTACAAAGCGATAAAAGCCGCTCAGGCCGAGTTCGGGCCGAAATGCATTACGACGTACCTGATCAGCATGACGCAAGGCGCCAGCGATCTGCTCGAGGTGATGGTGTTCGGCAAGGAGGTCGGCTTGTACCGCCGCGATGCGGACGGAACGGTACGCTGCACGCTTCAGCCGGCGCCGTTGTTCGAGACGATCGACGACTTGCACGCCGCGCCGGCCATCATGGACACGATCTTCAACATTCCGGCGTATCGGGATTCGATTCCCGATTTCAACAACATTCAAGAAATCATGCTCGGCTATTCCGACAGCAACAAAGACGGCGGCGTGCTGACGGCGAACTGGGAGCTGCGGGTGGCGTTGAAAGAAATTACGAAGGTCGCCAAGCGCCACGACGTCAAGCTCAAGTTTTTCCACGGACGCGGCGGCGCGCTCGGACGCGGCGGCATGCCGCTCAACCGGAGTATTTTGGCGCAGCCTCCCGAGACGATCGGCGGCGGCATCAAAATAACGGAGCAAGGCGAAGTGCTCTCTTCCCGGTACGCGTTGAAAGGGATCGCTTACCGCAGCTTGGAGCAGGCGACGTCCGCCCTGATCTTGAGCGCCCATCTCGCGAAAAAGCCGCAAGAAACGGCGAACGAGCAAGAGTTCGAGACGATTATGCGCGGAATTTCGGAGCAGTCGCAGAAGAAGTACCAGGATCTCATTTTCCGCGATCCGGACTTTTATCAATTTTTCAAGGAAGCGACGCCGCTTCCGGAAGTCGGCGAGCTGAATATCGGTTCGCGTCCGTCCAAGCGGAAAGGAAGCGACCGGTTCGAGGATTTGCGCGCGATTCCGTGGGTGTTCGCCTGGACGCAGAGCCGCTATTTGCTCCCTGCTTGGTATGCGGCCGGCTCGGGCCTTCAAACGTACGTTCAAGGAAACCCGGACGGTTTGCGCAAGCTGCAGGAGATGTACGCCAACTGGTCGTTCTTCAGCTCGACGATCGACAACTTGCAGATGGCGCTCGGCAAGGCGGACATGCTGATCGCTCAGGAATATTCGCAAATGGCGAAAAACAGCGAGGCGGGCAAGCGCATTTTCGAGCAAATCCGCAGCGAATACGAGCTGACGTCGCAGCTGATCCTGCAAATTACGGGACAGAAAGAAATTTTGGACAATCAGTCGGTCATTCAGGAGTCGATCAAGCTCCGCAACCCGTACGTCGATCCGCTGAGCTTCCTGCAGGTGCAGCTGCTGTCCGAGCTGAGAGCGATCGACAAAGATTCCGAAGAAGGCGCGAAGCTGCTTCGCGAAGTGCTGCTGACGATCAACGGAATCGCCGCGGGGCTGCGCAATACGGGCTGATCGCGTTTCGACCATACGATGTTTGCGACCATGTCGGGAGCCGACTCCTTCGGGAGAGACGGTTCTCGACTTTTTTCGTAAAAAACGGTACTCTATTATGAGATGGATACGTGCGGCAGGAGAGTGACATCGTATTGACTAGCCATGCTTCGAAATGGGTCGCGGTCATTCTGGTGCTGCTGGGCGCTTCCAGCTGCGGAATGCTGTCTCCGTTGATCAAAATGGCTTACGGACGCGGATTGGCCGCGAACGTCGGAGAGCTTCTGGGCTGGGGCTTACATCCTCGGTTTGCTCGGGTCGGTGCTGCCGACGCTCTTTTTCAACATCGGCATTCCGAAGATCGGAAGCTCGCTGGCGGCGATGCTCGCTCGATGGAGCTGCCGGTCGCGCTGCTCGGGGCGTTTTTCATATTGGGCGAGCAAATGCTGCCCGTGCAATGGGCGGGCATGGCGTTGATACTTCTCGGTATCGCCGTATCGGAGACGGGCGCGTCGACGCCGGCGAGACGGACGGAGGCGGATCGCCGGACGTAAAGGTACCGGGATTGGAGGAATGTCGGTGAATTTCGTGGAAACGAGGCTGGCCAAGCTGGCGCGGGGCGGCGACCGCCGGGCGTTCGGCGAACTGGTCGACTTGTACAAGGATAAAATTTATCACCTCGCTTACCGGATGCTGCATAATGTGCAGGAAGCGGAAGACGTCGTGCAGGAAACGTTTTTGCGGGTCTATACGAACTTGAACCGGTATGACGATACGCAGAAGTTTTCGACGTGGATTTACCGCATCGGCACGAATTTGTGCATCGACCGGCTCCGCAAGCGGAAAGCTTCCTATTCGCTCGATGCGGAAGTCAACGACAGCGAGGGCAGCGACTGGTATTCGATGCTGGCCAGCGGCGACCGCAGCCCGGAAGGGGAGCTGCTGCTGTCCGAAACGCAGGAGCAGGTGCGCAAGGCGATCGATGCGCTTCCGGAAAAATACAAATCGGCGGTCATCCTACGCTACTTGCACGACATGTCGCTGCAGGAAATCGGCGAAGTGCTGGGGATGCCGGTGACGACGGTGAAAACGCGGGTGCATCGCGGACGGGAATATTTGCGCGAACGGCTCGAAAAAGAATCGCTGCTTTGAGGGCGAAATGTTGAAACGATTCCGAACGTGGTACGTATTGTACTACACGATATATTATGCGAAGGAACGCCAGGGAAGGAGTGGCCCGGGTTTATGAACTGCAAAGAAGCCATCCTTTTGATGCACGACTATTTGGACGGGGATTTGACCGGACCCGAGGCGGCGGAGCTGAAGAAGCATATGCTCGGCTGCGCGGGCTGCCAGGAGCGGTACGAGAAGCTGGAAAAGGCGGGAGCGCTCGTGTCGGCGTTGAAGCCGGTCCACGCGCCCAGCCATTTGACGACGGCGTCGATCATGCAGAAGCTGCCCGCTCCGCCCAAACGGACGGTTTGGATGCGCTGGCCGCGACGGCATCCGGCGGCGACGGTGGCCGTCATTTTCCTCGTCGTCATGCTGGGCAGCTTTTTGACGATGTGGAACGAAGACACCCAGCTTGTCGTTCACGGCTCGGACCTCGAGCAGGTCGACTTTAAAGGAAACAATACGGTCGTCATTCCGGAAGGCCATACGTACAAGGGCAATTTGATCGTGGAGAACGGCAATATCGAAGTAAACGGCAAAATCGACGGAAATCTGGTCGTGATCGACGGCAATTACGCCCTCGCCTCGACGGCGCAAATTTCCGGAGACATTACAAGCGTCAATCAGGCGGTGGAATGGATCTGGTTCAAGCTGAACCAAATTTACGCCTTGTTCGTCCATTGATCCGGGTGCCGGCAGCGAACCGAATTCGCGGCGGCATTCGGATTTTTTTTGCCCCTATCCCGGGGCTCGCGCTTTGTCGGATTTCGTAGAAACATTCGGACCTTCATTCTGGAGTAGAATGAAGGTTTTTTTACGAAAATATGATATGATTATACAATAGACAGAGTAGGCTCCCTGCGGGCCATGGGGGAACAGGCATGGAACTTTTGACGGATATCCGCATAAAAGATATCATCGACATCCTCATCGTCAGCTATGTCATTTACCAATTGATACTGCTCGTCCGCGGAACGCGCGCCATCCAGCTGCTCAAAGGGATCGTCGTCGTCGTTCTGACATGGGCGCTTAGCATATGGTTTAACCTGAACACGCTGCAATGGATGATGAACCAGATGTTCACGTTCGGGGTGCTGGCCGTCATTATCATTTTCCAGCCGGAGCTGCGGCGGGCGCTCGAGCAATTGGGGCGCGGCAAGCTGTTCCGCGGCACTTCCTCGTCGGACGAAGAGCAGGACGTGACGGGCCGCATCTCGCAAATATTGAAGTCGGTCAATTATTTGTCCAAGCGCAAAATCGGGGCGCTCATCGTGTTTGAAAGGGAAACCGGGCTGAACGATTATTTGGAGTCGGGCATTCCGCTCGAGGCGCATATTACGTCCGAGCTGCTCATCAATATTTTTATCCCGAATACGCCGCTGCACGACGGGGCCGTCATCATCCGCAAAAACCAAATTATGGCGGCCGGCTGTTATTTGCCGCTGTCGGAAAATCCGTTCATCAGCAAGGAGCTCGGCACGCGCCACCGGGCGGCGATCGGCATGAGCGAAGTGTGCGACGCCATCTGCGTCGTCGTCTCCGAAGAGACGGGACAAGTATCGCTTGCGATCAACGGTCAGATCGTTCGCGACATCAAGGAGGAATCGCTTGTCTCGAAGCTGTTCGAGGAGCTGCGGCCGAAGGTGAAAGCCAAAGGAAAAACTCCTTTCTGGAAGCGGAAAGGAGGCGAACCGTCGAATGGATAAATGGCTGCGCAATCCGAACGTGGTCAAAGTGATCGCGCTCATGCTCGGCATATTGCTGTGGGCCGTCGTTCATCTGGACGACCGGACGACGCCGGGGGGCGGCTTTTCGACTACGCAGGAACGAACGATTTACAACGTGAAAGTGACGCCGATTTACGACGAGAACAAGTTCCATATCGCCTCGATCGATCCGACGGAAGTGATGATCCGCATCGAGGGCAAAGAATCGGCGCTTAGAAAAATAACGACCGATTTTCAGTACCAGATCGTGCTCGATCTGAAAGAGGCGAAGGTCGGGGAAAATACTTTGTCGCTCATCGCGAAAGATTTTCCGGCCGGGGTCAAAGTGTCGATTTTCCCGCCATACGCGAAAGTGGTGCTCGAGGAGAAGCAGACGAAGGAAGTGCCCGTCCAGGTCAACCTGATCGGCAATCCGGCGAACGGGTTCAAGGCCGGGCAGCCGGTGGCGAAGCCGAACCGCGCCCTGCTTACGGTACCGAGCGGCTTGATGGACGAAGCGATCACGGTCAGGGCCGACGTCAACATCGAGAACGCGCAGTCGGCCGTCACGAAGCAGGTGAAGCTCGTCGCCGTCGACAAAAACGGCAAGGAGCTCGGGGTGGCGATCAGTCCGAACGTCGTCGACGTGGAAGTGCCGATCACGCAGCCATTCAAAAAGATGCCGCTGCAGCTTAAGGTGACGGGGGAGCCGGCCCCCGGGTACAGCGTTTCGCTGTTCCAGCCTTCCGTCGACCAAATTACGGTATACGGGCCGCAGGAGCTGCTCAATACGCTAGACTTCTACGAAGGGCCGCAGGTCGATTTGAGCGGACTGAAGGCGGACCAGATCTATACGCTCGATATTCCGCTTCGGACGCGGATTACGTCCGTCGATCCGCCGAAAATGGAAGTGAAGGTGCAGGTCGTGCCTTCCGAAAGGCGGACGTTCGAGCAAGTGCCGATTACGATTATCGGGCAAAACAACAATTTCGACACGCGGATCAAGTCACCGCCGAACGGCACGTTGAACGTCACGGTCGAAGCCGCGCCGGCCACGCTGGCGAAGCTGAAGGCGCAGGACGTACAGCTGATCGTGGACGTCAGCAACCTGCCCCCGGGCGAGCATACGGTCAACGTCAACGTCAATTTGCCGCAATTCGTCAAAAAAGTGGATACCGAAACGAAAGCTGTTATTGAAATAACCGCAAAATCGACCGACAACGCTGCGCCCGCACAAAACCAAAACCAAGCCCAGACGCAAACGCAGGCTCAGGTCCAGCCTCAGCCGTAGTCGAACAGGCGAACAATCGCTTCGACGAAACCGATACAGATAAAGGAGAGGGAACTACGAATGGGGAAGTATTTTGGAACGGATGGGGTTCGCGGAGTTGCCAACAAGGAACTGACTCCGGAGCTTGCATATAAAATCGGCCGCTGCGGCGGTTACGTCCTGACGCAGCATGCGGAGAAGCCCGTCGTGCTCATCGGACGCGACACGCGCGTGTCCGGCCCGATGCTGGAAGCCGCGCTCGTGGCGGGACTGCTGTCGATCGGCGCGGACGTCGTCCGTCTCGGCGTCATCTCGACGCCGGGAGTGGCCTATTTGACGAAAACGACCGGAGCGGATGCGGGAGTCATGATCTCGGCGTCGCACAATCCGGTTGAAGACAACGGCATTAAATTTTTCGGCAGCGACGGATTCAAGCTGTTCGACGAGACGGAGCTGGAGATCGAGCGCTTGCTCGATGCGGCCGCGGACGAGCTGCCCCGCCCGATCGGGGGCGACCTCGGCACGGTGCGCGACGACGCGGAAGCGAAGTTCCGTTATGCCGAATATTTGAAAACGACCGTAAGCCGCTCGTTCGAAGGGCTTCGCATCGTGCTCGACTGCGCGCACGGCGCCGCCTACGAGCTGGCGCCGAAAGTGTTCCGCGAGCTCGGGGCCGACGTTCACGTCATCGGCGCCGAGCCGAACGGGCGCAATATCAACGATCATTGCGGTTCGACGCACCCGGAGAAGCTGAAGGAGGAGGTTGTCCGGCTGGGCGCCGACCTGGGCTTGTCGTTCGACGGCGACGCCGACCGGCTGATCGCGGTCGACGAGACGGGAGCGGAGGTGGACGGCGACTACATTTTGAGCATTTGCGGCGACGCGATGAAGCGGGCGGGCAAGCTGAAGGGCGATACGATCGTCACGACGGTGATGGCCAACCTCGGCTTTTTCAAAGGCGTGGAGAAGCTCGGCATTCATGCGCTGCAAACGGCGGTCGGCGACCGGTACGTCATGGAGGAAATGCGCAAAGGCGGCTACAATTTGGGCGGCGAGCAGTCCGGACATGTCATCTTCCTCGACTACAATACGACCGGCGACGGTATTTTGAGCGCCCTGCAGCTGGTCGACACGGTGGCGGAATCGGGCAAAAAGCTGAGCGAGCTGAAACGGCTTATGCAAAAATATCCGCAGGTGCTCGTCAACGTCCGCGTAGCCGACAAAAGCAAGCTGAAGGGCAACGCGGCGATCGAACGCGTCGTGCAGGACGTGGAGCGGCGTTTCGCCGGCAACGGCCGCGTGCTCGTTCGGCCGTCCGGTACGGAGTCGCTCGTGCGCGTCATGGCGGAAGGGCCGGACAAAGCGACGGTCGAAGCGTACGTGGCGGAAATTTGCGACGTCGTGAAGCTGGAACTGGTGTAACGGTTGTTTGTGATACGAGTTGTATCTGAAAATAAATCCTCCGGATAAGCATTCCGGAGGATTTTTGACGTTAGGCGGCGGTTTTGCGGGAATTTTGGCAGTTGCGTCGGGCGGTAGAATTGAATATGATGGTACTATCATTCCGAAATGGAAAGGTGGGCAGGGGTTGCGATTACGAAAGCGCCTGCGCTTGCTCCGCGGCCGCCCGAACGGATAGGGGCGTGCCGGTTACACGGAGCGAGCGGACGAGGTAGAGGTGTTCGGAACATTCGGCGGGGACCTCTCGGCAGCCGCATCGGGCCGTAAGCGGAAAGACAAAAGGTTCGGGCAACCGGGCCCACAATATTTCCGCATGATGCGTTGGAATTGGACTTATACCGGGCCGGCGTTTCCCGATCGCGAAGGAAAGCGAGGCGGGGGGCGCGGACTGCCGGTCGATAGAATAGATGGAATATCAAAGTTAAGATCATCGGCGAACCAGCTGCGTTCTTTGAAAACCGAATAAGCGACTCAAAAAAATCGTACGTCCGTACGTTTATTTGTAATGCGCATTTGGAAGCTTTCGTTGAAAGAGCGCACTGGTTCGTACTCATCCCAATTATCGGAGGTATGGAACCAATGTGCGGAATTGTCGGATATGTGGGGAAACGGAATTCGCAGCGGATTTTGCTGGAGGGCTTGAAAAAGCTGGAGTATCGGGGGTACGACTCGGCCGGCTTGGCGGTGTTTACCGACAGCGGCTTGGTCGTCAAGAAGGCGCAAGGCCGCCTGGCCGTCCTGGAGTCCAAGCTGGAGCGGGAGCCGCTGAACGGCACGATCGGGATCGGACATACCCGGTGGGCGACGCACGGGAAGCCGTCGGACGTCAACTCGCACCCGCATACGGATAATTCGATGAAATTTTCGGTCGTGCATAACGGCATTATCGAAAACTATATGACGCTGAAAGAAGAGCTGTCGGCCAAAGGCCACGTCTTCGTTTCGGAAACGGATACGGAAGTGATCTCTCACCTGATCGCCGACTTGTACGACGGCGATATCGTGAAAGCCGTGCAGCAGGCGGTCAAAAAGATGACCGGCGCGTTCGCTCTGGGCGTGCTGACGGAATACGAGCCGGAGAAGCTCGTGGCGGTACGGCTGGCCAGCCCGCTTATCATCGGCGTCGGCGACGGGGAAAACTTTATCGGCTCGGACATCCCGGCCATCTTGGAGCATACGCGCAACGTTTATATTTTAAACGACGGCGAAATGGCGGTGCTGACGCAGAACGGTGTCGATTTGCGTACGATCGAGGGGAATTTTATTTCCCGGGAAACGTTTTATGTCGATTGGGATTGGACGACGGCGGAAAAAGCCGGATTCGATCATTTTATGCTGAAAGAAATTTACGAGCAGCCGAAAGCGTACCGGGACACGATGGGCAGCCGGATCGACGCGGCCGGGGAGCGGGTCGTGCTGAACGAAGTGAAGCTGACGCCGCAGCAGATTTGGGACATTCATAACATTCATATTGTTGCTTGCGGCACCGCTTATCACGCCGGCTTGGTCGGGAAATCGGTCATCGAGCAGCTGGCGCGCATTCCGGTCGAAACCGACGTGGCGTCCGAATACCGGTACCGCGCGCCGATTCTAACGCAGAATACGCTTGTAATCGTCGTCAGCCAATCCGGCGAGACGGCCGATACGCTCGCCGCCCTTCGGGAAGCGAAGCGCTGCGGCGCGCGCGTCATCGCGATCACGAACGTGGTCGGCAGCTCCGTCGCCCGCGAGGCGGACGACGTCATCGTCACATGGGCCGGGCCGGAAATCGCGGTCGCGTCGACGAAGGCGTATACGTCGCAGCTGATTGCGTTTTATTTGCTCGGGCTCCATCTCGCCCAAACGCTCGGCACCCAGGACGCGGCCTTCATCGCCTCGGCCATTGCGGCGCTGCAAAAGCTGCCGGAGCAGGTCGAGCAGATCCTCGCGCACGCCGACGAGATCAAGCAGTACGCGGAACAAATCGCGGCGCACGACGACCTGTTCTTCATCGGCCGCGGCTCGGATTATGCGGTCGCCCAGGAAGGCTCGCTCAAGCTGAAGGAGATCTCGTATATTCATTCTGAAGCTTACGCGGCCGGCGAGCTGAAGCACGGGACGCTCGCCTTGATCGAGGAAGGCATTCCGGTCATCGCGCTGGCGACCCAGGAGCATTTGCTGGAGAAAACGGTAAGCAACATTAAGGAAGTGAAAGCGAGAGGCGCACGTGTGTTCGCCATCGCCTTCGAAGGCAACGCCGAGATCGGCAAAGCGGTCGATCTCGTGTTCGAAATCCCGCGCACCCTCTCGCTGCTCGCGCCGGCTCTCTCGGTCGTGCCGCTGCAGCTGCTCGCCTACTACGCTTCGCTCGCCCGCGGCAACGACGTCGACAAGCCGCGGAATTTGGCGAAGTCGGTTACGGTGGAGTGAGGTTTGGAAAGGGTTGTGATAAATGTTCAGTAAAAATAAAGTATTAGAATAAATAATAAGTACTAGACTCAGATAACAAAGTTGTAGACTGAGATAATAGACTACTCGGGTATATCAGTCCAACTGGAACTCAACGGACTACATCAAGATTCTGAACCCCGTAATTATGTATTTCACATAATTGCGGGGTCTTCTGTATTTAGAAGGGCTTATACGTGTTGTCATTGGGGGAAAATGTTAAATACATTCGTAAAACCAATCAATTGAACCAGAAAGAATTTGCTGACCACCGTACAGGTGTTTCTCAAGGCATTCTGAGCGATATTGAACGCGGTAACTGTTATCCCTCTTGCGAACCACCGTAGCCCTTAAAAAGGCTTTTAAGTGCAATTTGAACTGGCTTATTGATGACGGGTCTGAAGGATTTGTGCAGTCGCTCAGATCACTACTCCACTTACACCAAAGTATCTTATTGAGATGGCTAGATCGGATAAATGGTCTATATCTACTTTATTACTAACTCCCAAAAAGGTCATCTAATTGAGGAGGTCGTACGAAGCTTATTAGAGGCCGTTGTAAATTAAGACGGACATTGGGATAGTTTTGCTCTTAACATGTGTGAAAATTTTAGATATAGAAAAGATAAAAGCATTATCAAAGTGATTATATTGATGCATGGGTGCAACGGATCATGAGGAAGATATTCTAACTATTTTGAAAAATAGATGTGAAAATTGGATTCATAGAGGTTAGGGATATTTATTTTAATAGGGAGATGATAGAATATTGAATATGTATTTATAGATTGCGGGGAGTTTTGAATGCTAGTTGCGGCGTATGAACATTCAAAAGAAGTAAGAGTTAATATAAAAAATTTTCTCATGAAAGTTGACACCATAAGAAAAGAAACAGCAGTTCTGTTAGACGAGAAAAAGAAAGAAGAAAACGAGCAATTCTTTTCTGATATATCATTAGCAAATAAGCTTGCATCACACTTTAGATTGGGTAAAAAAAAATATAAAATCTTAGATCCTGGTGCAGGAGTAGGGATCTTAACAGCTGCCCTAATAGCGAAAATATGCAAGAGCAAAACAAAAGTTGAAAAGATAGAGGTTGTTGCTGTTGAAAGTGACCAAAGCCTCTTCTCAGCTTTACATAAAACCATGATGTTATGTAATGAGTTATGTAATGCGTTGGGAATTGAATTCTCATTTAAAGTTATTAATGATGATTTTATTTGTTTAGGAACAGAGTTTGTAAAAAATAAGGGAATAGGAACTTTCAATTACATTATTATGAATCCTCCCTATAAAAAACTTTCTATTAGGGATAGGGCAAGAAAATTATTAATTAGCGCGAACCTCGAAAGTCCAAATCTATATAGTGGGTTTCTAAGTATAGCATTTCGAATGCTTGAAAAAAAGGGACAATTAGTCGCGATTACGCCGCGGAGTTTTTGTAATGGACCTTATTTTTATTCTTTTAGAAGAGATTTGATAGAGCAAGTATCTTTTAAGAAAATTCATACTTTTGAGTCGAGAACTGAATTGTTTAATCGCGATAAGGTTTTACAGGAAAATATAATATTTCATGTGATTAAAGATAAAAACCAAAAGAATATTATTATCTCATCTAGTATAGGCGCTCGAGATAAAAGAGTAAATAAGTACAAAGTGACTTTGAATCAACTTATACATCCCGATGACTCTGAACTCTTTATTAGAATAGTCAAAGACGATAATGATAATAATTATGTTGCTTTAATGAGGAGACTTCCTTGCACATTATTAGATTTAAATATTCAAGTATCCACAGGCAAAGTTGTAGATTTCAGGAATAAGGAATTTATAATAAAGAAACCTCGAGGAAATTATTGTCCATTAATATATCCGAGACATTTTCTTAATGGAAATATCATTTGGCCGTTAAAGACGTCCAAGCCGGATATTATATTGTATACACCTGAAACCAAGGGTCTCCTTCTTTCAAATGATATATTTGTTTTGGTGAAAAGGTTCACAACTAAAGAAGAAGAAAAAAGAGTAGTCGCGGCTGTTTATGACCCAAAAAATTACCCCCAAGTTAATAAAGTGGCTTTTGAAAATCGAGTAAACTATTTTCATAAAAATGGAGAAGGTCTTCAAATTGAATTTGCAAAAGGGCTAAGCGCGTATCTTAATTCGAGTCTAGTAGACATGTTTTTCAGGCAATTTAATGGACATACACAAGTAAATGCTGCTGACTTGAAAGCCTTGAAGTATCCGACCTGCGCGCAGCTAATTAATATAGGTATTCAAATTGGCGATAACTATTCGCAGGAATGTATTGATAATACAGTTAGTCGTGTTTTATTTTATAGATGATTTTTGGGATAGAATTAATATTTGTATTAACTAGGGTCTGTCTTCAAACTATAAAATAAGAAAAAATAGTGGTAGAATCAGGATATGAGAAGACGATACGAAATACACGGATGAACAATGGGAAATCATTTAGGACGTGCTGCATGCTGAGCGAAAAAAAGCAAGACGGCCGACTAGAAAAAGACAATCGGACGATGCTTAACGCGATGCTTTGGATCGCTAGAACCGGCGCGCCTTGGCGCGATTTGCCGGAGTATTATGGTTTCTGGAAAAGCGTGTACACTCGGTTTCGCCGCTGGCAAATGTCGGGCGTGTGGGTATTGAACCTGACTTCGAAAATGTGATGAACGATGCGACCGTAGTTCGCGTTCATCAGCTTGGAGCTGGGGCAAAAGGGGGTAGGCAATTCCAGGCAATTGGACGCTCCCGAGGCGGACTAACGACCAAGATTCACGCCATTTTTGACGCACTGGGGTAACCCTCTGCGTTTTGAACTCACGGGCGGACAAAGCCATGATTGTGTTATAGGCTATGAGATGCTGAAATCGATGGAACTTAAGGAACAAACGTCTTGGCAGATCGAGCGTATACACCAATGCTATCCTGAATCTTCTTCAAGATCAACATGCTAAACCAGTAATCTTCAGTAAAAAATCTCGCCGCATTCAGCGTCATTGTGCTGGTGACTTTATAAAGAACGCCATGGAGTGGAGTGCTTCTTACAATAAAATAAAACATTATCGCCGAATTGCCACACGGTTTGAAAAATTAGCCTGTTTACTTTTAAGGCATTTTTGACTTTGGTTTCGATTATGCTTCGTTATGACTTAGGTTTGAAGAAAGGTCCTAATTGATCATTTTTTATAAATAGAGAATTTTATCGATTCTATTTGTTAAGGAGAAAGAGGTAGTGTCAAGAAGTTTGTGTAAGGCTTGGTAGGGGACCATCGGGACGATGGATAGTCAATATTTTTGTATTATTCAGACTTATTTCTTGAATAGGCGCTTAAGGAACCGGATGTCTTGATGATTATGGAAGTAATCCCCAAAGGCTTTATATGGAGTGGCGGGCATGATAGGCTTAATGCCTAGGTGACACAAGTATTTCGAGCTGTTGCGGCGTCGCCAACCATCATGCCCGCAGAGGCTCCATGTCAAGCCGGCTCATGCGTTACGGCCGCGGGATAACGTTCCTCGAACATCAAGGCGAGCTCTTTTTTGACTACTGCATCTCCGAAGCCGCGGATGACTCGACTACTGTATGTTTCGTTATAATCTAACACATCCAAATAGATGATCTTCTCCGCTGCATCAATAGTAGTCAGACTGTTCATGGGCTTCAGACGTTTGCGGAACTCTTTGTTCATACGCTCAATCGGATTCGACGTGTAGATGGCTGCTTTAATGAGTTCCGGATACTTGTAAAAGGTCAAAAGGGTGGGCAGTTGCTCTTCCCAAGATTGAATTTCCTTCGGATACTTTTTCCCCCACTTGGCCTTGACCGTATCGAAGGCAGCCAGAGCCAGATCATGATCCAGCGCGTTATAGATCGTTTTAAGGTCATCGATGAAGTCGGTTTTATCCTGCACGCGAATTTTTGGAAAAGTCGATCGAACTTTATGGACAATACAGTGTTGCACGTCGGCTTTCGGATACGTTTCCCGGAAGGCATCATCCAATCCAGGGAGGCCATCGAATACGCCCAGCAACACTTCTTGGGCACCTCGCTGGTATAAGTCTTTCAACACATCCCGCCAGCCGTTGGCGCTCTCTTGACCGCCTACGTAAAAACCAAGAATCTGACGATGACCGTCTTCATCGATGCCCATCGCAAAGTATATCACCTCACCGCTAACCGTGCTGCGTTTCAATTTCACATACAGGCCGTCCAGGTAGATAACCGAGTAACGTCTCTTCAGCGGTCTGGATTGCCAATTTTGAATATCTTCCAGAACGGTGGCTGTAATGTTACTTACGGTCGACGGTGAGTAGTGGCTACCAAACATACTTTCGATGAATCGCGCAACATCTCGGGTACCCATACCGCATTTGTACATCTGGATGACCGCCTCCTCCAGCCAGCCATCTCGGCGTTGGTACGGTTGAAATACCTGGGTATGGAAGTCCCCGTTCCGATCCCGCGGAACTTGTAAATCGTCGATATAGCCGAATTTGGTATGAAGCGACCGTTTGTAATATCCATTGCGGCTATTGTGTCCAGAATGATCGTCATCGTCCATGAAGCTTTTTATCTCCGCCTTCATGATCTTCTCGAGATTGTCTTGAATAAATTGTTTGACAAGATTTTCAAATAGCTCGGTAAGCATGTTTTCGTGTATAGTTGCCATGAGTAGGGTTCCTTTCTTGGTGACTTCAGCAATCCCGAGAATACCCTACTTTTTTGTTGCCTGACTAGGCTCCAAATCATGGTACACAAACAATTTTACACCGTCAGGAAAGATGTGATAAACGTAAGGTAAACCGGAGGTGTCTAATAATTTATGAAAAAAGAATTTAGTTTATCTGTCAATGCACGCCACATAAGTCAATTGGGTAGATGGTTAGTAACTGATTATGTTACTGCATTAGTTGAATTGGTGAAGAACTCGTACGATGCAGATGCCGAGGGAGTTAAAATAATTTTCGATGGAATAAAAACTAAGGATGGTAAAATCATACTGATTGATACTGGTTCTGGAATGACCACTGCGGACGTGGAAAAAAGGTGGGCCGTTATTGGAACAAATAATAAGGTTCGAAATTCATATAGTCCAGGTGGAAGAAAATATGCTGGAAAGAAAGGGATAGGTCGATTTTCTGTTGAAAGACTAGCAGAAAAGACAACGATATATTCATTCCCTCGAAATCATACTCCCTTCAAATTCTCACTTGATTGGAATAAATATGAAGAGATAAATATTAATGCATTATATCAAATGTTAAATATTTTAAAAATCTCCCCTAGTGATCATGAAAGTGCAAGATTTATCAAATGTAATGTTGATTACTTTATAACTAATCCTAATGTGAAAAAAGAACATAAAGAATTTATTATGAATACTCTTTTTAGTGGTTCTAAAAATCATTATTCTCTCTATTTGAATAATCCAGACATCCTAGAAAAAATAGAGGGAGAATTGATACCTATACTAAAAGAATATTCCGAAGAAGAAGTGCGGATCGATGCAGTAAAACATACTTTAGAGGATATCGGATCAACTGAAGAAAAAGAAATTCGATCGTTACTTTCGAATGTTTATGCTGAGATTTCTGTTTCAAAAGATATAGAAACTGGTTTGATTATTATTTTGGAGGGTTTAAGGGATGAGTGGAAACAGAAGGATATATTAAAGGTCCAAAAAGAACTTAGAGTATTAGTGGAACCGACGTTTTTGACTAATGATTCCTTTAAACCAATCCTACAAGCAGACGAATATGAATTAAAGAGTCATATTATTGTCAATAATATAATAGATCTGCATTATGCAAAAGTTGAAGCAAAACTCATTAATAATGGTGAAGTTCTGGAGTTATCTTATAAGGATAAATCAAAGCTAGTTCCGAAAAACGAAAACTTTTCTTTTAATCCAAGACTTTCTTGCGGAGATTGCTCTTTAGAGCTTTATTATTTTATCAGAGATGCACAGAATTTATCAAAAGAAGGGTTTAATATAACATTGGCCCGTGAAGTGTTAGATGAATTTTCTGGGATTAAAATATATAGGGATGGATTTCATGTTAAGCCTTATGGTGATGAAGGTAACGATTGGTTATTGTTGGATAACCAAAAAGTTAAGAATCCTCATAATTATTTAGTAAGCAATAATCAGGTTATAGGAATCGTAAGAATAACTGAACATTCTAATCCACTATTAATAGATGCTACAAACAGAGAAGGAATAATTGAGAATGAAGCATTTCAAGACCTGCAGAAATTTGTATTATTCTGTACAAACTTTATTAGCAACATTCGTTATGAAGACTATAAGAAGTCTTTAGAAACTAAAAAAATTGAAGCCCTCGATAAGAAAAGGATCGAAGAAGAAGACAAGAGGCGAATTGAGGAAGAAGAAAGGGAAAAACTCAGGCAACAAAGGTTAGAAAGCCAAAACCGAAAAATTCAATCATTATTGGAAAGCATCTCTGATTCTGAAGAAAAAAAAAATGTCTCACAGGTTATTGATCAAGTTGTTAAGAACGCAAATGACGAAGTGTTTTACCAAAAAAGTCAGTTAGAAAAAGAGCGAAAACAAGTAGACGATATAATTAAAACAACAAAAGAGGTTTATGAAGAAGAATTAGACAATAAAGAAAAAGAACTTAGTTTATATAAAAATCTTGCATCAATTGGAATGCTTACTGGAGCATTCGGACATGAGACATCAGACATAATACATAGAATGGCAATAAATATGAGTTATTTATCTAAAGTCATTTCGAGAAGTGAATTGGCTGCTAACGGGGATTTAAAAGCGTCAATTGAAAATATATCAAGTGATATATCAAGGATGCAGGGTTTTGGAAGATTGATTGTAAATTTTGTGAAAAAGGATAAAAGAGAAAAGTATGATTCGATAAATTTCAAAAGTATAATTGAAGAGATATCTGAGCTATATTTCAATATTATAAAATCACAAAACATAAATATTCTATTAGAACTAGATGATTTTCAATGTCATTTAAAAATGTTTCAAATTGACTTAGAGTCAATAATAATAAATTTGATTACAAATTCATTTGAGGCACTTAAGGCTACAAGAAATAAAGTAATAAAAATCTCCTCAAAGGAATATGAAGAATATTATGAAATCATTATTGAGGACAACGGTCATGGAATTAAAGAAGGGTATGAAAAGATAATTTTCTCCCCATTTCATTCTACAAAGGCCGGAGGAATTGGTTTGGGATTGGCTATTGTAAAAGATATTGTTGAAAATTATAACGGAGAAATTAGTGTTGCAAACTCTCAAGATCATGGGGGGGCAGTCTTTACAGTCAGATTTCCAAAAGGAGTTGGATAAATGTGTGCATAAAAGGATTTTATATTGAAGACGAATTAGAAAACATAAATTCTTTAAGAAGACACTTCAATCTTGAGGGAATTGAACTACATTATAAGGAAGAGCTACTAGAAAGCCCAAATCAATATTATGATTTATTCTGTGCGTTGAAAATAAATTTCTTAATAATTGATAAAAATCTGGACAAGAAGGGTATGGGATATTCAGGTCTTGATGTGCTTGAAGAAATTAGAAAACAGGATTCTAATATTTATATTGTTTTAATAACAAGTTATGTAAATGAAATAGAAATTAAAGACCTATCAGAGTTTGATCAGGTTATCGATAAAGGAAATCTTGAAAGCGAGTTGGATAGTTTGATCATTAGAATAAAAAGATCTTACAACAGAAGTAAAGTTAAACAAACTGTTGATGAATTTGAATTGGGTATGACTCAAAAAACATCTCGCCTAGATAGTGAAATATTGGAATTGAAGAAAATTAATGAAACAATTGAAAAATTACTTAAAGAGAAACATTAGGAGAATAAGTATGCCTCAATTTGTAAGAAGAAAAAGGTATGTAACATACAAAGATAAACGTTGTCGAAAATATTTGCGTATTGATTTCGATTATAAATGCGCATATTGTGGGTCTAATGAGGCGGAATTTATCGTTGGATATAAAGCTTTTCAAATCGATCATTTCATTCCACAAAATTTGGCTAGCATGTATCCAGAAGGCGATTTAGACAAATATGATAATTTATATTACTCCTGCGAAATGTGTAATAGTGTAACTGGTAAAAGTGGAAAGTGGGATAGTGATTTGCTTGATCCATGTAAAGATAATATTTATTCCGGTGAGAATCATCATATTGAATATGGAGTAAAATTGAAACATTTAACACAGCATGGTAAAAAATTTATCGAGACATTAAACTTGAATTCTTTAGAACATAGAAGGGTTCGAGAAGTAAGGGAAGAATTTTTCAGCGGTCTTAGAGAAAAAGAAAAAGAAATAGTTAGAATGTTGGAAAATCTCGATCATCTTGAGAAGCAGATTGGTAGTAACCCTAGTATTACTGATTCTCGGGACGCATTATTAAGATTGTTGGAACAAACAAAGGAAGAGTCTAAAGGAAAGTATTATTTCGTAAAGAGTGACGAACTATTTGATCATCATCAAGAAAGAATCTTTGAGAACGTATTAAGTAAGTATGTTTCTTTTAATAAAATATATTATGATTACGATTTGGATTATGAAATAATTTTTGAGGGAAATAATACGATCTGGTGTTCTTTTCACATAAGGGAGACAGTAAATTTTAATTCGCATAATACAAAGAAAATTAGATTGTCATCAGCACAAATTAGGGATTGGAAAGCTCATATTCTTCCAAAACCTATTGTAATAATGGTTTTAGACGAGAGCAATAATAAAATTTATTATTGTAATGCTTTAGATATAATTGAAAATGACTTTAGTGCTGAAAGGGAATTCATAACTTTTTATATTAGAAAAGATAGTGAACTCTGTGAAACAAACGCTGATAATTTTATATCGGTACTCTCAACGTTATCTGATCAAAGAATGAAGAGATTAGGATAAATACAATGGGTTTCTTTACGTTACTCTATATAAGTTATTCTGCCGCGAGTAACTTTTATATATTTTTTGGTTAGTGTTTTGTGCGCGAGCAATACAACATAATACAAGTGTAGTCTAAAGGTATCATCTAGAACAATATTATTATTCTAATTGGAAATATTAAATTTTGAAGGTAGTCTACAGCTTATTCTTTAGTCTAGTGTTCTCTTTGGCATCGGGAATATCACGGATGAATCTAAAGCGTCAGTCTACAACTTTATTATTTGTGAACAATAAAGTCTTAGTACTAGAGTGCACCAAACAATCAAGACAGCGGCAGCCACGGACGAAAGGTAAGTCCGGGACTGCCGCTGTATGATTGTATGATCGTTTTCGTTAGACCGATGTATCTTGCAAATATTAGCACATCGAGAGGTTCCCGAGCATTTCGGTCCCCGCAGCATTTCTGCCTTACGTTCCCCATGCAGACTTATAGCTTATCAAGCTCCACACCGTATTGATTAAAGATGGCCTTATAGTTAGTCTCGAATATGCTCCATCGCTTTTCTGTTCCGTACTTTTCCCGCAATGCCTTAAAATAATGTAAAGCGGCTGCCGCATCGTTCGATTGCAATAGCAAATGAAAGCTCTCTTCGCCCAGATGTAGAAATGGACCCGACATGTAATAATCGACAATGGATCTGGCGCTGGTCATAGTATCATAGAAATGAATAACCTGTTCGAATCCGGTTAGCAGCGTTTTCCTCAACACATCCATATTCGTATCAGGCGTAATTGAAAATCGATCCGGTACGGACTCGGCAATGTTCTCAATTCTTGCTCTGAAGTGACACTCCGCTTCTTTGGGCGCGGTCAAAATCGCTCTCGATTGGATCCGGGCCAGCTCCGTTGCATAAATTCCGCAGTTCACATAAAACATGACATTGTCGGCCGCATTTCCAGCGGATTTTTGGAAATTGAACATGTAGACGAGGCTTTCTGTTGCCTTATAGAAATTCAAACTGTTCTTTGCGAAGCCGTGCTTGGAAAGGAACGGCTTTACGTCCTGCTTTATGAAGTCGTTAAAGAGCTGCTGCAATAGGATCCCTCCTAGATTCTATACCCCGCCGTTTAATGGAACGAGCCACCGACCGTAACATTTTACCATAGTCGGGCGTGCTTGTATTTCAGCTATTGTGCCTGTTCTCGACGCCACCGCATGAGTCTAATTCTTTATTTTTACCGTGAAAAGTCACCGGGATTTTTTTTTAAAGAATGTGATTGACTAATCAATAACAAGGTGCTATATTAAGCTTAAATTAGTGATTGATCAATCACTAAACTCGTGACGAGGTGATTCTTATGAAAAAAGCGATAGTCGTAGGAGCAACGGGAGGCACGGGCGCTTCGGTTACCGAAGAGCTGGTCAGGCGAGGGATCCGGACCGTGGCCTTCGGACGATCTCGCAGGAAGCTGGAACAATTTCGGGCCAGGCTGGGTCAACCGGATCATTTGACGATCGCCGTTGGCGATGCTTTCCGCCCGGATGACATCGTCTCGGCTGCGGAAGATGCGGACGTCCTGTTTCATTGCGCGAACGTACCGTATCACGAGATGGCAAGCAAGCTGATTCCTTTGGGCGAATCCGTGATGGAGGCTGCCGAGCGGCTGAATGTAAAGGTAGTTGCGATTGACGGCATCTATCCCTACGGAAGAAAGCAAATGGAAAGGGCGACCGAAGATCATCCGAAGCAGCCGCATACGAGAAAAGGCAGGACCCGGCTTGCATACGAGAAAATGCTGTTCGACAAGCGGTGGAGCCGGGCCAAGGTCATGATCGTCCGCCTGCCGGATTATTACGGTCCGACGGCGAACGAGGCTTCTTATCTGGGATCGACGCTCGAAGCGATCGCAGCCGGCAAGACGGCGTTTTTCATCGGCAATATGCGAGTCCCCCGGGAATACGTCTACTTGCCGGACGCGGCGTTCATGATCGCGGAGATCGCGGGCAGGGACGAGGCTTACGGGCAGAACTGGCATATTCCGGGCCCAGGCGTCATATCGGGCAGGGAGATCGTGCGAATCGCCAGGCAGGCAAGCGGAAGCTCCAAACCGGTCATTTCGCTCGGAAAAATCGGCCTGTCCTTGCTCGGATTAGGCGTTCCGGTCATGAAGGAGGTAGTGGAAATGCTTTATTTGACGGAAGAGCCGCTTGTGCTCAGCGGGGACAAATACGAACGTTTGATCGGACCCGTACGGATAACCCCTTTCGAAAAAGGGATTGCGGATACGATTCGCGTCTTGCAGGAAAGAGGCGGCTCCCCTTCTCAACAATAGTTATTAATCAATCACTAACATGTCGAAAGTTATCTCGACACGACAAAGTTGCTGTTAAGCAGGCGCCGGACTCGTCTTTATCGACCGGCGCATTTGTTCCAGCGATGCTGCGCCGGCCGGTTATGCCGTACGCTTCGCCCGGAAGCATACGGCATAATCGGGAACGGTACAGCAAATTGCATGGCCCGTCGATTAGCCGAGTTTTGCGATAATGGCATTGGCGACCGCCCGAGTGGATTGAGGATTTTGTCCCGTGATCAGGCTGCCGTCCTCCTCATAATGCGAGGTCCAGTTCGGAGCCGCCACAAAAATCGCTCCCAGCTCGCGAAGCCGGCTTTCCAGCAAAAACGGAAGGTGCCGGGCGAGCGCGGTTTCCGCTTCTTCCTTGTCCGTAAAGGCATTGACCCGTTTGCCGGCGACAAGCGGAAGCCCGTTAGACAATGTAACGCCGGTCAATGCAGCCGGTCCGTGGCAAACGGCGGCGACGATTTTATTTCCTTCATAAAAATCGCGCAGCAGCTCTTGAAGCTTTCGATGGTTCGGAAGATCGTACATCGCCCCATGGCCGCCGGGCAAAAAAATCGCATCGAAAGCTTCGCCGTCCACTTCATCCAGTTTCGCCGTGTTCGCCAAATAGGCTTCGGCAGCTAAAATATCATCTTTAATGTCAGCCCCGATACTGCCGGGATCGACCGGGGCTTTTCCTCCAAGAGGGCTTGCCACGCTAATTTCGTACCCTTGGTTCAGAAAGTCCATGTAGGCTTCGGCAAATTCCGATAACCAAACACCGGTCGGTCTCCCTTCGTAAATTTCCGCATGGCTGGTGACGGCGATCAATACTTTTTTTGTCATTCGTACGGCCTCCCGCAGATTGGTTTTGGATACAACCTCATTCTACGGTTGAATTATCTATAAAACAAATTATGAAATATAGATATTATTATAAGAATATTTATAGAAGGAAACAGGAAAACGAGACCTGCACCTATTTTTTCCGGAAAGCGACTCGGATAAGGTGCCGGTAGGAAGGAAGACCTTACCCAAAGAAAAAGCCGCCGGCTTTATGCCGACGGCCTTTCTTCGATTCGCACAGCGTCTTACTTGATGTCGGCCAGCAATTCGGCCAAACGGTCCCACGTTTCGGTGACGCCCTGCATCATGCCCATATCGATTACTTTTTGGAGCGCTTCGGCCGTCTCGTAGCGGGCGCGGCTGATCAGCTTCGTCTTGCCTTCATGATCCTCGAAAAGCATCGTGATGCGGGGAGCGGGCATACCGGGCGTTTCATTGCCTTCGGCGTCCGAGAAATAATCGACGTAGACGAACTTCTCGTCCTGTACGATTTCTTCATAAACCGCTTTGCCCCAAGATTCGAAGCCGTAAAAGTCGCCCTGGTTTTTGTCGACGCATTTCATGCAGTAATGCCATACGCCGCCGGGACGGAAGTCGATATTGCATACCGTAAGATCCCATCCGCGCGGTCCCCACCAGCGCTTCAAATGCTCCGCTTGCGAGAAAGCCTGGAATACAAGCGAGCGCGGTGCGTCGAAGACGCGTTCCAATATGAGCTCCTGCTCGTTTTCCACCCGCGAAATCATGTTCGATGCCGTATTATTAGCCGACATTGCCGAATTCCTCCTCAAATCGATTGGTTTATGAATGGGTATCGCTCGTTACGATGGGTCTTTGTCCTTCTGCTGCAATTGCCGGAGATAGTCGTCCAGCCGGTCGAATCGTTCGTTCCATAGGCGGCGGTAATCTTCGAGCCAATCGTCCAGCTCCCGGAAAGGCTCGGGCCGCAGCCTGTAGATTCGCCGGTTGGCGACGGCTTGCAGCTCCACGATTCCGGAATCGAGCAGGACGCGAAGATGTTTGGACGCCTGAGGCTGCCGAAGCTGAAGCCGGTCGGCGATTTCCCCTACGGTGAGAGGGCCTCCGCGCAGCAGCTCGACGATATGCAAGCGGTTCGGTTCTGCGAGTGCACTCCATGTCGTAGTATCCATGACACGCTTAATCCTCTTTCATGGCATTGTTCGTGATTCGTATGGCCGCATCCGTCCTCCCATTATCGATTTTGCCAACGCATCGTGATCACATTTATAATATACCGAAAATGGAATATTCCAGTCAAGGAATATTTCTGGAGCAAAGCAAAAAACGATTGACGAATCGTGACGAAGGATGGTATCATTCCTAAGTAAATTCATAGTAAGTTTATAGGATTAAACAACATTGTCGACCGGACAGCCGGAGACTCGAACTTCCTACGCGCAAAGGGGAGGTCGTGTCTCCTTTTGTTTTTTTCAAGGACTGGAAGTTCCGGACTTGCAAAGGAGGTGACTTGCGCTTGAAACGGAAAGCGTTATGGTGCTACGCGTTTATCGCGCCGCAGCTCGTCATGTTTCTCGTATTCACGCTGTATCCGATCGTCATGAGCTACGTGTACAGCTTTTTCCGCTGGAACGGCTACGGGCCGCTGCAGCAGTTCGTCGGACTGGCGAACTTCGTCGAGACGATTCACGATCCGATCTTTTGGAACGCGTTCAAAAACAACTTTATTTTCATGGTCGTCCTTGTCGTCGTGCAAGTGCCGCTCGCTCTTGTCGTCGCGATGATTTTGAACGCCGTATGGCTGAAAGGCTCGGCCGTTTACCGCGCGATATACTTTTTGCCCGTCGTCACGACGACGGCGGTTGTCGGGCTCGTCATGCGGTTTATTTTCGGAGCTTACAAAGGTCTCGTCAACGAGGTGCTCCTGAAGCTGGGCCTGCTGGACAAACCGGTCGACTGGATCGGTTCGATCGACACGGCGCTGATCGTCGTCATTCTCGTGGGGATTTGGAAAAGCTTCGGCATGAAAATGATTTACTGGCTCGCCGGGCTGCAATCGCTGCCGAAGGACGTATACGAAGCCGCCAAGGTGGACGGGGCGAACGCGCTGCACTTGTTCCGTTATATAACGGTACCGCTGCTTCTGCCGGTCGGCAGCGTCATCGTGCTGCTGTCGGCGGTCAACGCCTTGCACGTCTTCGATCTGGTGAAGGCGATGACGGAAGGGGGACCGGCGTTCGCGACCGACATGGTCGATCTTTACATTTACCGCTATGCGTTCTCGAGCGCGGGAGAAGCGCGCGTCGGCTTCGCGTCGGCCGCGGGCATTTTTTACGGAATCGCCGTCCTGCTCATCTCGCTGCTGCTCGGAGCGTTCGTGAAGCTGGCCGGAGGCAAAGCGACGCATGGACATTGAGCGAAACGGTACGGGAGGGACAACGGGATGTTTACGCGGGGACTGAGGCGCGGGCTGCCCAAAGCCGCGCTGCATCTGGCGCTGATCGGCGTAGGGATCGTCTGGATTTATCCGTTTATATGGATGGTCGCTTCGTCGCTGAAAAGCAATGCGGAATATTTGACCGGCGGCTTGACGTTATGGCCGGAAAAGCTGCAATTCGACAATTACGTTCGGGCGTGGAAGACGGCGAACTTTTCGACGTACTTTTTCAATACGGTCGTCGTCACCTTGTCCACCGTTGCGATCGTAGTCGTGCTTTGCTCGTTGACGGGCTACGCGCTGGGCCGCTACCGGTTCAAAGGGCGGATCGCGTTCATTTCGGCGATTACGGCGACGATGTTCATGCCGAAAGGCTTTACGATCATTCCCGTCTACGCGCTGATCAACGCGATCGGCCTCAACAATACGCTGCTCGGCGTCGTGCTGGCCGAGTCCGGCGGCGCGCACGTGCTGTTCATTTTGCTGTTCATGACCCATTTCCGGGGGATTCCGAAGGAGCTGGAGGAATCCGCGGAGATGGACGGAAGCGGCTTTATCCGCACGTTCGTCCGAATTATGCTGCCGCTCTCCAAGCCGATCATCGCCACGACGGCGATCATGCAGTTTATGTGGACGTGGAATTCGTTCCTCGTTCCGCTCGTGTTTACGCTCTCGAAGGAGCAGCTGCGGACGCTCGGCGTCGGAATGTACCAGTTCGTCGGCGAGCACAGCATCGATTATACCGGAATGGCCGCGGCCGCGAGCATCTCGCTGCTGCCGATTATCGCCGTCTTCCTGCTGTTCCAGCGGTATTTCGTCGAAGGCATCGCCGGCTCGGTCAAAGGGTAAACGCGTTAACGGTTAAGCTCATGAATATTTCTACCTGGGGGATGTTGCGATGGGAAGCAAACGAAATCGATGGACGTCGCTGGCCGCGACGATCGCGCTCGGCTCGGTGCTGGTTGCCGGGTGCTCGGATGGGGCGTCGAAGCAAGCCGATCACGCGGCGAACGCGGGCGGGGAGGCGATCGTTCGGATATGGGGGCCGCACGACTTCATGAAGGGCGACGAAAGCCCCGGCCAACAGACGGTCAAGCTGTTCAACGAGCGGCATAAAGGGAAAATTCGCGTCGAAATGAAATATATGCCGTGGGCCGAATACAATACGGCGATCCAGGCGGCGGTCACGTCGAACGATTTGCCGGACATTTTCAACATGCCGCAAAATATCGACTTTCAGCAGGTGCTCGCCTCCAAATGGATTCGGCCGCTCGACGGCCTCGTTTCGGATAAATGGAAAAGCCAGTTTTATTCCGGCGCTTTCGCGGAAGGCGTCAACGTGATCGACGGCAAAACGTATACGTGGCCGATTTTCGGACCTCAATTGAACCAGCTGCTGTACTATAATAAAGACGTATTGAAAAACGCCGGTCTCGATCCGGAGAAGCCGCCGAGAACTTGGGACGAACTGAGAAGCATGGCGAAGACGGTCACGGAAAAAGGCAAGGGCGACGTGTTCGGGGTCGTGTTCGCGCTCGCCGAGAACGGCTACGCGTCGAATACGGTCACCGGGCTCGCGGCCGGCATCGACAACCTGACGTCGAGCGGCTTCAACTACAAAATCGGCGCCTATGCGTACGACTCGAAGGCGATTTCCGACTCGCTCAAGTTCATCCTCGATCTGAAGAAGGACGGCAGCATTTTGCCTTCCGCCTACAGCTTGAAGCATCCGGAAGCCGGAGCGCTGTTCGGTCAAGGGAAAGCGGCGTTTCTGTTCGACGGCCGGTGGAGAATGTGGCTGATCAAGCGCGACACGCCGGATGCGAAGTTCGGCATGGCCCCGCTGCCGACGCCGACCGGCGAGCCGATCGTCATGCACCATACGCTGGCGAACAACGGCGGATTTCTCGTCTCGGCGAACACGAAATATCCGGAGGCGGTCGGCACGTTCATCGAGGAAGGGCTCGCTTCGGAGCTGTTTTACGAGCGGTTTATGAAGAGCGGCGTCGCGCTCGCTCCGATCGAGAAGCTGAACGCCGACAAGTCCAAGTACCCGTACCCGGAATACGAAACGTTCGCCAAGCTGCATCGGGACGTCCTGCGCCTGCGTCCGGACCCGGCGGTGCGCAATCCGGAGGTGGCCAAGGCGCTCGCCGAAATCGGCGGCATGGGGCAGCCGAAAATCAAGCCGAGCTTCAACGAAATTTTGCAGGCGGTCATTACCGGAGCGGAGAAAGATCCGGACGGGGCGCTGAAGCAGTATAACGAGAAAATGGCCAAAGGCTTCAAGGAAGGCGTCGACAAGGTGAAGCAGGGCGGAGCGAAGGTCGAAACCGGCGATTTCGGCTTCCCGAACTGGGATGCGGACAAGGACTATACGACCCAAGATTACGAAGCACTGAAAAAATGACGGGAGGCCGCGAATGAACGAGAAGCTGAACGTAGTCGTCTTCTTCACGGACCAGCAGCGATGGGATACGACCGGCGCGCACGGCAATCCGCTCGGATTGACGCCCCATTTCGACCGGATGGCCCGCACGGGCACGCATTTCTACCATACGTTCACGTGCCAGCCGGTTTGCGGGCCGGCCAGGTCGTGCCTGCAGACGGGTCTGTACGCGACGGCCAGCGGCTGCTACCGGAACGGCATCCCGCTGCGGCGGGAGCATCGGACGCTGGCGCATTATTTTAAAGACGCGGGCTATGCGACCGGGTATATCGGCAAATGGCATTTGGCCGGGCACGAGCCCGTGCCGGAGGAGGAGCGGGGCGGCTACGAGGAATGGCTCGCGGCCAACGTGCTGGAATTTTCGTCCGATGCGTACGATACGGTGCTGTACGACAACGACAACCGCGAGGTGAGGCTGCCGGGCTACCGGGTCGACGCGCAGACGGATGCGGCGATCCGGTATATCGACCGGCACAAGGACGAGCCGTTTTTCTTGTTCCTCTCGTATTTGGAGCCGCACCATCAAAACCATTCGGACAACTACCCGGCGCCGGACGGCTACGAGGAGCTGTACGCGGGCCGGTGGACGCCGCCGGATCTGCAGGCGCTCGGCGGCACGTCCGCCCAGCATCTGGGCGGCTATTACGGGATGGTGAAGCGGCTGGACGAAGCGCTGGGCCGGCTGCTCGACGCGCTGAAAAGCCTCGGCCTGCACGAGCGCACGCTCGTGCTGTTCACCTCGGATCACGGCTGCCACTTCAAGACGCGCAACTCCGAGTACAAGCGGTCGTGCCACGAAAGCTCGATCCGCATTCCTGCCGCGATGCTCGGGCCGAGGCGGCTGAACGGCGGACATATCCGCGAGCTCGTCAGCCTGATCGATTTTCCGCCGACGCTGCTCGACGCCGCCGGCATTCCGGTGCCGGAGACGATGCAGGGCCGGTCGGCGCTCCCGCTCATACGGCGAGACGACGCGGATTGGCAGACCGAAGTGTTCGTGCAGATCAGCGAGTCCGGAGTCGCCCGGGCGATCCGTACGGACCGTTGGAAATACGGCGTGCATGCGCCGGACCGGGACGGCAGGAAGGACGCGGGCTCGGACCGGTACGAGGAGCAGTTTTTGTACGATTTGGCCGCCGATCCTTACGAGCTGACGAATTTGATCGGCTTGGACAGCTACCGGGCGGTGACGGACGACCTGCGAAGCCGTCTCGCGAAACGAATGACGGAGGCCGGAGAGCCGGAGCCCGTCATCGTGCTGGCCGCCTCGCGAAAAAGCGGCCAGCGCGCCGTGTCGATCGCGGACCGGCGGGCGGACGTGTCGCGGGGGCCGATCAAGCGAGGCTGACGGCCGCGTGCCGGAGCGGGACCGCAAGGGCCGCGCCCGCGATTCGTACGCGAAGCGGCCGCATTTGCATTTTGCGAGGAGGCGTAACCGTTTTGAAAGCCATCATCGTATTGTTCGACTCGCTGAACCGCCACATGCTTCCCCCTTACGGCTGCGAATGGGTTCATGCGCCGAATTTCGCCCGGCTGGCGGAGAGAAGCGTCACGTTCGACGGAAATTGGGCCGGCAGCCTGCCGTGCATGCCGGCGCGGCGGGATTTGCTGACCGGCCGGCCGCATTTTTTGCACCGCGGCTGGGGGCCGCTCGAGCCTTTCGACGACTCGATGCCGGCCCTGCTGCAGCGGCACGGCGTCCATTCCCACCTCGTCAGCGACCATTACCATTATTGGGAGCCGGGCGGGGCGACCTACCACAGCCAGTACAGCACATGGGAATTCGTTCGCGGTCAGGAAGGCGATCCTTGGAAGGGAGAGGTCGCGGACCCGGATATACCGGAGCACGTCGGCAGCTATGAAGGGCATCGCGCCAAGCTGTTCCGCCAGGATTGGATCAACCGCAACTATATGGCGACGGAAGAGCTTCACCCGCAAGCCGAAACGTTCGCGAAAGGGCTCGAGTTTATCCGGACGAACCGCAGCGAGGACCGGTGGCTGCTGCAAATCGAGGCGTTCGACCCGCACGAGCCGTTCTTCTCCCCGCAAACGTACAAGGATTTGTATCCGCATGATTATACGGGCAAGCATTTCGACTGGCCGAACTATGCGCGCGTGCGCGAAACGCGGGAGGAAGCGGAGCATTGCAAATACGAATACGCCGCGCTGCTCAGCATGTGCGACGCCTACTTGGGCCGGCTGCTCGACGCGATGGACGAGTACGGCCTGTGGAGCGATACGATGCTGATCGTGACGACGGACCACGGCTTCCTGCTGGGCGAGCACGACTGGTGGGCGAAAAACGTCATGCCGTTCTACAACGAGATCGCCCGGACGCCGCTGTTCGTATGGGACCCGCGCGACGGCCGGAAAAACGAACGGTGCGGGCAGCTGACGCAGCTGATCGATGTGGCTCCGACGCTGCTCGACTATTTCGGCGTCCCCGTGCCCCCCGATATGCAGGGCATTTCGCTGCGGGAGGCGATGCGCCGAAACGAGCCGACCCGAGAGGCGGTGCTGTTCGGCATTCACGGCGGGCACGTGAACTGCACCGACGGCCGCTACGTCTATATGCGGGCGCCGGTTCGGCCGGACAACTCCCCGCTGTACAACTACACGCTGATGCCGACGCATATGGCATCGTTGTTCAGCCCCGAGGAGCTTCGGAGGATGGAGTTGGCCGAGCCGTTTTCGTTTACGAAAGGGGTGCGCACGCTGAAAATTCCGGCAGGCTCGTATATCCCGGCCCATACATACGGGACGCTGCTGTTCGACCTGGCGAACGATCCGGGGCAGCTGCATTCCATCGCCGGCGACCGCGCCGCGGAGGAGCGGATGGCGTCCCGTCTGGTTCGGCTGATGCGGCAGTACGACGCCCCGGCGGAGCAGTACGAGCGGCTCGGTTTGGTTGATGCGGCGAATCGTTAATGGGGTAAATAATTCGGGCTGCCGAACGATCGGCAGCCTGTTTCGTTTCGGTCGGGCCGTGCGCGGCTTCGGTTACCTGTTGTCGCGCGCGGCGCGTATTTTTTCCTCGTAATGCCGGAAAATGACGTTCCCGTCGTACTGCTCCATCAGCTGACGCCGGTATTCCGGCCAGCGGGCGCCCGATTTGTCGGTAACCATCATGCGAACGAAAAATTCGTTCTGTTTGGCGCGCATCGCTTCGACGTTAATGCCGAGCGGCGGGGTTAGCGTCGTGCCGAGCCCCTCGTGCACCGGAATGGACGCAACGGTTTGCAGCAAAATCCGATCGCGCGCCGACAGGCGGGGATCGATGACGGTCAGGCCGAGTACGTCCGGCGCGTCCGGGGTGAAGAAGTCCCATATTTTCAGGAAATTGCCTTGCCGGACGATGTCCTCCTCGATCCGGTCCGGCTTCAGCAGCACGGTGTTTCCCGTACGGGTATAGTGAACGTTCTCGAGTCCGTAGTGCGTAAGCAGAAACCCCTCTACGCCCGCCAGCCAATCGAGTATTCCGGTAATCTTCTTCAGCTTCTCCGGGTGAAGGCCGGCGGCGTTGTTCGAATACACGAACGGGTAGTCCGGCGTCGGGGCGGCGCGCAGCGGGACATCGCCGAACGGATTGAACGGAACCCAGTCCGCCTTCGGATCGAGCAGCCTGGTGCGCGTTTGGATGCTTTCCGGATTCGCGTCCAGCGCGAAGTCGGCGGAATCTCCCAGCACGACGCCCGCTTTCCCCTGCACCGCCTTGTCGAGATGCTGCCGCCCTTTGTTCAGAAACCAGTCCGGGTCGATGACGCCGCTGCCGATCACCTTCAAGATGTCGGTCACCGTCTGTTCGACGCGGAGGTCGGTCTGCATGTCGACGAGCGCGCCGTTCTCGAAATAGGCCGGGAACAGCAGGCCGTTCTTGACGAACTCCGGCCAGTCGAGCGACAAGGCGGAGCCGTTGCCGGAGGCGGTGAAGCCGTACGTATCGGGCTTGCCGTTGCCGTCCGGATCGCCGAACGTAAACGCGCGCAAGGCGTCGACGTATTCGCCGTACGTGCGCGGGACGGGCAGGCCGAGCTTGTCCAGCCAATCTTTGCGGATATAATAGGCGCGGTACGATCGTTTGTCGTACGGAATCGGCGCACGCACGAATTTGTTGTGCAGCTGGTATTCGCGAAGCTCTTTCTCGTTCATCCAGTACGTAAAATAGTTCGGCATCGTCTTCGGGGTGACGAAGTAGGTCATATCGGCCAGCACGTTGTCCAGCGCCTGCTTCGCGCCGCCGTCCGGACTGAGCTGAAGCCACATGTCCGGCGGATCGTTCGCGGCCAGCAGGCCGGCGATTTTCGCCTCGTACGGCTCGCCCGGCTCCATGAACGTCAGCTTGAGGCTGACGTCGAACTTCGATTCGATCGCCTTGCGGACGAAGTCCCGTTCGGGGGGCGGAAGCGCGGCGCCGGGCGAGCCGCTTATAAACAGGCTGAGCCTCATGCGCCCGTCATCGGCTCCGGGCCGCCCGTCCGACGCTCTTATGCCGGCATACCGGTGCCAGACGGCATAGACGAGCGCCGCGGCGCACAGAAAGGCAAGCGTCGCAAACGTACCCCATTTGGCGTATTTCAACGGAAGCAGGCCCCCTCTCGCGCGATTCAATTTCATCTTAAACCGTTTCGGACGCAAAGGAAAGCGATTCCGAAAAAGCGTTTACATTTCCTTGCGCCCGAATGTACAATCGGATCAACAGAGTACGCTCGCACGATCATGGCACATTGCCGGGGGGAGAAGGATGGGAAAAAAACGAGGGTTTCGGCGGCTGCTGTTGTCCTATTTGCCCGTCTTTTTCGTCATCAGTCTGACGCTGCTGCTGCTCGCCTATTTGGCGCTCAGCGAAATGTCGCAGCGTTCCGCGTCGAAGGCGAACACGCTGCTGTCGCATAATATTAGCCAGACGATCGACGACGCGCTGCGCGGACTGGACGAGCTGATGAGCAGCGAGCTGCGGGACAACGAGGCGATCAAGGCGTTCTTCGCGCCGGTTCCGGCCGCCGACCGGCAGCGGACCGATTACGAAGCCGCCGCGGCGCTGAACGAAACGATGCGCAAGCATCCGTTGCTGCATTCGATTTACTTGTACCGCACGCCGGACGCAACGGTGCTGACGCCGTCTTCGCTCATCCCGCTCGATCGTTTCGGCGACAAGCAGTTTATCGGCGCGAACGTGTCCGCGCTGACGCCGCTTCGCTGGGAGACGAAGCGGATATACAAGGAACGGCCGGACAGCGCCGGCGCGCCGGTCGTCAGCCTGGTGAAAATCGCCCATTTGGCCGAGCGCAGCCTCATCGTCTATCAAGTCGGCACGGACCGTCTCAGCGAGCTGATCGCCAAAATGTCCGAATCGAAGCTGAACTTCGTGGAGCTGGTCGACGACGACGGGAAGCTGATCGCCTCCAAGCGGCTGGCCGGCTCCGGAAGCGATGCCGGCGACGCGCCCGATTCCGGCAAGCAGCTGTCGTTCGTCCGATCCGACTATACCGGCTGGTCGGTGCGGAGCGGGATTTACGACTCGAGCGTCTTGGATTGGGTGTCGTCCCTGTTCTACGTCTGGATTTCGTTCGGCTTCGCCGTCATCGCGCTCGGCGCGGTTTGGCTGTCTTACGTCACCCGCCGCCATTTCAAGCCGATCGAGAGCGTGGCCGGCCGCATCGAGGCGTTCGCCAGGCAAAAATCCGAGCAGCTGCGCATCGACGAGAAGTCGGACGAGGTCAACTATATCGAAGCCGCGATCGAGCAGCTGCTCGACCAGCACAGCCTGATGCAGATGCGGCACGAAGAAAATATCGTATACCGGAAACGGCACGTCTTTCTGAACATGCTCGAGGACGAAGAGTTCGCGGAGCGCGCGTCGCAAGCCGAGCTATCGCTGCTCGGCATCGAGCCGCCGGTCGCGGAGGCGCTCGTCGCTCTGATCGAAATCGATCAAAGCTACGAATTCGCCGGCAAGTACAGCCGGAGAGACCGGCATTTGCTGAAGCAGGTCATCGGCAACGTCGCCGGGGAGATCGCCGGGAACGCCCCGGTTCGCCAATGCTCCGAATGGGTCGGTCCGCACCAGATGGGCATCGTGTTCGCGGCGGACGACCCCGGGGTCGCGGAGCGCGCCGCCGTCGAAACGCTGGAGAAGCTGCGCGCGTGGATCGAGCAAAACTTGTCGTTCACCGTAACGGCGAGCGTCGGCGGCCGCTGCCTGTCGACGGCCGGCTTGCCGGGAAGCTATCGCCGGGCGCAGCAGCTGCTCGGCTACAAAACGTCGCTCGGGACGAACCGTCTTATCGTTCCGGCCGACATCTCGCAGCCGCACGACGAAATGTTCAAACGGCTGCAGGACGTTCGCCTCCTGTGCCAATCGTTCCGCTCCGGCGATCCGGATTGGGCGGAACGGCTCAACGAGCTGTACCGTTCCGTCCGGGCCGCGCTGCTGACGCGCGAAGATTTGTTTCGTCTGTTCCATATGCTGACCGTTCACCTGCATCGCGAAATGATGGAGCTTCCCGGCGAATTTCAGGCGATCTGGTACACCGGGTTCGGCCGCCGGCTGGAACGGATCGCAGAGCGGCACGAGACGCTGGACGATACGTTCGCCGCGCTGGACGGGCTGCTCCAGGAAGCGTTCGGGCGGATGCGGGAGCTGCGGGAAGCGAAGACGGCGCACCAAACGCTGCAGAACGTCAAAGCGTACATCGAGGAGCGGTACGGCGACCCGGACCTTTCCCTCGCCCAGGTAAGCGAGGAATTCGGCTATAACGCCAGCTACTTCAGCCGCGCGTTCAAGGAAACGTTCGGCGTCAAATTGATCGACTACGTCACGCGGATCCGGGTGGACAAGGCGGCGGAGCTGCTGCGGGAAACGTCCGTCTCCATTCAGGAAATCGCCGAACGGGTCGGCTATACGAACGCGCTCTCGTTCATCCGGGCGTTCAAGAAGCTGACCGGCACGACCCCCGGCCATTACCGCAAGGAGCGTCCGGACGAGCCGGAGCGGACGAATCAACAAAAACGATAACCGCGTAAAAAAAGGACGATCCGCGTTAGTCCCGGTTCGCCCCGCTGCGGCATACGCGCCGCCGCCGGGAGCGGACCGTTTTTTTCGCCTCGCCAGCCGCGTCAACAAATTTGCATATGGCGTAAAAAATGAAATATTTACACGTTCTCCGAAAAAATGGTACGGTACATGGCGAGCCGGCCGGTTCATTCATCGCAGCGAAAAGTCCAAAGGAGGGTTCCCGCTTGATTCGAAACATGAAAACGATTTCAACCCCGTTCGTATCCGTCATGCTCGCGCTGGCCGTCGCGGCTTGCGGCGGCGCCGGAACGAAGACGCCGGCAAACGGCGAACAAGGAAGCGGGGGGCCGGGCGGTTCGACGAACGTTTACCCGGAAAACGGGCTGCCGAAAGACCGGAAGGTGACGCTCAAGGTCGGCTTTTTCGAAAGCGGCATGGGCCGCGAATGGTTCGACTACGCCATGGACTCGTTCAAGAAAAAATTTCCGAACGTCGGCTTCGAGGTCGTCTATTCGCCGAAAATCGATACGATTACCGGAACGAAAATATCCGCGAACAACGATCAGGATATGTTCGATTTGTTTTCCGGCGGCATTCCCGGCGGCGTGGAGCCGGTCGTGGCGGCCGGCAAGCTGGAGCCGCAGGAGGAGCTATGGGACCGCAAGGCGTACGACGGCGGCGGCAAGACGCTGAAGGAGATCGCGCTGGACGGCGAATACGTCGCGGCCCCGCGGGTGCTCGGGAAAACGTACGCGCTGCCGAACGCCGGGACGAGCGCCGGACTGATGTTCGACAAAAATGCGTTCGAGAAAAACGGCTGGAACCAAAACCCGAAAACGTGGGAGGAGTTTCTGAAGCTGTGCGAGGACATTAAAGCGAAAGGCGTCGTGCCGATCACGTTTCCCGGCCAATATCCCGGCTATCTCGATTACGCGTTCGGCGTCTGGAAGCTGTTCGAGCTCGCCGAGCTTAGCGGCAACCTGAAAAAGTTCGAGGACGACTACCGCAATTTCAAGCTGCCTCAGCATTTGGCGCCGGAAAGCGTCGAGCGGTGGAAGCGGGTGTACGAGATGGGGAAGAAAGGGTATTTCCCCGAAGGCGTCGCCGCGCTCAATCATACCCAGTCGCAAATGCAGGTGCTGCAGGGCAAAGCGGCGATGGTCGCCTCGGGCACGTGGGTGCAAAACGAAATGAAGGATTCGACGCCGAAAGACTTCAAATGGGGCTTCATGGCGGTGCCGATGAGCAGCAAGCCGGGCAGCACGATATACGCGCGCCTGAGCGCGGGCAACGGCTTCTACATTTGGGCGGCGAAGCCGGAACTGAACAAAAAATGGGCGAAAGAGTTCAACGTCTGGCTGTGGAATCTCGACATCCAGACCGTGATCGCCGAGAAGGGCGGCATGCTGCCGGTGCGCAAAGATTTTTCCGACGATCCCGTCCGCGCGGCGAAAATCCAGGATGCGCCGAAAGCGATGTACGACTATATGAAGACGAACAAGGTGATGCTGGAAAGCGGCTTCCGCAACGTTTCGCTGACCGATCCCGCCTACCAGCAGTCGAACAAGGTCGTAACCGAAGCGGTGACGCAAATCGCGCTCGGCAAGCAGGATCCGATGCCGGTGCTGCAGGAAGCCGAGGCGCTGCTGAAAAAAGCGATCGAAGCCCAAAAGTAAAGGAGTGTGCCCGAGTTGCACGCGGTCCGAAACGAAACGAACGCAGGCCGGGCCGTCCGGGCGGGACGGCTGCAAAAGGCGAACGTGCAGAAGCGGCTGTTTCTGCTGCTCGCCGTCGTCCCGGCGTACGGAGGGTACTTGCTCTTCACGCTGTACCCGAACCTGATGTCGGTCTATTATTCGCTGCTGAACTGGAACGGAATTTCGGACGCGAAATTCGTCGGCCTGCAAAATTACGCGTACATGATTCGCGACAAATACGTGTGGAGAGCGCTCGGCCACAACTTGTTCTACATGGCGACGGTCCCGGTCTGCGTCATCCTCATCTCGCTGTTTCTCGCGTATTTGCTGACGAACAAAGGGTATAAAGGAACGAAGCTGTTCAAGGTGCTGTTTTTTTTCCCGAACGTGCTGGCCACGGTCGTCGTCGCGCTGCTGTGGGCGTTCGTCTACGACGGCAGCTACGGGCTGCTCAACGCGCTGCTTCGCCTCGTCGGCATCGATATGAACGGCTACTACTGGCTTGGCGACGCGAAGACGGCGCTGGCCGCCATCGTCCCGCCATACGTCTGGGCCGGGGTCGGCTTGTATGTGGTCATTTTCATGAACGCCATGGCGACGATTCCGAAATCGCTCTACGAGTCGGCCGTCCTCGAAGGGGCCGGGCATACGACGAGGCTGTTTCGCATCACAATCCCGCTCATGTTGCCGATTATCCGCGTCTGCGCGCTGTTTCTCGTTCTGGGCTCGTTGAAAAGCTTCGACAAGGTGCTCATCTTGACGAACGGAGGACCGGCCGGCTCGACCGACCTGATCGGCCTGTACATGTTCAATTTGGCGTTCGGCAGCGAAGCGCACAATTACGGCTACGCGTCCGCGATCGGGATGTTTCTGTTCGTCGTTCTCGTCGCAGCCAAGCTGCTGATCGACAGGCTGATGCCGAACCGGGCTTACGAGTATTAAGGGGGAGAGCGCTCTATGAAGGAACGGCGCACGTGGGTCGACGTCTTCTGGCGGCTCGTCTTGGTCTTCTGGTCGCTCACCGTTTTGTTCCCGCTCGCGTGGGTGCTGTACGAATCGCTCAAAACGAACCGCGAATTTTTCCAGAACGTCTGGTCGCTGCCGGAATCGTGGAAATGGGTCAATTACAAAAACGCCTGGATCAAATATAGGCTCGGCGCCGCGCTGCTGAATACGCTTTATTACGTCGGGGCCAGTCTGCTCCTCGGCACGCTCCTTACGACGCTGAACGCGTACGCGCTGACGCGCCTGGAGTTCAAGGGGCGCAAGCTGATCTGGGGCACGATCATGCTGTCGCTGTTTTTGCCGGGAATCAACGCGCTCATTCCGCAGTACGTGTTGATGCGCGACCTGCATTTGACGAACAGCCTGACCGGGCTGATCGTGCTCGAAAGCTTGGGCGAGAGCGTCTTTTTCCTGATGCTGCTCGGCGGGTTCATGCAGTCGCTGCCGAAGGAGCTGGAGGAGAGCGCGTTTATGGACGGTGCGTCGCTGTTTCAAGTATTCGGGCGCATCATCGTGCCGCTGGCGATGCCCGGCATCGTCACCGTGGCGATTTTCAAATTTTTGGGGCTGTACAACAATTTCCTGGCGCCGTTCATTTATTTGAGCGATCCGAACAAATATACGATCGGGGTCAATATGTACCAGGCCAATCAAATGATGCAGTACACGGCCGACTGGGTCACGCTGTTCGCCGGCGTGACGATCGCGATGATTCCGTCCGTCGTCATGTACGTCCTGTTCCAGCGCTCGATCATGGAAGGGGCTACGATGGGGGCGGTAAAAGGATAATGCGGAGCCGGCCGACACGGGCCGCGCGCCGCAGAGGAGGTGATGCGCTCATACGTGAGAGGCGGCAACGACGGCAGCATGACGACTTCCGGTCAGACCTATCCGAAAAAGACGGAACGGCTCGATCGTTCCGGCGGTACCCCATTCGATCAGGTCAAGGAGGAATTTGAAAATGGAAACACCCATACGCAATCCGATGCGCAAATGGCTCGTCGCGCTGCTGGCCGCGTTGGTCGCCGGCTTGTTTCCGGCAGGCGGCGGAATTACCGGTCAAGCGTTCGCGCAGGGCGGCGGAGAGCTGCGCATCGTGGAAAACGGCGCCCCGCACGCAGTCGTGCTCGTGCCGGAGCAAGCGGACGCGACGACCGCCCATGCGGCCGGCGAGCTGGTCGAATACGTACGGAAGTCGACCGGCGCCGTTTTGCCGGTCATGACGGAGGCGGAGCTCCATGCGGGAGGCGGGAGCCTGAACGGCCGCGTCCGACTCTATGTCGGCGACCCCGGCTCCGATCCGCATATGGCGGGCTTGCTGCAGGGGATGGACGGCGACGGCTTCGTCATCCATCCGCACGGCAACTGCGTCGTCATCGCCGGACCGACGCCGGCCGGCACGTCGTACGGCGTGTACGAGTTTCTGGAACGGTACGTCGGCGTGCGGTGGCTGATGCCCGGCAGCGACGGCGAAGACGTGCCGGTTCGCACCGATATAACGGTACCGAAGCAGGACGTGAAGGAGCAGCCGGCCTTTTTCTCGAGAGTGTTTTCTCCCGGCATCAGCTGGGCGCAATTTCCGGAGCGGTCGGATTGGCAGGACAAAAACCGGCTCCATAACCGCATCCAGTTCCATCACAACCTGCTGAAGCTGTTCCCTCCGTCGCGGTACGGGACGACACATCCCGAATATTTTCCGATGCGAAACGGGGAGCGGTATATTCCGCCCAACGACACGACGCACAACTGGCAGCCCTGCTTTACGGCGCCCGGCATCGTGCAGGAGGCGGTAAGCAACATCATCCGCTATTTCGACGAACATCCGGACGAAACGTCGTACTCGCTCGGGATGAACGATTCCGGCGGTTTTTGCGAAGCGGACCCGAATCATCCGGACTACCCGAACAAAAAGAACTCGATCGGCCTTGTGGACATGTCGGACATTTATTACAACTGGGTCAACCAGGTCGCCGAAGGCGTGCTGGCCGTTTATCCGGACAAATGGTTCGGCCTGCTCGCCTACCAGGAAGTGATGGACCCGCCGTCGTTTCCGCTCAACCCCCGCGTCGTTCCGTTTCTGACGAAAGATCGGATGGCGTGGGCCGACCCGGCCGTCGAGGCGGCGGGCAAGGCGCAGATGGAAGCGTGGGCGGCTGTAACGGAAAATTTGGCCTGGTACGACTACATGTACGGCACGCCGTATGTGCTGCCCCGAGTGTACAACCATCGGATGGCCGACAATTACAAATACGGCAAACAGGCCGGCGTTACCGCCCATTATGCGGAGCTGTATCCGAACTGGGGGGAAGGTCCGAAGCCGTGGCTGTCCGCCAAGCTGCAGTGGAACCCGGACGCGAATGTGGACGAGCTGCTGCAGGAATGGTACGTCCGGGCGGTAGGGCCGGCGGCGGCCGCCGATCTGGCGGCGTACTACGATCATTGGGAGCGGTTTTGGACGCAGCGCGTGCTGTCGACGACCTGGTTCCAGACCCGGAAAATATCCACATACTTGCCTTTTAACGCGGCGGACTATTTGAACATCGTGACCGACCAGGAAATCGCCGAAAGCCGCCGGCTGCTCGAGTCGGTCGTCAGCAAGGCGCAGACGGCGCCGCAAAAAGCGCGTGCGACTATGCTGCTGCGGGCGTTCGAATATTACGAGGCTTCGGCACTGAGCTACCCGAAAGATACGGCGCCTCCGACGGACGCCGCCTCCGCGTTGGCGCTGCTGACCGATCTGGACGCGAAGCGGCTGATGCAGCAAAAACGGTTCGCGCTGGTCGACTCGTTCAAGAGCGACCCGGTGCTCGCCCATCCGTTAGATCCGAGAACGTACTCGCTCGAATGGTCGATCTGGAACGCGTCGACGTTCTGGGATTTGGCCAACTATATGAAAACGTACGAACCGAACGGCGGAACGGTGACGAATCGGGTCGCCGAGCTGGCCGCAAGCTCGCCCTCGGCGACGCTGCAGGCGTTCGCCAAGCTGCTGCAGGAAGCGGTGCGCGGTTTGTTCCCGCTCGAGACGAACGGATCGTTCGAATCCGGCGCATCGACCGCGCCGCCTTGGACCCACTGGATTCAAAGTACGGGGACGATGCAGCGGTCGACGGAGCAAGCCCGGACGGGATCGGCCAGCCTGAAAATTCAAGGACTCGATCGCGGCGGGCCTGTTCAAGTATTCGCGGTCAACCCCGGCTTGCTGGCGGCGCGTGTCTATTACTCCGTTCCGGCTTCTTATACGGGCAGCGCCACGATTCAGCTCGCCATGAATTTGCGGGATGCGTCCGGCAAACAGATCGGCACCGTCCGCGGGAAGCTGCAGCCGCTCGCCGCCGGCGCCGGCGCGTGGAAGGAAGCGGTTATGCTGTACGAGATCCCGGCGCAAATAAGCGGCGCCGAAGTCAAAAGCGCGCAGTTCGTCGTCATCGTCGACGGTTTGCAGAACGGCGTCGCGTATGTGGACGACGTATCGGTGTATCAGGCGTCCGGCGGCTTGAAGCTGGAGTCGACGTTCTGGAACGTGCTCGATTACATCCGCGCTTCGGAGCCGCAGGGCGGGCCGGTGAAGCAGTCGGTCGCGGATACGGTGTATGGGTCCGTCTATGCGGCGGAGCGGAGCTATGCGAAGCTGATTCTGGACTTCGCCGACAACCGGCCGTCCGCGACGGCAAACGGTTCGTTCGAGACGGGAACGGGGGCATCCGCGACGCCCTGGAGCTACTGGGTCAGAACGACCGGCAGCATCGCCCGCCTGACGGAGGCGTCGCGCACCGGACAGTACGGCCTGCTGATCCAAAATATGGAGCGGGGCGGTCCGGCCCAAACGGTGACGGCCGAATCGGGTTACTTCGCCGCGGAAGCGTGGTACAAAGTGAAGGAAGGGACTCCGCCGGGCGGCACGATCCAGCTGGGTCTCAACCTGATGGACGCCGCCGGAAAAACGCTGTCCACCGTCTTGTCGGACATCCGCCCGCTCGATGCCGCTTCGGTCGGCACGTGGCGGCCGGTCCGATTGAAAGGGATCATTCCCGCCTCCGTCGGCGCGAGCGAAGTGAAAAAAGCGCAGCTCGTAGTCATCGCCGATAAAGCTTGGAACGGAACGGCGCTGTATGTGGACGACGTCTCTCTGTATATGACTCCATCCGGTCCGTAACGGGACGAAACGATAAAAAAGGCTGCCGATCGTTCGGCAGCCCTCTTTTCCGTTATCGCGGCGTTTCTTACAGCCCGGATTTCAAATTCGTCGACTTGCGCTTCCAGGGCAGCTTGCCGATCGCCTTTTTGCCGATCGCGAATGCGGCCCGGGCGACGCTGTCCGCTCCGTACGCGACCGCGATCGCGATGAACGGGATGCTGGGCGCCCTGTACCGGTACATGCCGTCGATGAACAGGACGATGCAGAAGATGAAGATGGCCAGGATGCATAACCAAACGATCGACGCCTTTTTGAATATCCCGTTGACGATCGAGGCGACGAAGCCCGCTACGAAAAGCGCGGTCGGCACCATGTTGGAGACGAACGTTTTGATGCCCCCGAACGTCGACAAGTCGGTCAGCCATACCCAGCGGCCGAGAAAAGCGACGACCCTTCTCGCGTAAATGGCGGCGACATGGTCCCAGTTATGGACGAGAAAGCTCAGGATCAGACTGTTTCCGATATCGATCGTGTAGTCGGGCTTGTAGAAGATGGCGCCGGGTGTCGGCTGGTCGTATACCCAGCCTCTGGCGTAAATGTTGTACAGCACCAGCTTGGCGTTATACTGCAGCGATTGAACGAGCGGGGCCAGCTTCCCGCCGAACAGCGCGTAGGCGCCGACGGCGACAAGGGCGGCGGCGATGCCGCCGAGCGTATATTTGTGCCTGCGCACAAACCGGAGCGCCTTCGGTTTGTCCATGCGTATCGCGATATAGATCAGGATGAACAGCAGCGACAAAATCCCCGTCGGCCTGAAGATGAACAAATATGCCGCTGACGCGACAAACAGCGCCTTATACGCCGTTTTGCCGGACTCGAAGCTTTTGAGCAGAAGAAAGACGCACAGCAGCAGCAGGCTGATAAAGAAGCTGTCGGTCAAAATGTACGTCGTCCACAGCGTAATGTCCCACGAATAGCCGTACAAAATGGAAGCGATTACGGCCGTCGTCCTGTTGAAAAGCATTCGTGCGATTTTAAAGACAAGGATGACGCTGAGGCCGGCGGTCACGGCTTGAATGAACAAGATCGCGACCGGATCCTTGAACAGCATAAGCAGCACGGTAAGCAGCATGTTGTAGCCGAAATACAGCAGATCGTTCATATGCAGGCCGATTTTGAAATCGGTCATGAGCGATCGTGCGTAGGCGAGGTACCACTGGCTGTCGGCCGCATCCGGAAAGCCTTTGCCGGACGAGGCGAGAAAGAAAAAGTACCGCAGCCGCACGTACAGCGACAGCGCCACGAGCGGAACGAGGAGAACGAAATCGCGGTGCTTCAGTTTGTGATAGAGGGCAAGCATGCTTCACTGCTCCTGGTCGCAGGGTGGGATATGGGAAGTTGGACTCATTTTTTCATACTATATCAAATGGCTCGCGGGCTGACAATCTGAAAATGGGTCCCGTCTTTACAACGGGAAGCCCCCTGTATATAATTAAAACCGAATTGCATAACGGGATGTACGGGAGGAGCCTGCCAAGCGCGGGCTCTTTTTGTCTTTTTTCGGCGATAGGAAAGGCGGACGAACTAAATCCGCGCCGGATCGGGCAAATTATAACATCCGCATGAATCGGGAGGAATTATGGAACTGCAAGCTTTAGTCGCCATCGGCATTTTTCTTGTTACATACGGTCTTATCATCGCCGAAAAAATTCATCGGACGATCGTCGCCATGATCGGGGGCGTCGTGATGGTGGCGATCGGCATCGTGGACCAGGAGACGGCCGTCCACCATATCGACTTCAATACGCTCGGGCTGCTGATCGGTATGATGATCATCGTCAGCATAACGGCGGAAACCGGGCTGTTCAAATACGTCGCGCTCGTTGCGGCCAAGAAGGCGAAAGGGGACCCCGTAAGGATCATGCTGTCGCTGGCGCTGCTCACGGCGGTCGGCTCGGCGTTTCTCGACAATGTGACCACGGTGCTGCTGATGGTTCCGGTCACGTTCAGCATTACGAGACAGCTGCGGGTCAACCCGGTTCCGTTTCTGATCACGCAGGTGCTGGCCTGCAATATCGGCGGCGCCGCCACGCTGATCGGCGATCCGCCGAACATCATGATCGGCAGCGCCGTCAAGGAGCTGACGTTCATGGCGTTTATCGTCAATCTCGGCCCGATCATCGCATTGATTATGGCCGTCCATCTCCCGATATTCGTCTGGCTGTACCGGAAGCGAATCCGGACGACCGACGAGCTGCGGCAATCGATCATGCGGATGGACGAGAAGGAAGTGATCACGGATCGCGCGCTGCTCGTCAAATGCTTGACCGTGCTGGGCGTAACGATCGTCGGCTTCTTCCTTCACCAGCTGCTTCATCTGGAATCGGCGACGGTCGCCCTCGCCGGGGCGTTTCTGCTTCTGCTGTTGACCGGGGAGCATGCGATGGAAAACGCCTTTACGAAGGTGGAGTGGACGACGATTTTCTTCTTCGTCGGCTTGTTCGTTCTGGTGTCGGGCCTGGTGGAAACCGGCGTCATTTCGCGGCTGGCGAAGGAAGCCGTCGATTTGACCGGCGGCGAGCTCGTCGCCACGTCGATGCTCATTTTGTGGCTGAGCGCGATCGCCTCCGCGTTTCTCGACAACATTCCGTTCGTGGCGACGATGATTCCGATGATTCAGGAAATGGGCAACATGGGCGTGGCCGACCTGGAGCCGCTTTGGTGGAGTCTGGCGCTCGGCGCCTGCCTCGGCGGAAACGGGACGCTGATCGGGGCGAGCGCCAATCTGATCGTGGCCGGCTTATCGGGGAAGGAAGGCTACCCGATCCGCTTCGTCTCGTACATGAAGGTCGCGTTTCCGCTCATGCTGCTGTCGATCGCCCTGTCGAGCGTCTATATTTACGTCCGTTATTTGATCTGAACCGGAAACGGAGGGAATCGGGATGAACATGCATTATGAATGGGATGCGGAGACGATCCGGATCGAAGAGAGCGCGAACGGCGAAGATACCGAATTCGCGATCGAAATCGTCCGACATGATCCGTTCGCGGAATCGATGAAGCGGGTGCAGGCGCATTTCGAGGCGAACGAGGTGCATACGGACGTGCTGTTTTACGCGTACCCGGGGCACCGGTACCAGGTGATCGTCCGCAAAGACTACTATGTCGATTTTTTGCTGGAGCTGATGAAGCATCGGCTGCTGCGGGCGTTGGAATGGAAATAAGATCAGCAGTCGGCGGTCAGCCGTCGATCACCCGTCCGGTCAACGCGTGAACGATGACCGTTCGGCCCGCGGCATTTCCTTCCCCGGCTCCGAACGATACGATATAGACGAGCGGAACGCCCTCCCGCTCCGGGAGGTAACAATCCCGCACGCGGGCGGTTGCCGCCGCGGAAGCGTCCCCGCGGACGTAACGGGCGGCTTCCTCCGCCGCCTCCTTCCCGGAAACGGCCGGAATCATCGGACGATGCAGCCTTTTGCGTTCCAGATCGGCATGCATCGTTCCTTCGACCCGGCGGACGACCCCGCTTTCGTCCAGCTCGATCCGCAGACCGTCCCCGCAGACCGGCTTGCCGTACAGCCGCCGCTCCATCGCGACCGTAACCGCGCCGGACCCGCTCCGCTCGACGCTTGCGACCTTCATCGATTCGTTTACGCGCTTCAACCCGTACGCAGCTTTGGCCCGCTCCAGAAATTCGTACGAAATCCATTCCGGCGAATGCCGCGACGGCTTGCTCAGCCGGCCTTCCAGCAGCTCCGGCGTTCCGCTCTCCGCGTTCCAGCGGACGACCGGCGCTTCGCCGCTTTCCGCCTCCAGCCTTTGCACGAACCGCTCGGCAAGCCCGCGCACGCCGCCTTCCGATTTCAAGCCGCCGACCGGCGCGAAAGTCCAAATCAGCGCCGCCATCCCGATCATCCATTTGCCGCCCCGCATGTCGCATCGCCTCCGATACAAACCAGTTTCGGCCAGTACGGCCCGGTTTTATTCCCGGCGCGAGCGGGTTCACAAAAAAATAATCATAATATTTTGTTCATATACTTAGAAAACGGCAGGAAATGCGATGATATACGTCGTAAAATAGAGGTTATAAGTTTCAAACGGCTGGATTCGAGGAGGAGTGGCAAAAATTGGATGAGAAAAGGTTACCGCTGAACCGCCTCGGGGTGATGATCGGCTAGCTGCTGACCAAGGAACGTTTACGTTCCCACGCCGCCCGACAATCGAACGCTTCCAGGCGATCGGCTTCTCCGTTAGAATAGAAAGCGTTCGATTGGACTACGAATCTGGAGCTGTTTAACCGCTGTGTATCGATTGTACATGAAATGGAAAGACCGGGACTTCGTCTACTGGATCCCGCTTGCGCTGTTTGCATTGACGGTCAAATTCCGTTACTTTTTCTTCCTGCTCCGATCGGGCCAAGGAATCCCGCAATCTCCGGATTCCGACTGGTATCTCGCATACGCCCGCTCGCTGATGGCGAATTTCCGCATCGGCCTCAATATGGACGATTTGATGTACGCCGGCTATAATTTGCTGCTTACGCTGCTGCTGGCCGTATTCAAGGATCCGGTCGCGGTCGTGTTCGTGCAAGTGCTGACCGCCGGTCTCAGCGTCATTCTCGTCTATCAAATCGCGCGCATGCTGTTCGGGCGCACGACCGCCGTTTTGGCGTCGCTGTTTTACGGCTACTCGTGGGACATTACGCTGTGGTCGACGTACATTTTGACCGACAGCTTCTTTATCGACCTGCTGCTGCTGTGCGTCTTTTTTCTGCTCAAAAGCTACGAGTCCGGCAAAACGGCGTATAAGGCGCTGTTCGTCGCGACTTCGTTCTATATGTTCATCTTCCGCCCTACCGGCGTCATGACGCTCTTCTTCATTCTGGTGTACATCGTCGTCCGGACGGACAAACAAAAGCTGGCCGCCTTGTTCGTCCGCTACCGGCTGGTCGCCGGAGGGGCGCTCGCCGTCGCGGCGGCGGCGCTAACGATCGCTTTAGCCGGCGGCAAGCTGGACCCTCTCGTGGAATCTTTACAGATCAACGCGAAAAAAGTGTTGTATAATATGTACGCGAACGGATGGATTTACGACAAGCCGTCGGACCAAGACTATCATTTCGAGCCGGACTTCACGGTCGATATCGGCGGAAGCGTCGTCGCCAGCTTCTTCGTCCATAACTGGAACGACATTCTCGTCCTGTACGGAAAAAGGACGATCGCCTTCCTGGGGCGATGGGTTTGGGAAATCGGCACGGGCCACGGGATCGGCTGGTACGCAAGACATATACTGCCGGTTGTGCTGTTCGCCGCCGGAACCGCGGCCGCCGCGATGAACGGTCTGTTCCGCAAAGCGTCCGTCGTCTGGCTCGTTACGCTCGCCGTCTTTCTGTTTTGTTTGGTCTTTTTCATCGACGGTCTGTACCGGTACAAGGCGCCCGCCATTCCGTTCGTCGCGATGGCCGCCGCTTACGGGGCGGACCGGATCGGTCGGGGATTGGTTGTCTTCGCAAAAAAAACGACGGGGATGCTGTTATGGAACAAGGAAAAATACTGATAGTCGTTCCGGCCTTCAACGAGCAAAACAATATTTTGAAAGTGATCGGCGACATTCGCAGCAGCATCGAGGGCGGCGACATCCTCGTCGTCAACGACTGCTCCCTCGACGCGACGTCGGCTACGGCCCGCGCGGCGGAAGGGGTGAAGGTCGTCGATCTCCCGTACAATCTCGGCATCGGCGGCGCGGTGCAGACCGGCTTCAAATACGCCGCCGTCCAAGGCTACTCCTACATGGTGCAGATCGACGGCGACGGCCAGCATCTTCCGCGCGAAGTGAACAAGCTGCGGGAGACGATGGAGCGGACCGGCGCGGACATGGTAATCGGCTCGCGGTTTCTCGACGTACAGTCGTTCCGGACGACGTGGACGCGGAGGCTCGGCATCAAAGTGTTTTCGGTGCTGTTCCGGGTGCTCATCCGCACGAAGGTGACGGACGGCACGTCGGGGTTTCGCATGTACAACCGCAAAAGCATCGAGCTGCTGAGCAAGCATTATTCGGACGACTATCCGGAGCCGGACGCCATTATTTTGCTGAAAAAGAACGGGCTGCGCATCTGCGAGGTCGGCGTCGAAATGAGCCGCCGCGAGCACGGCACCTCATCCATTACTCCGCTTCGCAGCGCGTATTACATGGCGAAGGTCACGTTATCGATGCTCTTTTCCTGCATCCGGACAAGGTGGTGAGGCGGCTATGGATAGCTTGAACAGCGTTCAACTGATGGGCATCGCGTTCAGTCTCGTTTTGATCGTATCGGTGTTTTTCATGGTGCGGGCGCGCATGATCCGGGAAAAATATTCGCTCGTCTGGTTTTTGATCGGAACGTTTACGCTCATTATGTCCGTCTTTAAAGATATGCTGGACTGGTTTTCGAGCTTGATCGGCGTTTATTACGCGCCGTCGGCCTTTTTCGCCATATTGATCGTTTGCGCTTACTTGCTGCTGCTGAACATGAGCGTCAGCATTTCGAGGCTGAAAATGCACAACAAGGCGTTGACCCAGGAGCTCGGCCTGACAAAGCTCAGATTGGACGAGCTGGAGAAGCGACTGAAAGAGAGGGAGCTCTAATCAAATATTTCATGCTTTTCGGAAGCGTGATGATGACCGTTACGGGCAGCACGCTGCTGAAGCTCGGCAGCCGGTCGGTGTCGTTCGACGCTCCGCTGTTCGGCATCATCATGGGCTATTTGACCACGCCGGCCTTGCTGGCCGGCTTCGCCGCTTACGCGCTGGGCGCCTTTCTATGGGTGTACTGCCTGTCCCAGTTCGACCTGAGCTACGTCACGTTTGTGACCAGCTTTCAATACGTGCTGCTGCTCCTCGTGTCCATCTTCATTTTCCACGAACAGATCAGCGTGATGAAATGGGCCGGATGCGCTATTATTATGGTAGGCGTATTTATGTGGCTGAAAGGATAACGAACCGATGTACAAATGCGTGGCGTATACCGAACGGATGAAGGACGAGTGGGACCGGCTCGCGCGGGAGCGGGGGACGGTGTTTCATACGACGGCGTTCCGGGACGTCTTGATCCGCTCCTTCGGGTACGATTGTTTGTATCATGCCGTCGTGGAAGGCGATCATCGCGTGCGGGCGCTCATCCCGCTCGTCGCCGGCCGCAATCTGGGGCTGCGGAAGGTGGCCGTATCGCTTCCGTTCGCGAACTATACCGATATATGCGCGGACGATGCCGAAGCGCTGCGCTTCGCCATCGACTCGGTGCCGGCGATCAAGGACGAAGCCCGGCTCGGCTACGTCGAGCTGCGGCTGAAGGACCAGAGCGTGGGAGGCCGTACCGGCTGGAGCGCGAGCGCGCACAACTACACGTTCAAGCTTCCTCTCGAGGGCGGCGAAGAACGGGTGCTGGCGCTGTCGACCGGAAGCAACCGGAACCATGTGCGGAAAGCGTACAAAAACGATTGGTTTGACGTTTCGTTCGACGCCGGCCGTTTGGAGGCGTTTTATCGCATTTACGTGCGAAGAATGAAGCAGCTCGGTTCGCCGGCGCCCGATATCCGCTTTTTTCGCGCGTTTTTCGAACTGATGCCGGAGCATGCGCATCTGCTGACCGTGCTGGACAAGCAGAGCGGAAGCGTGGCGGGCGGCATGCTGCTGCTGACGAGCCCGGGCAACTCGACGGTGTATTATCCGTACGGGGCGAATTTGATCGAGTACAACTCGAAATATTTGAACAATTTCATGTATTGGGAAGCGGCGAAGTTCGCCATGCGGGGCGGGTTCGGCCATCTGGACCTCGGCCGCTCGCCGGCCGGCTCCGGTACGTACAGGTACAAGGAGCAGTGGGGCGCGAAGCCGGAGCCGCTCGAGTATTCCGTTTTCGACGGCGGGGCGGGGAAGAGCGGGCCGCCGGACAAAGAAAGTCTCGGCTTTTTCGTCGAGCTGTGGAAGAAGACGCCGAAGTTCGTGACCGACGCGGCGGGCAAGCGGCTGATCAAATACATTTTTCCTTAACGCGGAGGGCTTGGGCTCATGGGCAATATCCACTGGAAGCAGTATTTCGACAAAAAGGCCGAGGTGCATGGCGCTTCCGTCAAATCGTCCGATTATTTCAACGAGAAAAGCTTTTTCATGCAGCGGGACAACACGCTGCGCTGGCTCGGACCGTGCAAGGGCAAGCTGATTCTGGACGCGGGCTGCGGCGTAGGCGCTTTCAGCGAGCCGCTGACCGAGCATAATATCGTCTACGGCGTCGACTTCTCCGAGAAAAGTCTCGAATATGCCGCCGCCCGCGGACTGAAGACGATGCCCGGCGATTTGACGGCGCTCGAGTTCGAGGACGGCAAGTTCGACATCGTCGTCTGCAACGGCGTCATTCAGCTGATCGAGCAGTACGAGGACGTCATCAAGGAGCTGGCGCGCGTCACGAAGCCGGGGGGAACGCTTCTGGTGGAGACGCTCAACCGGGGTTCGATTCAGCGCAAGCTGCTCAAGCTGCTGGAGAAGGACAAAAAATTCGACCGCATGTACGAGATGAGCGAGCTGCGCGACGTTTTCGCCAAATACGGCTTCGACAACATCGAGTTTCTGCATATTTACCATCCGTTCCATTTCGTGACGCAAGGAAGCGGACAGAACATGCTGGCGAACAAGTTCAGCACGTCGTTCGCGATCAAAGGGAGAAAAGCGAATTGACTACACAAGGCAAGGCGTCCGCCGCCAATATGCTGACGTTCGACATCGAGGAATGGTTTCACGCCAACTACGACGGGCTTGCGATGGACGGCGCGGGCAAAGAGACGCACTTTCGGGCCAATATGGACGAGCTGCTTCGGCTGTGCAGCGATGCGAACGCCAAGGCGACGTTTTTCGTGCTCGGCTATATCGGCGAGCGTTACCCGGACGTCGTGCGGGCGATCGCGCGGGAAGGGCATGACGTCGCCTCCCACGGGTACGGGCACGAGCTGGCGTACAAGCAGACGTACGAGCAGTTTTACGAGGACGTCCGCAAGTCGGTCGGCATTTTGGAAAGCCTGACCGGCAAGCCGGTGCTCGGCTACCGCGCCCCGTCCTGGTCGATCGTGGAACGCAACCTGCACTATTTGGAGGCGCTCGAGAAGCTCGGGCTGAAATACGATGCGAGCGTGTTCCCGGTCCGAACGTTTCTGTACGGCATCCCGGACGCTCCGACGCACATTCACAAGCCGCGGGTCGGCGGCCGGGAGCTCGATCTGTACGAGGTTCCGATGTCGGTCATGAGGCTGGCCGGTCGAAATATCGGGTACTCCGGCGGCTTTTACTTCCGCTTTTTCCCGACGTTTTACATCAAACGGCAAATCGCGAAGGCGAACCGCCGCGGCGAAAACGCGATCGTCTATTTGCATCCGCGGGAGATCGACCCGACCGAGCATCGGCTCGAATTGCCGGCCAAGGAACGCTTTATTCATTACTACAACGTCGGCGGCACGAAGGCGAAGCTGGCGAGCATACTGCACAGCTTCCGCTTTACGTCGATCGCCGATCATTTGCGGCAAACGCACGGCTTGGACGGATGAGCCGAATCCTCTTCCCGGCAATGACGGGGAGGGGATTTTTTTGTTCGGCGCGATGGGCTTCCCGGCTCCGCTCCGTTTATTCGAACCAGCCCTTTTTCCGAAACCAGGCGAACATGCCGAGACCGATGACGAGCATGACGCCGAGCACCGCGAAATAGCCCCAATGCCACTTCAGCTCCGGCATATAGTCGAAATTCATCCCGTAGATGCCCGCGATAAACGTCAGCGGCATGAAGATGGTCGTAATGACCGTCAGCCGTTTCATGATGGCGTTCATCCGGTTGGAGCTGACCGACATATATTGGTCGCGGAGGTCGGCCGTAATGTCGCGGTTCGAATCGATCATCTCGGACAGCTTCAGCAGGTGATCGTAAATGTCCGTAAAATAAACGTGCTGCTCCTTCAGCCCGGCGATCCGGTCCGAATTGACGATCCGGTACAGCAGGTCGCGCATCGGCACGATCGTTTTGCGCAGCTTGAGCAGCTTGGAACGAATGTCGAAGACGTCGTTCATCAAGGTGCGGCTCATGTTGCGGCCGCCGCCCGTTTCGATGTCGAGCAGCTGGTCCTCGATCGAATAGACGGCGGGGAAATATTGGTCGACCAGCTTGTCGATGACCGTGTACATCGCGTGAAGGCGGCCCTTTTCCCACAGGCCGCCGCTTTCCGTTATGCGCCGCCAGGCGTCGTCCAGCTCCGCGAGCTCGACGTGATGGAACGTGACGATAAAGTTCGGGCCGACAAACAGGTCGACCTCGTGCACGGACAAATTTTGTTGATTCAGGGCATGCAGCACGAAAAAATGCACGTCGCCGTAATGGTCCAGCTTCGGCCGCTGGAGCAGGTGAAAGCAATCTTCGATGGCGAGCGGATGGAAGCGGAAATGGCGCTCGAGCTCCATCGCTTCCTCCTCGGTCGGCGCGTTGAAGTCGACCCAATACCACGCAAGCCGCCGCTCGTCGAGCTCGCCGAGCGGCAAGTCCCGCAGCGTCTCCGATTCGCGGGTGACGGCGAACGTTCGCAGCATAAGCATCCTCCTCTTGGCCGTTTCCACTATTATACAACGGCGCCGCCCAATCGCCTAAGTGTCGCCCGTTCGTTTTTTGCAAATGAGTGATTACTCACTTTACAAACCGTTGTCCGCAGAGTATGATAAAACCATAAAATGAGTGAGTGGTTACTCACTATTAAGGAGTGAGTGTGCGATGCCTATCGCGATGTCCGGCGACATCTCGCAAACGGCGGCGGTCGAACTGCACGATATCGTGCGCAAATTCGGCGGCCGCACCGTACTCGAAGGAATTACGCTGCGCGTGGAGCGCGGCGAGCTGTTCGGGCTGCTCGGCCCTTCGGGCTCGGGCAAAACGACGCTGATCAAGCTGATCACCGGCATCGACAAGGCCGACGGCGGCACGGTCCGTCTGCTCGGCGAGCCGATGCCGAAGCTCGCCATGCTCCACCGGTTCGGCTATATGGCGCAATCCGACGCGCTGTACGGCGAGCTGACGGCGAAAGAAAACTTGCTGTTTTTCGCATCGCTTTACGGGCTGTCCGGCTCCCGGCGTCTGGCGCGCATCGAAGCGGCGATGGCCGTCGTCGGTCTGCAGGACCATCTGAACAAGCAGGTGGCCGCCTATTCCGGCGGCATGAAGCGCCGGCTGTCGCTCGCGATCGCGCTGCTGCACGAGCCGGAGCTGCTCGTGCTGGACGAACCGACCGTCGGCATCGATCCGGTGCTGCGGCAATCGATCTGGAAGGAGCTGCTCGCCTTGCGGGAGAAAGGGACAACGATCCTATTGACGACGCACGTGATGGACGAAGCCGACAAATGCGACCGGATCGCGCTCATCCGGGAAGGCCGTTTAACCGCGGTCGACAGTCCCGAAGCGCTTAAAGCGAAAAGCGGGACGACGAATATCGAAGACGCGTTCATCGCGCTCGGGGGAGGGGGGCGGTCATGAGAACGCGAGCGCTCGCCCTCCGCATTATCCGGCAGTTCATTCGCGACAAGCGAACGCTGGCGCTGCTGTTTTTGGCGCCGCTGCTCGTGCTCACGCTGCTCCATTACGTGTTCAACGGGCAGGCGGTCAAGCTCGACATCGGCACCGTGGACGTTCCGGCACTGATGACGGAGCGACTGAAAAACGCGGACGTCCAAGTCACGGCTTACGCGAACGCCGACCAGGCGAAGCAGGCTTTGGAGGAACGCACCCTCGACGCCGTATTGTCGCTGGGGGGCGGGAAGCCCGTCATTACGCTCGAAGGCAGCGATCCTTCGGTCAGCAAGGCGGCGCTGCTCGCGCTGCAGCGGTCGATGCAGACGGCGGCGCAAGCCGTTCAGCCGGAGATCGCTTATTTGCACGGCAAAGAGGACTTGTCCTCGTTCGACTCGTTCGGCCCGGTGCTGATCGGCTTCTTCTCGTTTTTCTTCGTCTTCCTGCTGGCCGGGGTGGCGTTTCTGCGGGAGCGGACGACCGGCACGCTGGAGCGGCTTATGGCGACGCCGATTCGCCGGTACGAGGTCGTGGCCGGGTATTTGGCCGGAATCGGCGTGTTTACGCTGCTGCAGGCGGCGCTTATCGCGTCGTATTCGATCGGCGTCCTCGGTTTGTACATGGAAGGCTCGATCGGGCTCGTGCTGCTGATCAATCTGCTGCTGACGTTAACGGCGTTGACGCTCGGCACGCTGCTTAGCTCCTATGCCGGAAGCGAGTTCCAGATCATTCAGTTCATCCCGCTCGTCGTCGTGCCGCAAGTGTTTTTCTCCGGCTTGTTCAGCCTGGAGGCGATGGAGCCGTGGCTGCAAAAGCTGAGCTACGTCATGCCGCTATATTACGGGGCCGACGCGCTGCGCGGCATTATGATTCGCGGGGAACGGTTCGCGGACATTCAGCTCGACGTTTACGTCCTGCTCGGCTTCTCGATCGTCTTCGCGCTGCTGAACGTGATCGCGCTGAAAAAGCAGCGGGCGATTTAACAAGGGGCTCGCGGTTATGGTATGATGAGGCTTACAGAAACCACGCGCGGCGAGGGTAGAAGTAAGGGGTTGGCGCACTATGTCCGACGCTGTCGAGCCTTGGATCGAAGAGCTGCTGCAGGCCGGCAACGCTCCCAATAAAATGACCGACAAGCAGCGTCGCATCTTCGAGGCGGCCATCGAGGTGTTCGCGGAGAAAGGGTTCGCCGCATCGTCGACGAGCGAAATCGCGCAGCGGGCGGGAGTGGCCGAGGGCACGATTTTCCGGCATTATAAAACGAAAAAGGAGCTGCTGGTGTCGATCGTCACGCCGACGATGGTGAAGATGATCGCTCCGTTCGTGCTTCGGGAATTTAACGACGTTCTGAATAAAGAGTACGACAGCTACGACCAGTTTTTGCGGGCGATGATCGCGAACCGAATTTCGTTTTTGCAAAAAAATATGAGCCTGCTCAAAATCGTCGTGCAGGAAATCCCGTTTCACCCCGACCTGCAGGAGCAGTTCAAGCAGGTCGTGCTGCTGAAAATTATAGATCGGCTCGAGATCGTGATCGACAAATTCAAAGCCGCGGGCAAGCTGGCCGATTTGCCGAGTACGACGATCATGCGCCTTACGATTTCGGCCGTGATGGGCTACATCGCGACCCGAACGTTTTACGGCATGCGGGAGGACGCGATATGGGACGACGAGCGGGAGCTCGAGGCGACGATCGGCTTTTTGATGAAAGGGCTGGCGCCCTGATGCGAGGCGAAGCGCCCCGTAGCGGACGCGAAGCGTCATGCCGGGCGGAGCGGACGCAATGCCGGAGAAGCCGGCGTCGGCAATAACCGGCGTCGGCTTTTTGGCGCCCGCGGATAGCGGACGATCGGGACTTTTCATACGGCCGGGGCGGCGCGGCGGCATGAGACCGGGCTGCTCAAAGACTGCGGCGAAACTCGTTGTTCCGGAACGCGCGGGGCGTCTCCCCGAGCTCCCGTTTGAAGATGGTGCAAAACTGGGCGTCGTTTGAAAAGCCGCATTCCGACGCGACCGACGACACCGGAAGCTCGGTAAAGCGGAGCAGACTGCGCGCCTTCTCGAGCCGTTTGTCGATCAAATACCGGATCGGCGAGACGCCGAATTTCTTTTTGAACAAGTGCCGGAAGTGGTGGTAGCTGTAGCCGGCCATCGCCGCGAGATCTTCGACGGCTATTTTCTGGTTGAAATTTTCGTCGATGAACGTGCGGGCGTACAGCAGATTGTCGTCGGGGCGGCCGGGCTGCCCCGGGGCGACGGAACGCGCGTGCTCGATCAGGATTTCGCTCATGCGCAAGTTCAATTTTTGGGCGTAAAAGGCGTGCTTCTCGTGCATTTCCGCTTTCATGCCGAGGAGGAGACCGAGAATGGAAGCCGGGTCCGAATCCTGAAACAAGCCGTGCTGCAGCGACGGCATGTCGCGGCTGACGAGACTGAAGCCGATGAAAAGGACGTCGGTGTCCGCAAGCCGCCTTTCGTCGTGAGGCATGCCGGGGGGAATGACCGTGTACGTGTTCGGCTCGTACCGGTACTCGAGATCGTCGAGGCGGGTCACGCCCGTCCCGGCCATGTAATAGACGAGCTCGTAGCAGCGATGGCGGTGCATCGGCATGTACGTGTCGGCCGGGCGCATCGCGTGAAAGATGAAATCCGTCTGAGCCAGCATAAACGGCCTCTCTTTCCGGCTGAAATCCTACATTAGCCATTTCATATAAACAAATCGCCGAATCGTGAAATAACGGGCCGACACGCTTGTGTAGAATGGGGAAGTAGGAGGCGAGGTACATGATCCCATATCCAACCATTCCGCAAGAGAAGCTGCTGCGGCGGCTCACCTATCCGAAGCGCGCCGTGCGCATGGTGCTCGACACCGATACGTTTAACGAAATCGACGACCAGTTCGCCGTCGTCTACGCGATGAAGTCGCCGGAGCGGCTGCGCGTCGAGGCGATTTACGCGGCGCCGTTTCACAACGCATTGTCGACCGGGCCGCTGGACGGGATGGAGAAAAGCTATAACGAGCTGCTGACGATCCGCTCCCATCTGCCCGAAATGGCCGGCGTTCCGATTTATCGCGGATCGGGATCGTTTTTGCCCGGCCCGGAAACGCCCGTGGAAAGCGAGGCGGCGCGAAACCTGGTAGAACGCGCCATGGCTTCCCCCGATGACGACCCGTTGTACGTCGTGGCAATCGGAGCGATCACGAACGTGGCGTCGGCGATCCTGATGGAGCCGCGGATCATCGGGAAAATCGTCGTCGTCTGGCTCGGCGGTCACGCGCTGCATTGGCCGAACACCCGGGAATTCAATTTGTTCCAGGATTTGCACGCTTCCCGCACCGTCCTGAACAGCGGCGTCCCGTTAGTGCTGATCCCGTGCCTCGGCGTAGCCTCGCATCTGCAAACGACGTTATCCGAGCTGCGGGACTACGTTAAGGACAGGGGGGCGATCGGCGGCTATTTGTACGAGACGTACGAGAACAGCAACAAGGATCATTTCGGATATTCCCGGGTCATCTGGGATATCGCCGCCATCGCCTATTTGATCGACGAGGCCTGGCTCCCGAACGAGCTTGTGCACAGCCCGCTGCTGTCGGACGATTTCCGCTGGAGCTTCGACGCGTCGCGCCATTTTATACGCTACGTCCATTATATTCATCGGGATCGCGTGTTTAAAGATTTGTTCGGCAAGCTGAAGTGAACGGGCGCGGGGCGCCCGCCCGAACATATGCGGATCCGGCGGCAACGCCGGATTTTCCCGTTTAGGAAGCGCGATGTCCCGGCCCGGGCTTCGGCGGCATTCATCACGTTTCGCTCCGTTTCGACGAAACTAGCGGGGGGAATGTCTGCGGCGAATAGGTCCAGAGAATCATGGAAACGCTTTCCTGGGTTGATATAGTAGACGTAGGACATACAGGTAAAAACCTTGTATATGATGACTACCCGGCAGCGACCGACTGTCCGAATTCAAACAAAAGGAAGGAGCGATTTGATGAACTTGCGCAAAATGAAGTGGCTCGGCTTGTTGACGATCATGACGCTGCTCGCGGCGCTGCTGCCGCCCATGGCTTCGGCCGATACCGGCGGGCCGACGGCTGCCGCGCCGCTCGTCAACGGCGGGTTCGAGCAAACGGCCGGCGGCAAGCCGGTCGGCTGGATCGGCTACGGGAGTTCGATTTACGGATCGGTTTACGCGCCCGTCCGCAGCGGGGGATTCAGCGTCAAGCTGACCGACAATTCGCCGCAGGCCGGAAACGGCGTGCGCAGCGGCAACCTTCCCGTCGAGCCGGGCAAGCCGTACAAAGCTTCGGCGTACGGGTATAACGAATCCGGCTCGTCCCAGCTGTATTTGGAATTTTGGAATGCGGCGGGCGAGCGGATCGACGTTAAAATCGCCGGCATTTCCGGGACCCAGCAATGGAGGGGCGGCGAGGTGATCGCCGAAGCTCCGGCCGGAGCGGCTTACGCCACGCTGCTGCTTTATCAGCCCGTGGGGAATGTGGGCGTCGCTTATTTCGACGATGCGATGTTTGCGGAGGTGTCGCGCGATATGCCGTACAACGGCGGTTTTGAAGAAGTGTCCGCCGGCAAGCCGGTCGGCTGGACGCCGCTCGGCTCGGGATTCGAGTACGGGGCGGTGACGAATACCGTTTACAGCGGCGTTTACAGCCTGAAGCTGGTCGATCCGAACAATACGGCGGCGCCGGGATTGCGCAGCGGCAGCATGCCGGTCGTGCCGGACCAGCTGTACGAGGCGTCCGTGCAGTCGTACAACGAATCGGGCGTATCGCAGCTGTATTTGGAGTTCTGGAACAGCTCGAACGTACGGATCGATACGAAAATCGCCACCAATTCGACGACCGGCACATGGAGCCCGCTCAAAATCGAGGGCTACGCCCCGCAGGGCGCCGCCTATGCGACGCTGCTCGTCTATTTGCATAAAGCGAATATCGGCACCGCTTATTTCGACGCGGCTTCCTTCAGGCTCCTACCGCCCGAACCGGTGCGGGAGTTTCCGCTGCTGACGGCGGGCCATCCGCGGCTGTATTTCACGTCCGCCGACTTGCCCGCGATGCAGGCGAGAGCCGCCGACACGACGAACGCTCCGTTCGGGCGGACCGGGAAGCAGCTTTGGGATTCGGTGAAGAGCGCGGCCGACGCTTATTTGACGGAAACGAGCTTTTCCAGAACGTATTATGCCGGAAAAGTCGTCACCTTCCCGCTGCCGCCCGTGCAGCCGGGACCGATCGAAAATCCGCCGGGCTTTACGTCCCCGTATCCGTACTGGACCATGATGACCCGATCGATTCAGGACCGGCTGGAAACGTTAAGTCTCGCTTATGCGGTATCCGGCAATACGGCTTATGCGGATAAAGCGAAGCAGTATGTGCTGTCGCTCGCCGGCTGGAACGCCTGGACCGATCCGACTTACCCTTGCGGCGGCTATACGTGTCTGGATACGGCGCATTTGACGTTCGGGGTCAGCATGGCGTTCGACGTGCTGTACGACCGGCTGACCGCGGAAGAGCGGACGCTCGTCATGAACGCGCTCGAAACCAAAGGACTCATCCCGCTGTATAAGGACGCCCGGAGCAAAATCGACCATAACATCCAGTCGCTGCGAGCCGCTGCGCTCGGTACGGGCGCGTCGGTGCTGCTCGGCCACAGCCCGAACGCGAACGCTTATTTGACGAGGGCGATGGACTATTACCGCTGGTATCTCGACGAGCGGATGACGTCCGGCAAGCAGGAAGGCATGCAGTATACGAGCTATGCGATGGACAATATGATCAAGGCGTTCGACCATATCGACCGCGTCACCGGGGTGCGGGAGCTGGCCGATCATCCGTTCCTGAACGATTTTCTCGTTCGATGGATCGTCTATGCGCTTGCGCCGGGGGGAGCGGGGCTGGCCAACTTCTCGGACTCCGGAACGGCGAACTATTTCGGCTTGACGATGACCGTCATCAATGCGTGGCTGAACAACGGGCAGGCCGGCTGGTATTTGAAAGAGACCGGCGGAGCGGCCGGAGGCACGGACGGCTTCCTCTACTTCCGTCCGAACGCGGCGATCGCGTCTCCGGAGGAGTGGCCGGCTTCCGCCGTGCTGGACGAGAACGGCTGGGCGACGCTGCGCAGCGGCTGGGGAAGCGACGACGTGCTGTTCGCGATGGTCGCCAATAATTCGACGCTCGGCCATAACCATTACGACCAGAACAGCTTCCAGATCGCGACGAACCGCAGCTGGATCGCCACGGACCCCGGCTACCAGGATTATGTCGCCGGTCCGGTCAATCAATTTACGGTCCGATTCGGCCACAGCACGATCCAGGTCGACGGCAAAGGGCAGTCGGTATTGGGCGGCGGCTCGATGACCGAGGGGCTGCTCGCCCCGACGTACGATTACGTAAAAGGCTCGGCGGCGGGAGCCTATACCAATCCGAAGCTGACCCGCTTCGACCGCCACGTCGTCTACTTGAAGCCGGATACGTTCGTCATGCTGGACGATCTCCGGTCGGACGCTCCGCATACGTACGATTGGGTGCTGTACAGCGGCGATCTGGCGGAATTCGAGATCGACGGCGAGCCGGCGACGGCGGGTGAAACGAAGGCGGGCAACAGCCTGTATTTGCGCAAGGGCGGAGCGGAGCTGGCGGCGGCCTTTTTGGACGATACGCAGCTGCCGATCACCGTAACGAAGTATGCCGGCGCCGAATCGTACGGCTATTACTCGAAGGTCGGAAGCGGAGGCGCGGCGAGCGATCACCGGTTCCTGACGGTTATGAAGGCGAGGCCGTATGAAGCCCCGGGAGCATTCGACGAGTCGAACCTGCTGCCTTTGACGGACAGCTCCGGGCGCGAGGTCAAGCTCGTACAGGCGAACGGAAGCACGGTCATCTTTTACCGCGGCGAAGCGGTCGGCGATTACATGACGGTAACGGTCGACGTGCCGGAAACGGGCGATTACAGCTTGACGAGCCGGTTTCTGAAGTCCCCGCTTTACGGGACGGTGCAGGCGTACGTGGACGGACAGCCGGTAGGCGGCGTATACGACGGTTATGCCGCGGCCGTGGAAGGTCCCGTCGCGTTCCCGCAAGGAAACGTCTCCTTGACGGCGGGGACGCATACGATCCGCTACGAGATCGTGGGCAAAAACGCCTCGTCCGGCAACTATTTTATCGGACTCGACGCGATCCAGCTTCTTCCCGAGGGCTCCGGCGATCCGAGCAAGCTGACGGTCCAAGCCGAGCTGGTCCAAGGAACGAACGGCATCGGCGCGCTGGTGGACCGCGATGACGACAGCGGCGTTCGCGATCTGGTCGCGTTCCGCACCGGCTCCGGTTCGTTTGCGGTCGGCGATGCGACGGGCGACGCCGAACAGGCGGTCGTCAGCCGGACGGAGGAAGGCGGATTCGCCGGCTTCAAGATGACCCGCGGCACCGCGCTCGGCTCCGGCGGCTCCGTGCTGCTGGCGGGCGCTGCGCCGTTCAGCGCGTCGTTCGATACCGATTCCGTGACGAAGGAAACGTACGGCATCGTCGAAACCGATTCGGCCCAAAACGTTCGCATCCATGCCCCGGAGGGAGCCATGGTCATCGTGGACGGCGCGCTTCTCGGCCCGAGCGGGTATACCGTGCAGGCGGCGGCCGGAACGATCGAAATCGCGCTGACGGCGGGACGGCACGACGTGCGCATCGTACCGCTGGCCGACGAGGTCGCGGGGCTGATCGAGCGTTGGAGCTTGCAGCCGCCGGTCGCGCCTGCGGCGCTGAACGCGGCGAGGCAGGCGGAGCATCACTGGAACAAAGGCTCGGCCGCCAAAGCGGCGGAGCATCTGCAGCGGCTGCTCGATCATGTGAACGACCCTTCGCTGCGCAAGTTTATCGCCGAACCGGCCCGAGCTCAAATCAACGAAGCGGTCGAGCGGGTGAAACGGTTGATGCAGCTTTGAACGAAAACGGGGGCAGGGACGCTTGATGCGTCTCCGCCTCCGTTTTTTGTGCTGCGGAACCTTGTCATCGAGACTCGGTCGGCTCGACGTTTGCTTGAGCGAGCCGCGAGGGGAGGGACAACAAGGCGGCGGCGCGGCGAGGAGCGGCCGAGGGAACGCGGAGCGAACCCGAAATCGGCGCGGTCCGAGCGGCTGATTGCCGCATCGAGGCGGTCCGTAAATGAACCTGAGTGTTGGAATAGTCAATGAACCTAAGTTCATTAGTAGTGAACATGGATACGCTAATTTGCCGGTTTCCGCCCGTTTTCTTATAATAGCGACCTTGATTTTATTAATACGGGATCCAAGTTCACTACTAGTAAAAATGAGTTGCTTATTTGCCCGTTTTCGCTATTTTCGATCGAATGAACGAATTGGCGTTCGTTATTAGCGAATTATGGTTCGCTATGCCAGAAGCTGTCTAAGTCCAACACCCGGTCCTGCACGAAGTTATAAGCGCGGCTTTGGACGGCGGCCTTCCGAGACTGCTGGTGCCCGTCCTTTGTCAGGCTATAGCGAATCATTCGCAAACTTAAAAGTTTTTAGAGTCCGTTAAATCGGCCCGTATGGCCGCGAAATAGGGAAACGATCGATTTGGCGGAAAATAGAGGGTGCCAAAGACCGCTATCCCGACTCGCACGGTTACGGTAGGCGAAAAATGAACGCCCGGCCGGGTTTCATTCGGACCGCCTGCCGTTTCGTACGCGGAAATCGAGCTTGTACCGGGACGGCTTATGTCGCGGGATCGTGCAAAGCGGGCGGGCGGTTGTCCGTTCCGTACGGATGCCGGCGGCATAAGATGTGTAAGATGGAGCCGGGAGGGAGTCATTCCATATGCCGAAATATTTGATCGTCAATGCCGACGATTTCGGATTGTCGAAAGCCGTGAACGACGGAATAGGGCGAGCCCATGCCGACGGAATCGTGACAAGCGCCTCCTTGCTCGCCAATATGTCCGGCTTCGATCATGCCGTAAAGCTGGCGCGGCGCACGCCGACGCTCGGGGTTGGGCTGCACGTCAACCTGACGTACGGAAAGCCGCTCGCTCCCGCGAATGCCGTTTCCTCCCTCGTTGGGGCGGAAGGCCATTTCTCGGACAAACGAAGCGAGTGGCTGGAGGAGCACGTCGAGCGGGAAATGGAGCTGCAGCTCGCCAAGCTGCTGGCCGCGGGGCTGCATCCGACGCATCTGGACTCGCACCACCATATTCATATCGAAGTTCCGTCCGTTTACGCCGCGATGAAGAAGCTGGCCAAGCGTCTCGGAATTCCGATCCGGCTGCATCCTTGGGCGGCGGACGGCGAAGACGGTCCGCTTCGTACGGACCGGTTGATGATGGATACGTTCGACGACGGCGGCGGCGTCTCCCGCCTCCTCGGCCATATTTCCGCTCTGCAGGAAGGGACGACGGAGATCATGTGCCATCCCGGCTTACCCGACCGAGACGGGCCGGGCGGCTCCAAAGAGTCCGGCAAACGCATCGCGGAACTGGAGGCGCTGCTCGATTCGCGGGTCAAGGACGCGCTGCGCGAGCATGGCGTCCGCTTGATCCACTTCGGCCAGCTTGCTGCGGCGGCTTCCGCTGCGCCGGAAATCCGCGTTTCGCCGCCGCCGGACGAAGCGGCCCCGCTTCCCGCGGCGGAGACGGATGGCCCCGGACTCGACTGCGACGCACAGGGGCAAGCCGGAAGACGCAAACCGGCACGCCCGAAGCGGCTCCGCAAAAAGCGTTTCCGCAGCCCCCGCCGGGCCGGGGCCAAAAAGCGCAAGCCGAGTCGCCGGCTTCGCCGTGGCGGACGGCGGATTCGGCCGTGACCGGGTACTCGGACCGCTCGGCCTGTCCTCACGAAACGAAAAAAACGGGAGTATCGGCTTGACGGCCATACTCCCGTTTTCCATGGCAAATCGTCGTCATTTCGCCGCATCGGCCCGCCCCCGCTCCAGCTTCCGCTGCCCGCCACGGACTTACTTCGCCAACGGCACCGTCCAGCTTCCTTCCTCGATCCACGACCGGTCCATAAATTCCCGCGCGCGAAGCTCGACCCGATCGGCGTACACTTGCACGAACAGCCCTTGGGACGTCGCCGCTCCGTCTCCCGGCGCGGGGCGGGTACGGCCGACCGAGGCGTTATGAAACCAGTGGAACGTCTCCGGCGTGTAGTGCTGGCCGCTGCGGAAATTTTGGTGGCGATGGCCGGAGAAGACGAATGCGTTTTTGTAAGGCTCCAAAATGGCGCGGAACTCCTTGGCGCGAATGAGCTGGCCGGAGCCGCCGTCCTGGCCGGCGGCCGGCAGCGGCTGGTGGATCATGACGAATACGGGGCTGCCGTCCCGGTGCGGCTCCAGCGCCTTTCGGAACCAGTCGAGCTGTTCGTCGGAATACCACGCCCCTTCGCCGACCTCGGGCTTTTCCTGCACGTACGTTTCCTGCGACAGCATGATGATATGGTAACCGTTTACATAAAAATCGTGATACACGCGCTCCAGTCCGAACCGATCCTGAAACAGCTTGCGCGACAGCGCGTCCGACTTGCCGTTCGGCATCGCGTCCTTGTTCCACTGGCCGTCTTTGTCGATCCATATGCCGTAATAATCGTGATTGCCCATGTTGGCGTGGATCGGCGGGATCGTTTTGAACTCCTTGACGATTTTGTCGTATTCCCGGTAATCCGATTCGCTCCCGGCGTCCGTTATGTCCCCGGTGATGAGCAGCGCATCGATCTTCGGCTCGAAGGCGGCGACGTCGCCCAGCGCTTTGCGCAGCTTGTCGCTTTGTTCGGCGAAGGCGCCGTTGACGTGCGTATCGCTCAAAACCATGAACGACAGCAGCGGCTCCGCGGATACGACGGAAGAGTCGGCGGAATCCGGCGGAGGCGCGCCCGGCGCGTGGGCAAGCGGCCTTCCCGGCGGTTCGCTTTTGCCCGGAGCGCCTCCGAGCCATCTCCACAGCCCGGCGATCGAGGCGATCGCTACCGTCAGCATGGAGATCAGCAGCTTGATGAATTGTCTTCTCGACATGGGCTTTCACCTCGGGCGAATTTCCGCGAATCGCAGCTTTCCTCTATCATAGCATGCGGGGCGGCCGGTGCAGAAGACGCCGCCGCCCGAAAAACCCGCTTCGAGCGCCGTTTTCAGCAAACTTTCAGGCAACGCTCAGGCGGTGTTAAGGACTCCCGGGGCGGGCGGGCCTTATAGTTAAAAGCAGAGGCTATGGCACGCCGGCGGAAGCGCCGTAAGCCGCCGGTTAACGCGCGCATGGAAGGAAGTGGAGCAGGCATTGAAACGTACGATGAAATGGACGATCGTCGCGGCGGTCGCGGTCGCGCTCGGCGGCGGAGGGACGTATTGGTTCGCGAAGTCCGATCGCCCGACGACCGCGGCGCAAAGCGCGGAGCAGACGGCCAAGGTGCAGAGGGGCAACATTCGCCTGTCGGTATCGGGCACGTCGCAATTTTCCACGCAAAACTTGCAAAATATAACCGCCCCGGCCGACGGCACGATCAAGACGATGAATTTGACCCGGAGCCAGCCGGTCAAAAAGGACGACATCCTCGTCGAAATTTCGAACAGCTCGCTGGAGGCGGCTTTGAAGGACGCCCAGACGGCGCTCGAAACGCAGCAGCAGGAGCTGAACGATTTGCTCAAGCAGAAGCAGGGGCTGCGCATCGTCGCGCCCGCTTCGGGCAAGCTCGCGATCGCCAATTTGGACGTCGGCTCGTCCGTGAACAAATCGGCCAAGCTCGGGACCGTCTCGGTCATCGCGAAGCTGCTCGCGAAGCTGCCGTTCCCGCTCGAAGAAGCGGCCGGGTTCAAGGCGGGCGACGAGGTCGATTTGTCGATCGCCGGCTTTGCTTTGACGAAAACCGGCCGCGTTCAATCGGTCGGGCAAACGGTAAAAGCGGACGCCTCCGGCAACCGGCTCGTCGACGTGACGGTCGAGGTGGACAACGACGGGACGCTGGCGGCGGACATGGAAGCTTCCGGCACCATGATCGCGGGCGGGCGCGAAATCAAGGCGAAAGGAACGGCGAAGCTGGAAGCCGTACAAACGGCCGTCCTGCTGTCCGAAACGTCCGGCACGATTGCGGAAATGAAAAAGAAGGACGGGGACATCGTGCAGGCCGGCGAGCTGATCGCCGTCGTCGCGAACGATACGCTGGACGAGTCGATCGCGAGCAAGCAGGCGAGCATCGAGCGCCAGCTGCGGACGGTCGAGTCGGCGCAGCAGAAGGTCGACGATTTGACGATCAAGGCGCCGTTCGACGGCGTCTTCTCGACCGACTTCGCCAACCAGAAGGCGAACGTGCTGGCGAACTTCCCGGTCGGCGCTTCGGTGACGGCCGGCAGCCTGTTCGGAGCCGTCGCCAGTCTCGACGTCATGACGCTGCCGATTCAGATCGACGAGCTGGACCTGACGAGCATCAAGCCCGGCCTGAAAGCGGAGGTGACCGTAGACGCCATCGCCGGCAAAACGTTTCAAGGCGAGGTGCTCCAGGTATCGACCGTCGGCACGACGACGAACGGCGTCACGTATTACGACGCGATTATCGCCGTCGACAATAAAGATCAGCAGTTGAAGTACGGCATGACCGGAACCGCGCAAATACTGATACAAGACAAACAAAACGTGCTGACGGTCCCGATCGAAGCGATCCGGCGCCAGCGCGGCTCTACGACGGTTACCGTCAAACGGCCCGACGGGTCGACGGAAGAAAACGTGCCGATCCAGATCGGCATCCAAAGCAAAACGGCCGTCGAAGTGACCGGAGGTTTGAACGAAGGCGACGTCGTCGTCCTCCCGAAAAGCCGGACGACCGGGACGAACCAACAGCAGCAGCAAATGATGCAGGGCGGGTTCCCCGGCGGCGGCATGCCCGGCGGCGGTATGCCGGGAGGAGGAATGCCCGGCGGAGGAGCCGGCGTAGGCGGGGGCGGAGGTGGAGGCGGCCGATGACGAAGCCGATTATCGAGCTGACCGATATTTGCAAGACGTACGGACAAGGAGCCGAGCAGATCCGGATATTGAAAAACGTTTCGATGACCGTCGCCCAAGGCGATTTCGTCGCCATCGTCGGACCGAGCGGCTCGGGGAAGTCGACGCTGATGAACACGATCGGCCTGCTCGATTCCCCGACGTCGGGGATGTATACGCTCGACGGCACGGCGACCGAGAAGCTGAGCGACAGCCAAATGGCCGGCGTTCGCAACAAAAAAATCGGCTTCATTTTTCAGCAATTCAATCTCCTCCCCCGGCTCACAGCGTTGGAAAACGTGGAGCTGCCGCTCATCTATGCGGGCTTCGGCAAAGCCGAGCGGCGGGAGCGGGCCCGGCGCATGCTGGAATCGCTCGGCATGGGGGAGCGCACCGGACATAAGCCGAGCCAGCTGTCCGGCGGCCAGCAGCAGCGGGTAGCCATCGCCCGCGCGCTCGCCGGGTCCCCGTCGCTGCTGCTGGCGGACGAACCGACCGGCGCCCTGGACTCCAGAACCGGCACGGAAGTGCTCGAGCTGATGATCGAGCTGAACGAGCGGGGCAATACGATTGTGTTGATCACGCACGATTTGCATATCGCGGACAATGCGAAGCGCGTCGTTTCCATCAGAGACGGGGAGATTGTGGACGACAAGCGGAATCGTCCGCTCGGGAACGGGGCGGAGGCGTACAGCGACGCGGACTTCCGTACCGAAGCAAGGCAGGTGGGGCAAGCATGAACATACTGGAGCTCGTCGCGATGGCGCTCCGCACGATTACGGCCAAGCCGATGCGCACGCTGCTGACGATGCTCGGCGTCATTATCGGCGTCGCCTCCGTCATTACCCTCGTCTCCATCGGACAGGGGACGACGGCGCAAATCGAGAAGCAGTACGAGGCGCTCGGCACGAACCTGCTCGTGGTCAATTTGATGGGCAACGGGCGGGCGCAGCAGCTGAACTACGACGAATTGATGGAGCTCGAGCTGCTGCCGGAAATCGAATCGATCGCCCCGACCGTTACAAAGAGCGGCGCGAACGTGAAGTACGACCGGGAATCGGAAAGCTTCAACGTCATCGGCACGAACGACCGCTATTTTACGCTGATGAAAACCGAAATGGAGTCCGGCAGGGCGCTCGCGGAAGCGGACGTCGAATTTCGCAACCAGGTGGCGGTCATCGGCAGCGAAGTCGCCGAGACGCTGTTCGGCAAAGCCGATCCGGTCGGCCAAGACATCAACATCGACGGCAGCGTGTTCACGATCGTCGGCAAGCTGGCGGCGAAAGGCTCGTCCATCGGCGGAGCGTCCCCCGACGGCTCGGTCATCGTACCGATCGTAACGGCGATACGGACGTTCAAGCTCGGGCAAATTCGCACCGCCTACCTGGAGGCGCCGGACGTCGACCAGCTGTCCGCCGCCCAGACGACGATCACGCAATTTTTGACGGCGACATTCAAAAGCGCAAGCGGCTTCCGCATTTCCAACCAAGACGAGCTGATGAACGCGCGCAAGGAGGCGTCGAGCTCGCTGACGAACCAGATGATCAGCGTCGCGCTCATATCGCTGCTCGTCGGCGGCATCGGGATTATGAACATCATGCTCGTGACCGTCAGCGAACGGACGAGAGAGATCGGGATCCGCAAATCGATCGGCGCCCGGCGGAGGCATATCATGATGCAGTTTTTGATGGAAGCTACGGTCATCGGCGGCATGGGCGGCCTGCTCGGGCTGCTGCTCGGAATCGGCGCGTCGCTCGGCTGGCCGCTGCTCAATCCGAATCAGCCGACGCAGCTGTCGATTTCGTTCGGCCTATACGCGCTGCTGTTTTCCGTACTGGTAGGCGTCGTATTCGGGCTGTACCCCGCGAACAAAGCGTCGCGCCTGAAGCCGATCGATGCGCTTCGGTTCGACTAAGCGGGATTCGGCGCATCGTTCATTCGCGCATGGACGCCGCGTCCCGGACATGGAGGGATTTACGCGATGAGCAAAACGAGAACGCGCGGCGCGTTTCGAAATATCGGACTGGCCGCGCTTATGGTCGGGCTGCTGTGCGGCCTGTTGGCTCCGTTACCCGCCCAGGCGGGCAAGGAAGGCATTTATTTGAGCGACAACGTTTATTTTACGCTGGAGAAGGTTCGCTTCTCCGAAGGATCGGACGATTCGATTCTGCGCTTTGCGGTCATGCTGCACAACGGCGGCGGCACGACCGTCGACTACAATTATTACGGCGCGCGGGTTACGGACGCGGACGGCTTCGGCTATTCGGCGCAGCTGACCGGGACGCAGACCGCGCGCGTGCTGCCCGGCGCCGAGAAGGAATTCGCGTACGAAGCGCGGGTGGCGAAGGGGCTACGGCCGGAACAGCTGCGCGTGACGATGTTCGGCTGGAGCTTTGCGGCCGCCCCGTCGATGAACGACATCGCTTCGTTCTCGGTGGCGAACGCCCTGGAGGAATCGGCAGGCGAAGCCCAGGAGGCGAGCGTGCCGGTAGCGCGCGCGGATGCGACGCTGGCTAGCGACGCCCGACTGGCCGTCGGCGTCGGCAGCGAATACGCGGTGTACGAAAACGGCAGGTGGAGCGTATACGCCGAGCTGATCGCGACGAATCGAAGCGATTCCGGCTTTGCGTGGCCGACCGGTCTGAAGATGCGGCTGGAAAACGCCCAAGGCCAGCAAATGGCGGCAACGGCCGTCGAGGGCGCCGACAAGTCGCTGCTTCCCGGCAAGCCGACGCGGATTACGGTTCGCGCGGAAATGCCGGACGGCGGCGAGGCGCAGGGCTGGACGCTGCAGTTTTATTACATGAACGGAGAGACGGCGACCGTGCTCGACAGCCTCGACCTGTCGGGCGTATCCGCTGCGGCGTCCATAGGCGATAGCCGGCCGGTCACGGACAGCGGAGGCGCCGAAACCGTATCGCTTCGGGTCGTATCGGCCGTCGTGTCGCAAAGCGGCGACGGACAATGGGTTCGCGCCCAAATGGCGGCGACCAACAACGGAAGCGGCGTCATGGAGACGCCGGGCTTGTCCGGCAAATTCCAATCGGCGGCAGGCGGCATTACGGTCGAGGCGTCGGATGCGGAGACGCATGACGCCTACTTGTCTCCGGGCGAGACGGAGTCGTATTCGTTCAGCGGCTTGCTGCCGAAAGGCATGACGGCAAACGAGCTGCAGCTCGTCTTGTTCGAGAAGCGCGGCGGAAGCTCCGGAACGAGCTCCGGCTCGGCCGCGGGCGGCACGGGCACGGGGACAAGCGCAGGAGCGGGGACGTCGTCCGGAGCGTCGTCCGACAACGCGGGCGCAGGGTCGTCCGGTACGGCGGTCCCGGTGCTCGTCGCCTCGCTGGCGCAAGCGGAACTGGTCGATCAGGGCGCGGGCGCGGAGTATACGGCAGGCGACTCGATCGATCTCCCGCTGGATCATCGGTTCGATGTGGCCGTAACGGAGCTGAAGCTGTACGACAACGAAAATTACGGCTTCAAAACGGCGGTGGCGAAGCTGAAAATCGGCAACACGGACAATGCCGCGTATGCGCTGCCGGGACTGGCCCTCGATATCGCCGACGAGAACGGGCGCATTTACACGGGAACGAGACAAACGAACGTCATCTCCGAGCTGGCGACGAACAGCAGTTATCTCGTGACGTACTCGTTCATCATGCCGGAGGCGGAGGCCGGCCAGCCGGTCACGCTGCGCCTGTACAACGGCACGGACTCGATCCTGCTCGGAGCCGTCAAGCTCGCGCTCGAGCAGGACAATACGGCCGACGACGTATGGGATACGTATCCGTACCGGATTACGGTGAACGAAGCCGACCTGCTTCTCGGCGGCCAGCTGAGCGCGACGTTTACGTATACGCTCAAGCTGAACGTCGGCCTGGAGCGATCCGGACAAGTGATCGAGGACGCTTCGGTGTCCAAGCTTCAATTCGAGATCGAAGACGCGTCCGGGCTCGTTTTATCCGCTCAAACGATTCCGTTCCAGGGCGCAACCAAGCTGTTGAACGGAGACAATACGATTTCGTTCACGAACCTGAAGCTGAATCAATACAATTCGACCAACTACGTCAACGTGTATGAAGTGATCGATACGCCGAACGGTACGGTGAAGCGGAAGCTCGGAGAAATCCGGTAAAACGGAAGCAAAGCGAAACAAAGAAGGGCGGCCCGAAAAAGGACCGCCCTTTGCCGCTATGCGTCTACGCACAACGCGTTCTCAACACCTGAACCGTCACGGCCCGGCATAATATTTCACACCATTAAGTGACGAAGCAGGAGGTAAACGGGAAATTCTCCATTTGATTTCTATGCCGGGCCCGGTTTTGGTTCATCGAACGGGAAAACATCACGTTAATTCCTGCGAATTCGTGCGATTCTGCAAATGGGTACGAAATTAGCATGACTTTTTCCCGTTTGACTTCGTGGCTTCCGGTTCCCTTGCTCAATTAGACGGAAAAATTCCAGTTACGATCGGGAAGGATGCTGCAAACACGTGCGAATAGGGGCTTGCGGCTGACGCAAATGCAGCAAAAAAGGCCGGCCGGAAATCTCCGGTTGACCGCAAATGCGAAAGGACGGCCCTTGCGAGCCGTCCATGCGTGTTCCGTCAAATCGACACCGGTTTGCCGGCCGATCCGGCTTTTTGGAAGCCGCGAACGTCCGCCTTGCTGCCTTGGCCGGCCTCGTTCGCCGCCGGGCCGTCGGTTCCGGGAGCGGCTTTGCCGCGCGGGAAGCCGCCTTTGAAAGCGGCCCCTTTGCGTTCGAGGGGAAGCCCCGCTTTGCCGCCGATTTCGCCGTTGACGAACTTCGTGGCGCGTTCGGTCAAAGCCGCTTTCGCCTTGTCGTACTGCTCCTGCGTCAGCTTGCCATCCGCAAGCTGCTTGTCGAGCTTCTCGAGCGGAGCTTTGACGAGCAGGCCGACGACGGAGTCGACGGAGACGTTTTTCTCGGCGGCGATGGCGGCGATCGTTTTGCCGCCCTTGATCGCTTGGGCCAGCTCGTCTTTCGTCGTGCCGAGCAGAGCGGCGAGCTCGCCCGTGACGGCCAGCCGGAATTCGAAGTGCGCGCCGTCCCTGTCCTTAAAGTCGAGCTTGCCGAAAGGCAGCCCCGCTTTGCCGCCGCTTTCGCCGTTGACGAACTTCGTGGCGCGTTCGGTCAAAGCCGCCTTCGCCTTGTCGTACTGCACCTGCGTCAGCTTGCCTTCCGCCAGCTGCTTGTCGAGCTTCTCGAGCGGAGCTTTGACGAGCAGGCCGACGACGGAGTCGACGGAGACGTTTTTCTCGGCGGCGATGGCGGCGATCGTTTTGCCGCCCTTGATCGCTTGGGCCAGCTCGT
>NZ_JARBDC010000044.1:0-186583 GCF_036577625.1 Paenibacillus sp. GYB003 | reverse complement strand
CCGCGGCCGGCAGCATGTCGAGCAGGCTCGGTCCGGTCCGCATGGCGACGATTTGCTTGTTCAAAAAGTTGTCGTGCTCGTATCCTTCCGGCTCGTTGCCGACGATATGGTAAAAGCCGCTCATCACTTCGAGCCATTTTTTCCATTCGTCGGTATTGACCGCCGCCTTCATCGTTTTCGGATCGACGAACGGCAGAGCGAGCTGGTTTTTATACACCATGTTGATGGCGTTGTACTGGAACCCTCTGTATTTGACCCCGCCCTCCTGCCGCGTCAGCTTTTTGGCAAGCTCGAAGACGTCGTCCCACGTCATGCCGTCCTTCGGATACGGGACCCCGAATTTGTTGAACAAATTTTTGTTGTAAATGAGCACGTTCACGTTCAGCTCGTACGGCATCATCAGCAGCTCGCCCTTGTCGGAGTACGACTTCGCGGAATCCAGCACGCCGGGAGACAGACGGTTCAGGTCGAATTTATGCTTCTGGGCGAGCGGCAGCAGGTCGGTGGCGAGACGCAAGTCGATCACTTTGAAAATGCCCCCGATCGGAAAGCCGACCAGGTCGAGCTCCGTTCCTTTGGCGACAATGTCCTCGATCGTATTGCCCTGGCCGCCTTCCAAAATCATGTTCAGCTTGACGCCCGGCAGCTTTTGCTCCACCTTCGCCTGCAGCTCGCCGAGCAGCTCCTTCGAGTACCCGTTGTACAGGAAGTTCAACGTCACCGGCTCTTTCGGCTTCGTCTCCGCCGGCTCCGCCCCCGTACCGGTTCCCGCTCCGCCCCCGCCCCGGCCTCCGCCGCACGCGGCGACCGCAAGCGACAGCGACGACAGCAGCGGCAGCATGACCCATCCTTTTCGGCTGCGCATGTTCACGGCAATTCCCCCTTCTATGCAATCGGCATTCGCGTTCCCGCCCGCGGCCTTCGCGCGGCGCGATCCGCCCCCGCCGGAGCGGTCAGCATCGGACCGATTCGCCGGTTTCCGAAGACAGGCGGATCGCTTCCAGCATTCGCATCACTTCGTGGCCTTGCGCCGCATCGACAAGCGGCTGCCGCCGCTCCGACACGCATTCGACGAAATGCTCGATTTCGCTTTTGTAAAAATCGTACTTGCCGACGGTCATGCCGCTTTCGACCAAAATGCCGTTGCTCTCGGTATACAGTGCGAGCGGATCGAGCGTCGCGCCGCCCTGCGTTCCGTACAGCTCCACCTTGATCGCGTCGTCCTGCTTGCCGTTGATCGCCCAGCTCGCTTCCAGCGTAAGAACGGCCCCGTTCGCAAACGTGATGAAGGCGGCGCCCATGTCTTCGACATCGTAGATCGGCCGCTCTTTGTTTTCCGCGGACTTCGCCTTATAGGCCGAAACGCCTTTCGTGCCGTACGGCGCGACTTCCCGGAACAGCCTGCCCATCACTTGCTCCGGCTCCGGCCTCCCCATCATCCACCACGCCAAGTCGAGCGCATGCACCCCGATGTCCATCATCGGGCCGCCTCCGGAATATCGCTTCGAGGTGAACCAGCCTTCGGGCACGCCGCGCCTGCGTAAAATGCGCGTCTTGGCGAAATAGACGCCGCCGAGCTGCCCGGAGGAGACGATGCCTTGCAGCGCCTGGGCGTCCGGACGAAACCGGTGGCTCATTCCGACCATGACGATGTTGCCGCCTCGAGCCGCTCTTTCTTTCAGCATGGCCGATTGCTCGACCGTCATCGCCATCGGCTTTTCGACCAGAACGTCCAGCCCGTGCTCGAGCGCCAGCAGCGCGAGCGGGACGTGGCTTTCGTTGAACGTGCAAATGCTGACCGCATCGAGCGTTTCGGATGCGAACATGTCCTCCGCCGAGCCGTACGCGCGAATGCCTCCGGCTTCCTCGGCGACGCGGCGCGCCCTCGCCAAATCCGTATCGGCGACGGCCGTCAGCTCGACCTGCGGATGCGCTTTATAATTCGGCAAATGAAAGATGTGCGCGATCGACCCGATGCCGACGACTCCGACTTTTATCGTTTTCATGCGAACCCTTCCTTTCCGAGCGATTGCGATTTGACTTCCTCCCCGCGGCCGGCCTAACGGCTATACTGCGCGGATGGCCGGCCAGGCGGTTTCGATCCCTTCCCGGACGAGCAGCTGCCGGAAATCGGCGAAGGCGGCGGGATCGTTTCGGACGTCCCGCGGCCGAATTCCGCGGTCGATGCAATATCCGGCCAAGTAACCGGCCGCTTCGCCGACGTTCCATTCGACCGGATGAAGCCGGTAGCAGCCGTTCGTAATGTGAGTGACGCCGATATTTTTGCATGCCGGCAGCAGGTTGTTCAGACGAACCGGAATGAGGCTGCCGAGCGGGATTTGAAACGGCAGGCTGGCGATGTCGATATAGCTTCGCCCTCCGGTGCTCGGGTGCAGGTCGATCCGGTAGCAGCCGACGCCGACGGAATCGGCGAACGGCTCGGCCGTCCCTCCTTCCCGCGCCTGCTTGGAAACGTGCTGCTCCAGCACGGTGAACTCGGCGACGATCCGTCTCGATTCGCGGATATACGGCGCCATCGCCAATCCGTCCTCGGTCCCGAGCACATCGCGCCGCAGCCGCAAGCCGGGATATCCGGCTTTGCCGTCCGGGCGGGGCGCCTCCGTCTGCATCCAGTACAGCAGCGATAGGCTGAGCTGCTTCGCGCGACGCAGATGAAGCTCGCGCTCCCGCTCGCCGACGTCGATGATCGGGCCGAGCCAGTAGTCGTTTTGCGGCCAATTGACGAGCGTGATATCGCTGCGGTAAGCGCCTTCCGCAAAATGGTCTTTGGCCGCGATGCGCCGGTACGTCCAGAGCGGAGCCCCTCCGTCGCCGGGAAACAGGCCGTACGTCCGCGGCTGCAGCGTAACCGGATTCGAGCCGGTCCAGCCGAGCAGCGGCCCGGGCCAGAACGCCGCGCGGTACGACTTCCAGAAGGCGTACTCCTCCGGTTTGTCGACCGTATGGTCTTCCCCTTCCGCGTAATCCATCGCGAAGCAGTACGTAAACGCTTGCATATCCGTCGGCCGCGGCTCCCCGTCGACGGCATGAGGTTCTCCCGTCTGCGCCTTCGACTCGGCGCCGGTCACGTATTCCGCTCCGGCGAGCGGAAGAACGTCGCCGCATTCCGTAGCGTCGAGGAAATACGGGGCGACGAGCACGAGCCGGTTGCCGGTGTCGCGCGATTCGACGGTCACCGACTGCACGCGGTCACCGATCGTTTCGGCCGCGATCGCCCGGTGGCGGGGCAAAACGGTCAGCCGGCCGCTGTGTACATAAGGCGCCAGCATCTCGTGCAGGACGGCCAGCGCCGCTCTCGGCTCGTGGCACAAGCGGCTGACGCCGCCGCCGCCGGGATTGAGCTCCGCCGTCGCCCGCGCCTCCGGCGTAAGCGGGAAGTGAGCCCGGTAATAGCTTCGGATGCCGTCGCGAAACCGGCGGTAGCCGCGCGTGCAGCCGAACCGCTCGATCCACGGATGTTCGTCGGGCGGGACGCCTTGACTCGTCAATTGGCCGCCGATCCAATCCGTCTCCTCCGTCATGACGACGCTTTTGCCCATCCGGGCCGCCGCCAGCGCCGCGGCGCAGCCGCCGACGCCCCCGCCGACGACGGCGACGTCGGCTTTCATTTCGCGCTGCATTTTGCGTTTCACTCCTTCCTTACGACAAAACGAGCCGTTCGTAATTGGCGAAGCTTCGGCGAATCCCTTCGTCTTCGCTGCCTACGCCTTCGTATTCGAGCACGTACGCCCCGCCATAGCCCGACCGCTTCAGCATGCCGACGATATGCGCCAATCCGGCGTCGCCTTCCCCGGCCGGAACCCCTTCGTACACCCGCTGACCGAGCGATTTGTAGCGGCCGCCCGGCTGCTCTTTAAAATCTTTGAAATGAACGTGCGCGATGTACGGAAGAAGCGCTTCCAAAGCCGCCGCCGGCTGTTCGTCGACGAGCAGGAAGTTGCCCGTGTCGAACGTCGAGCGAAGCGCGGGAGAGCCGACGCTCTCGATGATTTCTTTCACCTGTTCGCCGCGGCCCGCCAGCTTCCCGTGGTTTTCGAGACAAAGCGTGACGCCGGACCGCTCCGCCTCGCGCGCCGCCTCGGCCAACCCTTCGAGTATCCACCGCATCGCTTCCTCGTAGGCGACGCCTTCGCTCCAATTTCCGGAAAAGACGCGAATCGTCGACGTCCCGAGCAGCTGCGCGACCGGTATGCCGTCCGTAATTTTGCGCAGCGCCGCTTGTCTTTCGGCGGGATCGCGGCTGACGAAGTTGTTGCTTACGGCGTAGCTGACGACCTTGATCCCGCTTGCCCTCGCGAAATCGGCGGCTTGCTCGGCCTCCGTCCCGTCCTTCCAAAAATGGGCGAGCAGCTCGACTTGATCCCAGCCCGACCGTTTGCAGTGCCGCAAAAAGTCGATCACGCCCCAGCTCCGTTCCTTGACGGTACGATGCATGCTCCACATGCTCAGAGACAATGTCATATCGATAGCCCCTTTTCCTTTATTCGTCGTCATAATCCCGCAGCAATGCGGCCGTAACGTCCCCGCCCGCCAGCCGGGCGGCCAGCAAAGCCGCACCGGCCTCCGGCGGGAGCAGCGGACGGGCGATGGCCCGGGTCGGATCGGCTTCGCGCACGGCCGTCTCGAACGCCGGCTTCACCCAGCGGACCGATCGGAACACGCCGCCGGTCGGGTAAATGCGGCGGGGCGCCGTTTTGCCGAGCGACTCCACCTTGCGGACGACCGATACGGCCAGGTCGCCCAAGCAGGCACCGGCCTGGGCCATAATGCGCCTTGCGACGGCATCCCCGTCGTCGGCAGCGCGATCAGCCAAGGCGGCCAGGCCGGCGATGCGCCCGCGCCCGATCGCCCCGGAGTGGACGCCGCTTTTGACCTGCCAGAACGAAGCCGCCTGGAAATGGTCGAGCAGCAGCCGATCCAGCACGGTCGGTTCCCCGCGCCCGTCGGACCGGGCGACAGCGGCCCGCAGCGCCGTGAGCCCGATCCAGTAGGCGCTCCCTTCGTCGCCGAGCACGTGCCCCCATCCGCCGGATATGTGCGGACGGCCCTCATCGTCGACGATGTAGCCGAGCGCGCCGCCTCCCGCAATGACGAGAACCCCGTCGTCGGTTCCGCCCGTCGCCCCGGCCAAATTCGTTTTTGAATCGCCCATGACGTCGACCCGATCAACTTCCGCGGCTTCGCGCACCCATCGCCGCACGAGCGGCTCGTGCCGCTTCGTAATCCCGCTCATGCCGACGACGGCGGCATCCGCGCGAATCGGACGCCCCAGCTTCGCCGTCAGGGCAGTCAGAGTCTGGCTTATCCCCTTGTAAGCGATTTCAATTCCGTCGGGAGTCGACAGATGATCGATCGGAGGGCCGGTCGCCCTCCATACCCGCCCCGAACCGGAATCGTACAGGCAAGCTTTGGTCGCGGTCTGTCCTCCGTCGACCCCGAGCACGATCATTCGCCGTCACCTCGTTTTGCTGCGTGATCAGAACAGCTTCTCCAAAATCGACTCCGTCGTCTTCCACGGCTGCTGCCGGTCGCCCCTCTCCGATAAAGCGAGGGCGATGCTGATATCGATCAGCTCGATCAGGAACAAAATCGACACTTTGCTTTTCGTCTCTTTGTCCAGCACCGCGATCCCTTTGCTCAAGCAGACGAGCCGGGTGTCGGACGCTTCGCTGATCGGCGAGCGGCCGTGGCCCGTCATGCAGATCGTATGCGCCCCGCTCTTGCGAGCCCGCTTCAGCGCATGGACGACGTCCTTCGTGCTGCCGAGCTGGGAAATGCCGACGGCGACGTCGTTCTCGCTCAAATGTGCCGCGCTGATCAGCTGAAGATGGACGTCTGTCAGCGCATCGGCCGTCAGCCCCAAGCCGAGCAGCTTGGACTTGAGCAGCTGCGCCATCGGACCGGATTCGCCCAACCCGAATATGACGACTTTGCGCGCCTGCAGCAGCTTCGCCACCGCTTCCTGCAGCTGCTCGGCGTCGAGCACCTTGAGCGTATCCTGAATGTTGCCCATCACCAGCTGGCCGAGCTTTTGCGGCAGTGTAAGCTTGCCCTGCTCCTGCTCTTGGCCGTTCCCGCTGTGGATATCGCGGGCGAGCATGATTTTCAGCTCCTGGTATCCCCGCAAACCGATCGATCGGCAAAAACGGGTGATCGTCGACTGGGCGACCTCGAGCTCGTCGGCCATTTGCGTCACGGAATGGTACATGACCTTTTCCGGATGCTCCATCACGTAATCCGCGATTTTTTGCTCCGTTTGCGACAAATGGGCGTAGCTGCTGTGAAGTTTGGCCAACACGTTCGTTTCCAGCGGATTCGTACCGGCGTTTTCTAGTTCATCCATATTGTTCCTGACGCCTCCCTTGCGTCCATTATACGACCGTCAACGTTCCATGTAAATAAATATTTTTTCGATATTTGTTATTTTTCGTTGGATATTTTTTCGAAGATCAGCAACCCGCGCCTTTAACATATAAAAAAACCGGCCTCCGGCAGCCCGGAGGTCGGTTTTCGCGTTTCCGTATTCGTTTTTTGGTCCTCGCCCGCGCGAGCCTTGGAATCGGTCACGCCGGCCTTGCGCTCGAATGCGACTTCTTCCAAATAAATCCGGCGGCGATGACGACGATCGTCGTAATGACCGGAATGACCCAATGCGCCGTCCCGTTATGATGCAGCACGTAATCCTGCATTTTCTCGTCGCTGACGAACATTTCGCCCGCCGTATATCCGAGAATGCCGGCACCGACGTACACGAGTATCGGGAATTTGTGCAGCAAGTTCATAACGAGCGTGCTGCCCCAAATAATGATCGGGATGCTGAGGCCGATCCCGAGAATGATGACCGGGATATTGCCTTGCGCCTTGGCGGCGATCGCCAGCACGTTGTCGAGACTCATGATGAAGTCGGCGACGATGATCGTCCAGATCGCCTTGCCGAGCGAGGACGCTTCCTTAATATTCGCATGGCTGTCGTCGTCTCCCAGCAGCTTGATCGCGATCCAGAGCAGAAGCAGCGAACCGGCCGCCTGAATGTACGGCACGGTTAACAAATAAACGGCCACGACGGTCATGACGAGCCGTAACCCGATGGCGCCGAACGCGCCCCACCAAATTGCCTGCTTCCTTTGATGCACCGGCAAGTTTTTGCTGGCGAGAGCGATGACGACCGCATTGTCGCCGCTGAGCACGATATTGATCAGCATGATTTGCAAAAACAGTAAAAACCAATCCAGCATACGAATCCTCCTGCCTGAACGCTTCTATGTACGGGGCGATCCCTCCGGCCCCGCCAAGTATCGGATCTTGTAATGAGATACGGGACTGCGGGGCTAAAGGCTCGAACCCGCTGACGGTGCGGATTAAAACAACCGGTCCTCGTCCGTCGTCTGCTCGGGCTTCACGAGCATCAGCTCCGTATTCCGCACCGCTTCCTCGATCGCCTCGGGCAGCCATTCCATCCACTGCTCCTGCCGTTCGACGACTTTCAGGCTCGGGTTCGTCGACGGCGATTTCGGAACGAACAGCGTGCAGCAGTCCTCGTACGGCAGTATCGAGATCGGAAACGTGCCGATCGTCTCGGCGATCGGCATGATTTCCAGCTTATCCATCGTCACGAGCGGCCGGATGACGGGCAGCTGGGCGGCGCGACCGATCACGTTCATATTGGCGAGCGTCTGGCTCGCCACCTGGCCCAAGCTTTCCCCGGTAACGATCGCCATCGCATCCCGCCGCTCCGCAAGACGCTCCGTAATGCGGAACATCGCCCGGCGCATCAGCGTTATGATCAAGTTTTCGCGGCACGATTCCTTCAGCTTCGTCTGAATGTCCGTAAACGGCACGAGATGAAGATGGATCGAACCTGCATAATCGGCGAGCGTCCGGGTCAAATCGATCACCTTCTGCTTCGCGCGCTCGCTCGTATACGGATAGCTGTGAAAATGAACCGCTTCGACGCGCAATCCCCGTTTCATGGCGAGGTAGCCGGCGACGGGGCTGTCGATTCCGCCGGACAGCATGAGCATCGCCTTGCCGTTGCTGCCGAGCGGAAATCCTCCCGGACCGGGCGCCCGCTGGGAGTAGACGAACGACTCCCGGTTGCGGATTTCGACGTTCAGCTCGACCTCCGGATCGTTCACGTCGACCTCCAAGCCTTCGATATGCTGCAAAATGTGTCCGCCTAGCAGCCGATGCATCTCGTACGTATCGTACGGAAACTGCTTGTTGACGCGGCGGACGCTCACCTTGAACGTTTTCGGCTTGACGGGCAGCCGGTTCATTTCGGCGAGAGCCGCTTCCTGGAGCGCGGCCAGCTCGGGCGGCGCCTTGACGGCCGGCGAGAACGACAGCAGGCCGAACACTTTGCCGAGCGCCTTCTCCGCTTCTTCATAACGTTCCCCGTTCAGCTCGATATACATGCGGCCGTGCGATTCCTTCAACAGCTCCGCTTTCGGCAGCGGCTTCAGCACCCGCTTGATTTGCTGCACGATCTGGTTTTCGAACCGGGCCCGGTTTCTTCCTTTAAGCATGATTTCGCCGAAGCGAAGCAAAATGACGTCTGTTTTCACCGGAACCTCCTTAGCTTTTCCATCGCGGCTTCGACGGCCTCCGCCAGCTTGTCGATTTGCTCCGGCGTATGCTCCGCCGACAAGCTGAAGCGAATTCCGCTCGACGCCGTTTGCCGATCGGCTCCCATTGCGAGCAGGACGCGGCTGGGCCGGTCTTCGCCCGACGAACAAGCCGATTTCGTCGAAATGTATATGCCGGATTCCTCCAGCGCATGAACGATCACTTCCGATTTGATGCCGGGCGCCGACACGTTCACGATATGCGGCGCCATGTCGCTGTCTGCGGCGGAGCCGTTAAAGACGAGACCCGGCACGTTTTCGAGCCGCGCGAGCAGCCGTTTGCGCAGCCCCGCCATGCGTGCCGCCGATTGTTCGCGGTTTTCCATCGTCAGCCGGAACGCTTTGGCCAGCCCGACGATGGCGGGGACGTTTTCCGTGCCGGACCGAAGTCCGCTTTCCTGGCCGCCTCCCAGCAATATCGGCTCCAAAGAGACGCCTTTCCGTTTATAGAGCAGGCCGATTCCTTTCGGGCCGCGAATTTTGTGCCCGGAAGCGGAAAGCAGGTCGATGCCGAGTTCGCCGGGATAGACCGGAAGCTTGCCTACGCTTTGCACCGCATCGACGTGAAACAAGACGCGCCGCTTGTCGCGAAGCGCCCGCCCGATTCGCCCGATCGGCTGGATCGTGCCGATTTCGTTGTTCACGTGCATGACGCTGACCAAAATCGTATCGTCACGGACGGCGGCCAATACGTCGTCCGCGCGAACGATGCCGGAGCGATCGGGCTTTACGTACGTCACCTCGAAGCCGCTTCGCTCCAAATACCGGAAGCACTCGTAAACGGAAGCGTGCTCGATCTCCGTCGTTATTACATGTTTGCCGCGGGAAGCATATTCCCGGGCTGTGCCGAGAATGGCCAAATTGTTGCTTTCCGTCCCGCCCGACGTAAAGGCGATCTCGTCCGCGGACGTCCGAAGCAAGCCCGCGACGACGTCGCGCGCTTTCGCCGTCAGCCGCTCGGCGTCGATGCCGAGCCGGTGAATGGAGGACGGGTTGCCGAAATGCCGGCCCATCACCTCGCCTACCGCGTCTATGACGGAATCGTACGGCGGCGTTGTCGCGGCATGGTCGAAATAAAGCATGAACGGGCACTCCCTCTGGTTCCCCGCAACGAACGGGTGCAGCAAGCCGTTCCCGTTGAAGTTGCGAGAACCCGAATGTTCCGAAATATTTCGGTAGTTAAGCAAAAGAACGATCAACGCCGCTCCGTGCGGCATTGATCGTATGTCGCAGGCGAACGATTCCCGTAACGGAATGTGTCGCCGACAGGCAAAACCTGCGGTTCGTCCGTGTTATTGGTACAGCCGTTTGCGCTCCAAAACGTTGCGAATGTATTGCTGCGTCTCGACGGGAAGAAGATGCAGCTTCTCCCGCAGATCGGCGTCGCTGCGGATGCCGAGCCGATCGATGCGGCCCGGGCCGGCATTATACGCCGCCAACGCGACCGCTTCGCTGCCTCCGTATTTGCGCAGCAAGCCGGCCAAATAACGCGTGCCGCCTTCGATATTTTGCGCCGCGTCGAACGGATCGGAAACGCCGAGATCGGCGCTCGTCCGATCCATAAGCTGCATCAGCCCTTTCGCGCCGGCGGACGAGACGGCGGTGCGGTCGAACGACGATTCGGAATGAATGACCGCCTTGATCAGCTCCGGTTCGACGCCGTGCCGCTCGGACGCTTGCTCGACGAGCGGATCGTACGGGCCGGTTTGCGTTTTCGGCGTACTCCGGCCCGTACGCTGCAAGCCGTGCAGCACGCCGTTCGCCCCATAAACCGGCGGCGGAAGGCCGCTTCCCCCGGCTCCGACCGCTGCGATCGCGGACGCCGTTTTCGCGCCGGAACCGGCATTCCCGCCGGCCAAAAGCGTTTCCAGCAATGCGGAAAAATCGCCGGCATCCTCGCCGCCGCCGCGCGGCGACAAAGGATCGCCGGACTGAAACCGCAGCCGGAGCAATTGCGACATAAGTCTCGGATCTATGCTCATCGCGAACCTCGCTCCCACATGATTCATTGTATATTGTACACCGTTTTGCCCCGGACGAACAGTCCGCCCTTCGGCATTTGCCGGAATTCGCGATATCGGCGCCGAGCAGGGGCGGCGCTATGCGAATACCCGCCGGCATTTTGGAGCATAATGGTCCGTAACCGACAGTAAACGACTGGAAAGGGTGAATCGCCGATGATCGCATGGATAAACCGGATCAACCTCGTTTGGGCGTTTGTCGTTTTGGCGGCAGCGCACGCCCTGCTGTATTACGCTTTGGGCAACGCCAGCTGGTTTATGCTCGCTTTGCTCGCCGCGCTTGTCGATACGGGCGTTATTGCCGTCATTCAGCTGTTCGGCCGAACGAACGCCAAATCGTCGGACAAATAGCTCGCGAGCTTGAGGCGGGGCTGAACGCCGGACGCGGTCTTGCTCGGTTCCGAAAACGTCAAAGCGCCTTTCCGCGTTCGGAAAGGCGCCGGTTCGCGCGACTACGTATAATACGGGACGAGCACGAAATATGCGATCAAGGCGATGCCGCCGATTACGGCCGACCAGGTTCCGAGCGCCCGGCTGCCCTGCATGTACGCGATAATGCCGAGCACGACGGCCGCCGTACCGAGCAGCGCCGGATAAATGAACATCGAGGCGATCGCCAGCACGAGTCCGATCCAGCCCATCGTTTGTCCGCCGGTACGCGTATCGCCGCCTTCGCCGTTTAAGCCTTCGGTCTTCTCGGGCTCGGCTTCGGCGCTCGGACGGTTCGGCGTACGGTCCGTCACGAGCGGAGCCGCCGGTGCAGCATCGGCTCCGAATTCCTCATTCCATCCTTTCGCGGGCTCGGTCGAACGGTTCGGCGTACGATCCGTCGCCGCAGGAGCGGGCAGATCCGCAGGAGCGACTTCAGCGCCGAATTCCTCGTTCGGCTCTTTCGCGGGCTCGGTCGGACGGCTCGTTTGCTCCGTCGCAAGCGGAGCCGCCGGAGCGACTTCACCGCCGAATTCTTCATTCAGTCCTTTCGCGCCTTCGTTCGGGGCGGCTTCGCCGGCCTTTGCCCCGAAGCCGTTCCCGATGTCGGCGCCGAATCCTTCTTTCTCGTATTCGTCAAAACGGTTTTCGCTCAAGGCTGTCTAACCTCCCTTATAAGCTTGCGGTTATGATTGCTTCGATTTCGGTTTGAACGTATGACAGCAGGTGGAAGAGGAGGTTCGCGCACGATCTTGATGGTCCGAATCGAAGCTTTCTCCAGCAAATTCCTCGTCATAGGAAGCATTGGCGTGGTTGTCGATATCGATCATGATCGCATCGGCATGGCAGGTGTTGTTATCGCCCCAAAACGTACAGTTCGAAACGCTGCATTTCACGAGTGGCTTTGCCATCGCTTTTCACCTCCACTCACAATATGCCCGATCCCCCGCGGGCATATCCCCGCCAACAACCTCCTCCTTTGGCGCAAAAAAAAAGATACGGCTGCACCGTATCGTTTCGCTTTCGTATTCCGTTATACCCGTTCGCCCTGCATGCGGCGCTGGGTCATATAATCCGTTTCGTAATAAGTCAAATCTTCGCGCAGCTCCTCGAAAATTTTCGACAGCTCGATCGTCAGGTTGCGCGCCTCGCGGCTCGGTTTTTTGCGGAAGCGGATCGCGTCCTGCCCGGTATAGGCGTAACGGCCGTCCTCGGAGTAGCATTCGTTCTGCGGGTAATAAAACCCGTTCACGCAGTTATGGTAAACGTCGTACAACGTACGTTCGGCGTATTCTTCATTAAAGTTCGGCCGGCGCAAGCTGCCGCCCAGCTTCTCGTAGGACACTTCGCAAAATACGAGCAAATGCCGCATATCGGACAAATACCCGCGGTAAAATTCCTCCATGGCCGGATCGTTCTCCGTGAGCAATTGCGGCAAGCTGTAATGATTCAGAAACAGTTCCATTTTCGCAATCGCTTCTTTTAATTTCGTCCGGGTCGTTTCGCATAAATTTTTTACTTGGCCCGTTGTCATTTCGGTTAACCCTCCTTGGTATGTCGGAACGGTTCGCGAAGGAACCCGTTTTCGCTATCCTTGTTTCTTTCATCGTAACATAATTCGCATGGAAAAGTAAGCCGGACGCTCCCGATTCGCCGTCTTCCGCCCATGAATAAATGTGCTTGCGATTTCGAACCTTAACTAATACGGAATCGCGCGCTGCAACCTATAACGGGAAGACAAGGAGACCGACTCTCATGTGGAAAAAAATCGCATCCGCCGGCTTGATAGCCGTTTGCGCCTTGTTCGTCTTTACGTCGTTCTTCCGAACGAAGACGCCGAACGGTACGTCCAACCCGAATCCGCCGCCGGCCGAAGAAATGTCGATCAAACAGGCGATGCTCGAAACCGACGTGCGCATGACGGAACAGCTGTGCCGTTCGCAATGCTCGCTCGATTTGAGGCATGCACTTCATCAATTAAACATCGGAACGGCCGGCCATGTCAAGTCCGCGCTCGACGAATTGCGGAAAGAGCACGACCATATGGACTATTTGGAATGGAGCGGCCGGACGGGCGGAGACGAGCGGGTGACGTCCGGGCAGCTTCCCGAACCGATGAAGGAATCGGTCGCCGCCCTTCTGGACGAAGCGCGCGGGGCCGTTCGGGCGGGCCAGCCGTACCAATCGAAAAAAATCGGCGAAGGCGAGCAGCAGTACGTCGTCATCGGCGAGCTGTCGGACGACGGACGGCAGTCGCTCGTCGCCGTCATCCATCAAGATTTGCTGCACAAGGTGGCGATCGACCAGCGCAAAAATTTGCGCCTCGTTCCTTATCCGAGCGACAAGCGTTGGAAAATCGAATCGGTCGATTCGAATACGCTCGAGGACGTAAAGGTCGATCATCCCGAGCATAATCAAGGAACGAGCCATTATCACGTCAACCAGATCGTGGTCAAATTCCGCAAGCCGCCGTCCGAAAGCGAGCTGGCTCGCATTCGCTCCGACATCGAAGCGACGAAGGCGGAGCGGTCCGGGCAAACGTACGTATTCGAATCGACGAAGCTCGAAGCGAAGCAGCTGATGACCTATTTCAAACAGCTGGACGTCGAATACGCCGAACCGCACTTTTTGTATATGACGAACGAGGCGGCCGAGCCGAACGACAGGCTTTACGCGAAATATCAATGGAATTTGCCGGCCATCGAAACGATACCGGGTTGGGACGTCAACCGGGGCAGCGAGGACGTCGTCGTCGCCGTCGTCGACACCGGCGTCGATACGGGCCACCCCGATCTGAGAGGAAAGACGACGGCCGGCGCCAACATCGTCAACAAAGACGCGGGACCGCTCGACGACGTCGGGCACGGCACCCACGTCGCCGGCGTCATCTCCGCGCTCGTCAATAACGGGGAAGGCGTTGCCGGCATTTCGTGGTACAACAAAATCATGCCGGTCAAGGTGCTGGACGAAACCGGCGCGGGCAGCACGTATTCGGTCGCGCAGGGCATTATATGGGCGACGGACAACGGCGCGAAGGTCATCAATATGAGTCTGGGCAACTATGCGGAATCGCAATTTTTGCACGATGCGATCCGCTACGCTTACGAGCGCGACGTCGTGCTGATCGCGGCGAGCGGCAACGACAATACGGAGCGTCCCGGCTACCCGGCCGCCTATCCCGAAGTGTTTGCGGTCGCCGCGACCGATTCGAACAAAGAAAAAGCGTCGTTCTCGAACTACGGCGATTATATCGATGTCGCCGCGCCGGGCGTCAACATCGCAAGCACGTATCCGGACAACCACTACGCGGCGCTGTCCGGCACGTCGATGGCGAGCCCGCATGTGACGGCGCTGGCGGCGCTCATCCGCTCGGTCAACCCGCTGCTGAAAAATACGGAAGTGATGGACATCATGCGAAAAACCGCCGTCGACTTGGGCGATAAGGGCAAAGACAAATATTTCGGCTACGGCCAAATCGATGTCGTCAGCGCGCTGTCCCAAGCCGCGCAATCGCGCGAGTCGCTTACGCTGTGGCCGCAATGGTTCGAGCGGGAAGTCGACCGGCTGGCGCTTAAGTACAAGGGCCGATAACCGGGCTGGATTGCTCGCAAACAAACAAACGGCAAACCGAAAAGGCGGCCCATCAGGGCCGCCTCGTCCGTTAGATCGATTATTGCTTATGAAAATGTGGCATACCGGAAAGCTTGCCGTAAGCCGGGTTCTGTACTTCCGGTGGTCGTAACGGGCACCACAACCCTCCCACCATTGAAGCGACAATCATCTATCTACGTCCGACATTGCTGCCGGACTTTAGCGACCAACCCGAACGCACCCCGGGCAAGGGCTGCGGAATCGGCATAGCCGTCCGCCGCGTTCTCTTCGGTCTTGCTCCGAGTGGGGTTTACCAGGGAATAAGTCACCCTATCCCCTCGTGGTCTCTTACACCACGGTTCCACCCTTGCCTGTTCGCCTTGCGGCGCCATCGGCGGTCCGTTTCTGTGGCACTATCCTTCAACTTGCGCTGACTGGACGTTATCCAGCACCCTGCCCTGCGGAGCCCGGACTTTCCTCCCGTGCGCATGCGCACCGGCGATTGTCTGTCAAACTTTCCGAAACTGTTATCTAGTATAACGGACTCGGCCGATCGCCGCAACCATCGATGTTTGTCAGCGGTGGAGAAATTTGCGAACAAAACGGCCGTTCCCGCGCTCAAACGATTCTGAACGTCTCGGTATCGACCGCGGAGGCGACGACGCGCGTATCGCTTTTTTGCTCGACAAGCCGCTGCTGAAGCCACCGGGCCACTCCGGCCTTCATTATTTTTTCCGCGTTGTGGCCCGGATCGACGATCGAAAGGCCGGCCGCCAGCGCGTCGTGCGCCGTATGATAGTCGATATCCCCGGTGACGAGCGCATCCGCTCCCGCGAATAACGCATGCCGCACGTAGCGGCTTCCCGAGCCTCCGAGCACGGCCACTTTACCGATCGGCTTGGCCGGATCGCCGACGACCCGCACGAACGGCACGTCAAGCGAGCGTTTGACATGCTCCGCGAATTCGTTCAACCGCAGCGGGCTCGGCAGCTTCCCGACCCGGCCCAGACCGAACGTCCGGCCTTTCAATTCCATCGGATACAAATCGTATGCGACTTCCTCGTACGGATGCGCCTTCAGCATCGCCTGAACGACTTTTTTCTCCGCGCTTTGCGGAACGACCGTTTCGATGCGCACCTCCGAAACGTGCTCCAGCCTGCCCGGCTTGCCGATAAACGGATCGGTTCCTTCCCGCGGCAAAAACGTGCCGGTTCCCGGTATGTTGAAGCTGCAGCTGCCGTAATTGCCGATCGAGCCGGCGCCGGCGGCGAACATCGCGTCGCGCACCTGCTGCGCGTGCGTATCGGGCACGAATACGACGAGCTTTTTCAGCCGGTCGGTATGAATGTCTTCCAGGTGGCCCGTCACCGCAAGCCCGAGCGCCTCGGCCATCATGTCGTTCACGCCGCCTTCCGCGACATCCAGATTCGTATGGGAAATATAGACGGCGATGTCGTTTTTGATCAGCTTCTCGTAAAGCCGCCCGGCCGGCGAATCGGTTTGCAGATGCGCGAGCGGCCGATAAATGATCGCATGATGCGCGATAATCAGCTCCGCCCCCAGCGTGACCGCTTCCTGCACGACCTCCTCCGTAACGTCCAGCGCGACGAGCGCCGTACGGATTTCTTTGCGCAGCGAGCCGAGCTGCAGGCCGATTTTATCGCCTTCGACGGCCATATGCTTCGGCGCCAATTGTTCTATCAATTGGATGACGGCTTCCCCTTTTGCAAACATCCCAATACCTCCTCGATCCGATTCCGTTCCGCCAGAAGCTCCTGCCGCCGTTTTTCGGCGGCTTCCGTGCCGCCGCGCGACATGCCCCGGACGATTTTGTCCAATTTGGCGATTTCCGACTCCCATTTGCGGCGAAACGCGTCTTCCGCCCGCTCCAGCAAAATCGGACCGAACCGGATCAGCTCCTCCGATTCGAGCAGCGCGCAATCGCCGACCCGCTTCGGCCGGTACAGCTCCCGATTGGCGGCATACGGGTCCGCCTGGCGGCCCGCGCACAGCACCTCGTAAAATTTCCCGTCCTCTTCGACGATCGTCTCGTTCTCGAGCACCCAATCGTTCGCGGCCAGCCAGCGTCTCACCTGATCCTCGGCCACGTTCGGCTGCAGGACGAGCTTGCGCGCCGAAGCCAGCTTTGCCTTTCCTTCCTCCAGGATGGAGGCGATCAGCGCGCCGCCCATGCCGGCTATCGCGACGACGTCGACCTCTCCCGCGGAAACGACGGCGAGCCCGTCGCCCTGCCGGACGGCCACGATGCGGCCGAGCCCCGCTTCTTTTACCTGCTTGCTCGCCGCTTCGAGCGGACCCGCGTTGATTTCCCCGGCGACCGCGAACGAAACGCGCCCCCGCTCGGCAAGGTACGCCGGCAGCAGCGCGTGATCCGATCCGATATCCGCCAGCCGCGCCCCGTCGGGAACGCAATCGGCGATCGCAAGCAATCGTTTCGACAATTTGATCATATTAGAAAACCCACTCGCTCCATTTTTTTCGCAGCCCGAACAAGACGGAACCGGCTACCGCAAGCTTGCCCAAAAAAAGCAGCTGCAGCAGCAAGCCGTCCGTTACGCCCGCATACATTCCGTACAGCTCGGGCATCCACCACAGCGTAAAGCCGACGAGCAGCAGCACCGCGCCGACCTGCTTGCTGGCCCGATGCAGCAGCCAGCCGAGCCATGCGAAGATGACGCACAGCGGCAGCCAGCTCAGCTCCGCGCCGATCCAGTCGAGCCGAGTCCGCTCGTGCAGCAAATACGCATAGACGAGCATGAGGCCGCACCAGCCGCAATAATGAAACAAACCCATGCGCGCCGCAAGCCCGACGAAGATCCAGACGAAGCTGCAGAAGGCGACGTACGCGAGCAAAAGCGGCGGTTCGTCCAGGCCGTTCGCCCGCAGCAAATAAAACCCGGCGCCGAGAAGCGCGACCGATCCCGCTCCGACGAGACCGTAGCCGATAAAAGGCGTCCTGCGCGAATACCAAAACCCGACGCCGTAGCAAAGCCCAACAATAGCCACCACTGACATAATTTGCAATGGCAATCGAAAAGAGTTAAAATGAAAAACGACAAACGCGATGACGGCGGCAAAGACGCAGCCGATCAGCCACGATTTCCAATCGCTGCCCGCGATCGCGCTCTTGGATAATCCCGAAACGCGGCCGTCCCGCTCGGTCGAAGCCGCGTCGTACAAATTCAGCAAAAAGTCGCAGTAATGCTCGGGAAGCAGCTTGCTTCTGCGCCAATGCTCGATTTCGTATATAATGATCTTGCGTTTCTCCTGTTCCATTCAGGAAAATGACCTCCAACGAAAACGGACAAGCCGTCGGTCTGCCGGCTCCGCTTAACGGGGATAAATTCAGGAAGACCTTGCTGTAGCTTTCGATACAGAAAGGTCTCCGCGGGTTGTGACGATTATTCGAGAAAATCTTTGAGCCGCTTGCTTCGGCTCGGATGCCGCAGCTTGCGGAGCGCCTTCGCCTCGATTTGGCGGATGCGTTCGCGCGTGACGCCGAACACTTTGCCCACTTCCTCCAGCGTCCTCGTCCGTCCGTCGTCTAGTCCGAACCGGAGACGGAGCACGTTTTCTTCCCGCTCCGTCAGCGTATCGAGCACGTCCTCGAGCTGTTCCTTCAGGAGCTCGTAGGCGGCCGCGTCGGCCGGGGCGAGCGCTTCCTGATCCTCGATGAAATCGCCGAGATGCGAATCGTCCTCTTCCCCGATCGGCGTTTCGAGCGATACCGGCTCCTGAGCGATTTTCATAATTTCCCGCACTTTTTCCGTGCTCAAATCCATCTCTTTGGCGATTTCTTCCGGCATCGGCTCGCGTCCGAGCTCCTGCAGCAGCTGACGCGAGACGCGGATCAGCTTGTTGATCGTTTCGACCATATGAACGGGAATCCGGATCGTGCGCGCCTGATCGGCGATCGCGCGCGTAATTGCCTGGCGAATCCACCAAGTGGCGTACGTGCTGAATTTGAACCCTTTCGTAAAGTCGAACTTTTCGACAGCCTTGATAAGCCCCATGTTGCCTTCCTGAATCAAATCGAGAAAGAGCATGCCGCGTCCGACGTACCGTTTGGCGATGCTGACGACAAGGCGGAGGTTCGCTTCGGCGAGGCGCCGTTTCGCTTCCTCGTCGCCTTTCTCGATCCGTTTGGCCAAATCGATTTCGTCGTCGGCCGACAGCAGCGGAACGCGGCCGATTTCCTTCAAATACATCCGAACCGGGTCGTTAATTTTGATGCCGGGCGGCAGCGACAAATCGTCGTCCAGGTGAAACTCGTCGTGCTCGTCGTCCTGGCCCATCGTCATATCGTCTTCTTCCGAAGAATTGCCCACATCGATGCCGAGTTCGGACAGCTGCTCGAAAAATTCGTCCATCTGCTCGGGATCTTGATCGAACGGAGCCAGTTTCTCCATAATGTCTTTATACGTCAAAGAAGACCGCTTTTTCCCAAGCTCGATCAATTGGTCTTTGACCTGCTCCAGCGTCAGTTCCGTCTCCAATTCGGTATGTTGATCGTTCGCCATATCCAAGCTCCCTCCTCCCTAAAAATAATCAGGCGGCTCCGTCTGTTTCCAGCGAACGATTGCACCGCTTCCCGCTCATGTTTAGGGCTATTATCTCTTTTGCAACTTGCCGTTTAGGGCGAGTATTTCCAGCTCGATGCGCGCGGCGCCGATGAAATCGCCGGCTTTTTCCTTCTCGATCCGTTCTTCCACCAACCGCTCGATCGCCTGCTGCTGCCGATGCTTCTCGATTTGCCTCAAGTAGTCTTCGATGACCTGCTCGTTCACGCCTTGCTCCGACTCCGTCATCAAAATCGAGCTGGCGAGACGTTCCAGCGCGTCATCTTGAAGCGAGGCCATATATTTGCTCGCATCCGGCTCGCTTCCTTGCGCGTAGTAGGCATATAAATAAGCAGCCAACGCTGCGTGAGCTTCATCGTTAAAAGCGTCCCCCAGCCGTTCCTGGACGAGGGCCGATATGTCCCGGTCATGCATCATAATATAGAGCAAATGGCGTTCGGCCTTGTCGTAGGCCGGTTTCAGCTTCGGCAGCGGAGCGTATTCGGCTCCGTCATTCCTTACAGTATTCCACGAAAAATCGTTATTATCCCCATTGGAGCGCTTTTTTTGAAGCTGCAGGCGAATCTCGTTCGTTTCCTGTTTCATCGATTCGAACGACGAGATGGCGCTGAATTCGGAGGCGAGCTCCTTCAAATAATGCTCCCGTCCGGTCGGGGAATCGATGTTCGCGATCACTTCGCGGATCGCGGTTCGCACGTAGCGCAGCTTCGCTTCGTTGTCCTGCATGTTGAAATTGCGTCTTAAATGCAGCAGCTTGAACTTCTCGGGCGGCACCGCCCCTTCGATTATGTCTGTACGAAACCGCTCCGGACCGAACGAATCGATATATTCGTCCGGATCGAGCCGGTTCGGCAGCACCGCGATTTTAATGTCGAGACCCGCCTTCTCGAGCACCTGCAAACTTTTGTACGCGGCCGACTGTCCCGCGTCGTCGCCGTCGTAGCAAACGACGACACGCTCCGCCGATCTTCTCAGCAGCAGGGCGTGCTCCTCGGTCAGCGCCGTTCCCATCGTCGCCACCCCGTTATGGACGCCCGCCGACCACGCTTTGATGACGTCCGCGTAGCCTTCGAACACGACGGCTTGATTGAGACGCTTGATTTCGGCCCGGGCCGCGTGATAGTTGTACAGCAGCCTGCTTTTGCGAAACAACCCGGTTTCCGGGCTGTTCAAATATTTCGGCTGCTCGCCCCCCAACGTACGCCCGGCGAACGCGATGACGTTCCCCCGGCTGTCCGAGATCGGAAACATGATCCGGTTGCGGAACTTGTCGACGTAGCCTCCTCCCGATTTGGCACCGATGAGCGCCCCTTTCTCCATAAGAGGCATCGGGAACCCGCGCTGCTCCAAATACTGGACGAGAACGTCCCACCGGTTCGGAGCGAAGCCGATCCGGAACGTTTCGATCAGCGAGTTGGTGAACCCTCTGTCGCGCAAATAGTCGAGCGCCGGCTTTCCTTCCGCCGAATTCCGCAAAATGTGGTGATACAGCTTGGAGGCGAACTCGTGCCCTTTGACGATCTGTTCCTTCTCCAGCTGCCGTTCCGCCTGCTCGGGCGTTTGCCGCTCCCAGACGTACGGCACGTTCGCTTCTTCGGCCAAATGACGCACCGCCTCGGCGAACGAATACCCTTCGATCTCCTGAATGAACCGGATGACGTGCCCGCCTACGCCGCAGCCGAAGCATTTGAATATTTGCTTCTCGGGATTGACGTTGAACGAAGGCGATTTCTCCGAATGGAACGGGCAGAGCCCTTTCCAGTTGCGGCCGGCTTTGGACAAATGGACGTATTTGCCGATCACTTCCACGATGTCGTGGTGCTTTAGGACTGCCTCGATGACGTGCTCCGGAATCGGTCCGCTACTCATCCTAATCACCCTTTGTCAAGTACAGTAATACTATTCGCTAATTCGGCCCATTTTCCTGCAAACCGGTTAAAACTTTTGTCAAACATTGTAGAAACGACCGACGATCCGAATCGGTAAACGGCTTCGGCCCTTTGCTATGCTTGCCTCCCCTGCGCTGTTTGGCGCGCTCGTGCCTGTTTTCGAGCAAAAAATCGATCGTCCGGTCGGTGTACAGCTGCCCGCGGTTCGAAATCGCGATCGCTTTCTTCGCCAAGCCGATCGTCGCCAATCCGAAATCTTGCGTCACGAGCACGTCCCCTGCCGCAAGGCGGTTGGCGATGTACAAGTCGACCGCTTGATCCGACCGGTCCACCTGGACGACCGTGATTCCGTCGCCTTTCATGTCCAGCCGGTGGTCGAAGGACGCGACCATGACAACGGGGACGCCGAATCGTGCCGCGGCATCCGCAATTTCCGCTTTGACCGGACAGGCGTCCGCGTCGACGATAATTTTGAACCCGATGATTACCACCAATTTCCTGTCATTTGTTACCGTTATATTATATACGATGAAAAAACAAAAAATCCTGCTTTCCGGTTTCAATTTGCAAAAGCAAGCGATTACCGCCGGAACAAGCCCATGATGATGCCGGCCGTTTCTTCGACCGCTTTGTTGGATACGTTGATCACCTTGCAGCCGACGCGGGCCATGACGGCGCGGGCGTGGTCCAGCTCCTTGTGGATTCGCTCCATTTGCGCGTACAGGGCGCTGTCCGCGAGCCCCAAATTTTTGAGCCGCTCCTTCCGGATCATGTTCAGCTTCTCGGGATCGATGACGAGCCCGATCACCTTGTCCGGCGACACGGTGAACAGCTGATCCGGCGGCTGCAGCTCCGGCACGAGCGGAACGTTGGCGACTTTGAACATGCGATGCGCCAAATACATCGACAGCGGCGTCTTCGACGTGCGCGACACCCCGACGAGCACGATGTCGGCCAGCAGTACGCCCGTCGGGTCCCGCCCGTCGTCGTATTTGACGGCGAATTCGACGGCTTCGACTTTTTTGAAATATTGTTCGTCCAATTGATGAATAAGTCCGGGCTGGTGCAGCGGCTCGCGATTGAACGCTTTTTCCAGCGTCGAAATGATCGGTCCGAGCAAATCGATCGAAATGACTTTTCGCTTGCGCGTCTGGGCGATCAAATAATCGCGCAGCTCGGGCACGACAAGCGTAAACAGGACGATCGCCTGCGCTCCCGCCGCCTCGCCGACGATCCGGTCGATGCCTTCCGTTCCGCTGACGTACGGGGCGCGGCGTATGTCGACGATATTGGGATGAAATTGAATCGCCGCCGCCTTCAAGACGGACTCCGCCGTATCGCCGGCCGAGTCCGAAACGACGTAGACGATCGGCTTCGGAATCATTTTGCTCATAGGCGCCCTCCATCCGCGGATTATATGCCGTATTTGTCCATCTGGTCGATGAAATTTCGCGACTTCCATTTGACGTCGACGTGCGCGTCCAAAAACTGGCGGATGCACAGCTTCAACTGTTTTTTCGTCGCATCCTTCACTTCCGTCTTGCCGAGCCGCCGTATGTCCATATGCAAAAACAGACGGAGCAGCTTGAGCGTCCCGTCCGAAATTGCGATCGCTCCCGGATCCTGCGTCCGGCACCGGGCGCAAACGGTTCCACCCATCGACACGCTGAGCGACATGGCGCCGTCCGTCGCGCCGCACGAGACGCAGCTGTCCAGCTCGGGCATATAGCCCGCGATCCGAAGCATTTTCATTTCATAGATGTTCGTGACGATTTGCGGATCCTTGTCTTCGTCGAGCGCGTCGAGCGCCGCCTTCAGCTGGTCGAAGAGCGGAGCGTTGCGTTCGTTTTCCCCGAGCATCCGGTCCGTCATTTCCATCAAGTAGGAAGCGTACGCCGTCTTGTGGATGTCTTCCTTCAGACGGTTGTACGCGTTCCAAATGTCCCCGTTGTTCAGCGTGCCCATCGATCCCGTCTTGTAGCAAATAAATTCGCCGTACGTGAACGGCTGGGCAATCGCCGAATGGCGGCTTTTGAGCTTCTTCGCGCCGCGGGCCATGATGCTTAGTTTGCCGGCTTCCTTGGAAAACACGGTCAAAATTTTGTTGCCTTCCCCGTAATCGATCGTGCGCAATACGATGCCTTCGACCCGAACGATCATTCGAAACGCCTTCTTCCCGTGACGCACCGTCCGCCCGCAAGGCGGAATGCGGTCCGCTCAAATCGTTATGTCCGCGTCGTCCGCCGCCGGCTGTTCTTCCTCCTCGGGTTCCGCGCCCGCCTGATGATCCATTTCTTTATAAAGCAGGTACGATTCCACGTCTCCGGTCATCGTAAAAACCTTCCAAGAAAAGTCGCGCATGCGGATCATCCTTTCGCCTGAGGAACGATTATCGATTGATATTCCCTAGGATGAGCGAAGGCGGCGCGGGCTATCCCATGTAAAAAATGGCGTCAGTCGTGGCGGAAGCCGAGGTCTTTGAGCACATGCTCGCGGTTGCGCCAATCTTTGTTTACCTTCACCCATAGCTCCAAAAAAATTTTCGAGCCGAGCAGCGCTTCGATGTCGCGCCGCGCCAGCCGGCCGATTTCTTTCAGCATCGCCCCGTGCTTGCCGATGACGATGCCTTTCTGCGAATCGCGTTCGACGTAAATGACGGCGCCGATCGTGACGACTCCGTTCTCTTCGGCTTTCATCTGCTCGATGGCGACCGCGATCGAATGCGGAATTTCTTCGCGCGTCATGTGCAATATTTTTTCGCGGATCAGCTCGGCGCAAATAAACTGCTCCGGATGGTCCGTCACTTGATCGGCCGGATAATATTGCGGGCCCTCCGGCAAATATTTGCCGATTTGCTCGAGCAGCGTGCCGACGTTGCTGCCGTGCAGCGCGGAAATCGGCACGATTTCGGCGAAGTCGTACAAATCCTTGTAGGCGACGATGACCGGAAGCAGCGCCTCCGGATGCACCTGATCGATTTTGTTGAGCACGAGCAGGACCGGGGTCTTCACGTCTTTGAGCCGTTCGATAATGTAGCGGTCGCCTCCGCCGATCCCTTGGGCGACGTCCACGAGAAACAAGATCGCTTCGACCTCGTGAAACGTGTTTTCGGCCACCTTCATCATGTAGCTTCCGAGCTTCGACTTCGGCTTATGAATGCCCGGCGTGTCGAGAAAGACGATTTGCATGTGCTCCGTCGTATAGACGCCGTGTATTTTGTTGCGCGTCGTCTGCGGCTTGTCCGACATGATGGCGATCTTTTGGCCGATGACGTGGTTGAGCAGCGTCGATTTTCCGACGTTCGGACGCCCGACGATGGCGACGAAGCCCGATTTATGGTTGGTCATGACATCCTCCGTTAGTTCTGATCGTGGGCCGGGTGAGGCTGCGTCAGCTGGTCCGGGCCGAACCCGCCGGGCAGCAGCTCGGAAACGGTCGCGATCGCGACGTCCCCTTTCATATTCGCCATATAGACGGGCATGTCGGGCGGGCATAGCTCGAGCAGCACTTGCCGGCAAACGCCGCACGGCGTGATCGGGCTATCCGTGTCGCCGACGACGGCGATCGCCGCGAAGCTTCCCGGCGGCACGCCGTCCGCGATGGCGCGAAACAGCGCCGTCCGTTCGGCGCAGTTGGTCGGACCGTACGCCGCATTTTCCACATTGCAGCCGAGATGCACGTTTCCTTGCGCGTCCAGCAGGGCGCTGCCTACGCGGAAGCGCGAATACGGAGCGTAGGCTTTTTCCCTCGCCGCCAGCGCATGGCGGATCAAATCGGCCGCTTGACGGTCGTTTGCGCTCACCCTTGTCGCCCCCTTCATAGTATTTCAATTAAATAATAAGCTAACAGCGTCATGATCGATCCGATGATCGCTCCGGCGGCTAGAGCCGGTAGCTGCCTGCTCCGCTTGTCGTACAGGACGAACGTCAGCTGGATCGACAAGCTGTAGCCGAGCAGCGCGATCAGCGTCTTGCCGGTCAGCAGCGCGATCCACGTCGAGATCGCGAACGACACGGCGGTCAGCAGGCTCGGCCGCAGCGGAATGCGCCGCTCGGAAAAGCGCGTCTGCACGACGACGACGGTGAGCGCCACGAGCGCCACGAGCGTCCAGATAAGCCCCGGCGTCAGCATGCTTTCCGCGGTGCCGGCTTGCCGGACAAGCCGGTCGATCGGCTCGTAGAAGACGACCATGCCGACAATAGCGGCAAAAACCGCCGATACGAGAACGGCGGCCGCTGCTACGTCTTTGGCGATTTTGGCCAGCGGATGCCGCTCCGGCATCGCCAGATCGACCGCTTTTTCGACGGCGGTATTGATCAGCTCGCAGACGATGACGAGCGTAACCGAGAGCAAAACGAACAAAATTTCCGCCTTCGGCAGCTCGAACACGATCGCCGCTATGAGCACGATGAACGCGACCAAAAAGTGAAACTGCATGTTTTGCTGCGTCGACAGCGAATGCTTCAGCCCTTCGTAAGCGTACCGGAAGCTGCGGCGAAATTTTTTGACGTCTCTCACCGGGACAGTCCCGCCTTGGCGAGCACCGCTTCCTGCTTGCCGAACATGACGCGCTCCGCTTCCTCGTCCTGATGGTCGTAGCCGATCAGATGCAGGAAGCCGTGCACGAACAGGAAGCCGAGCTCCCGTTCGATCGAATGGCCGTACTCGCTTGCTTGCTCGATCGCCCGGCGGACGGAAATGACGATGTCGCCGAGCGGCTCGGGAAACGTCTCCCCGTCGTCGCCGTCTTCCGCAAGCTCGTCCGCCTCATCGCCTTCCCCTTCCTCGTCGGCGTCGTCGTCGAACCGGATATCCGGCTCGCCCGGGACGGTTTCGACCATCGAAAACGACAGCACGTCCGTCGCCTTGTCGATATTGCGATAGTCGCGGTTCAGCGCCCGGATCGCTTCGTCGTCCACGAAGCTTAGCGCGACTTCGCCGTTTTCGACCCCTTCCGCTTCGGCGGCGATCGCCAGCAGCTTTTCCAGCATGGCGATCAACGGCTCGCCGATCTCCATATCGTGTTGTTCGTTCACCCATTCCAGACTAACCGCCATCCAGCAACCGTCCCCTTACGCTTGTTTAACTTCCTTGCTTTCGCTCTTCGCCGGAGTTTCGGCCGGATATTCGATGCGCGAATGAAAAATGCCGAGCAGCGTCTCGTTGAGCGTCTTGGCGATCGTCTCCAGCTCCTTCAGCGTCAGGTCGCATTCGCCGAGCTGGCCGTCGTCGAGCCGGTCTTTAATGATTTTGCGCACCATCGTGTCGATTTGCTCGATCGACGGGTTGCGCAGCGACCGCACCGCGGCCTCGACGCTGTCGGCGATGCCGACGATGGCCGCTTCCTTCGACTGCGCCTTCGGCCCCGGGTACCGGAAGTCCTCCTCGCGGACCGGCTCTTCCCCTTCCGCCTGCAGCTTTTTCGCCTTCAAGTAAAAAAACTTCAGCAGCGTCGTCCCGTGGTGCTGCTCGGCGATGTCGCGAATCGGCTTCGGAATGTTGTATTCCTTCAACATTTCGACGCCGTCGCGGGCGTGGGCGACGATGATCGACTTGCTCAAATCCGGATCGATATGATCGTGCGGATTGCCCATGTTCATCTGGTTTTCGATAAAGTAGCTCGGCCGCTTCGTTTTGCCGATATCGTGATAGTACGAGCCGACGCGGCACAGCAGCCCGTTCGCGCCGACCGATTCGGCGGCGGCCTCCGACAAATTGCCGACCATGACGCTGTGATGGTATGTCCCCGGCGTTTCCGTCAGCAGCTTGCGCAGCAGCGGATGGTTCGGATTCGACAGCTCGACGAGCTTGAGCGGCGACAATATGCCGAACGACACTTCGAAAAACGGCATGAGACCGATGACGAGCACTGCGGTAAGCAGCCCGGAGGCGACCGCGAAGCCGAACGAAAGCAATAATTCGTCGCGCGCATAGATGTTGTCGAGAAACGTCAAGCTTAATATGGCGACGGCTCCCGAAAGCGACACCATAATGCCCGATTTCAAAATCGACGATCGCTGATTCGCCCTCTGCACCGCGAACACCGAGGTGATGCAGACGACGAGGGCAAGAAACCCGAATCGGAAATCGAACAACGCTTCGCTGTTCGCGTTGAAGATGACGCTGGATAAAAGCGCGAATACGATCGACGATACGAAGGCGAGCGGAATGCCGATCAAAATGGCGATCAGCATCGTCCCCATGGCGACGGGGGCCAAGTACCCGATCGTCGAATACGCCAAATTTTGCCCGAGGGCGACGATTTTCATCGCGAACACGTTCAGCACGTAAATAAGGGCGAGCATGAGCAGCTGTACGTTGTGGGAACGGATCGGCAGCTCGCTTTGACGCACGAACATGAACAAGCCGAGCACGAGCAAGCCGCTGAGAAGCGTCAGGCCGAGCTGCGGCCAATAGTTCGTCTTCTCCTTCAGCAAATCCATCGCCTTCAGCCGTTCGTACGTTTCCTCGGTCACCGTCTCGCCCTTGTAGACGAGCACGTCGCCTTTGTTGATGTAGACGGGCTTCGTGTTGTCTCTCGCTTCCGCCCGCTCTTCGTCCGTCGCCTTCTGGTTCAAAAACTTGTTCGGCGTAATGACGTATCTGGCAATTTCCTGAACCGTTTCGCGCGACAATGTTTTCGTGAGCGGCGACGTGTTGACGAGCTCGGCGACCCTTGTCCGGGCCGACTGCGCGCTGAGCAGCTGGTCGTTCATCAACCGGCCGACGATCTCGATGGCGACCGGCTCCATCGCGTCCAGGTCTTCCTTCGTCAGCCGCGGAAATTTGAAATATACCTCTTCCGGAATACGGTACTGCTGCTCGGCCAGGGCGGTCTTCACTTCGTTCAGCAGCCCGTCGTTGCCGGGATCGTCGGAGCGGATCGTATTGTACAGCATTTGGGCGTGATCGCTGAACATCGTCGGAAATACGTTTCGGAACACGTTGACTTTATCGTTCGTGCCGAGCTGGTCGTCGGCGTTGATCTGCCTCAGCTTCTCGAAGATCGCCTGTACCAGCGCTTCGTTTTTCATCGACAAAATGGAATAGACGGGCTCTACCCGCCTAGCCGCTTCTTCCTTCGCTTTTTGCGTGCCGATCGCGTTCTCGATCTGCTTCGTGGCGTAAATCGTCTTCTCGCTGGGCGCCCCGACCACAATATCGTACGTTTGCGGGATCAGCCGTCCCGCCATGGCGAAATAAAATACGATTCCGAGCAACGCGAACAACAAGAGACGGATCCCAAGGCTGGTTTTCCAGCCGCCCAGCCGGTTCGAATGTTTTCCGTCGTTGGAAATCCGCTGGTTTTGAGCCACGTTCAGTCCTCACTTTCCTCCGGACGATACGTCGATCAGCCCTTGGTTTCATAATCTTGCTCGTACGCCACGATGATCTTCTGTACGAGCGAATGCCTGACGACATCCTGTTCGGCGAAATGGACGATGCCGATCTCGGGAATTCCCCCCACGATGCGCTCCGCCTCGACGAGCCCCGAACGGGTGCCCCGCGGAAGGTCGATTTGCGTTTTGTCCCCCGTGATGACCATTTTCGAGCCGAAGCCGAGACGGGTCAAAAACATTTTCATCTGCTCCGGCGTCGTGTTTTGCGCTTCGTCCAATATGATGAACGAATCGTCGAGCGTCCGGCCGCGCATATACGCGAGCGGAGCGATCTCGATCAAGCCGCGCTCGAGCGACTTGGCGACCTGCTCCGGCCCCAGCACGTCGTTAAGTGCATCATACAACGGCCGCAAATAAGGGTCAACTTTTTCCTGGAGGTCGCCGGGCAGGAAGCCGAGGCTTTCTCCCGCCTCCACCGCCGGCCGCGTCAATACGATTCGCTTCACTTTGCCTTCCTTCAGCGCCGTCACGGCCAGCACGACTGCCAAATACGTTTTGCCCGTACCGGCGGGGCCGATGCCGAATACGATGTCTTTTTTGCGGATCGTCGATACGTAATGCCGCTGTCCGATCGTTTTGACGCGAATCGGTTTGCCGCGGTACGTCGAGGCGATTTCGCCCTTGAACAGATCGAGCAGTTGGTCGGCCTTCCCTTCCTTGGCCAGCTCGATCGCGAACAGAACGTCCCGTTCCGACAGCGGATATTGCGCCCGCACGAGCTGCAGCAGCACGTCGAACAATTGCTCCAGCCACCGCAGCTCCGCGGGCGGACCTTGAACCGTCAGCTCCGCTTCGCGCGTATACATTTTCGCGGGCGTCGCGCTCTCGATCAAATGCATGAATTTGTCCTGCGGTCCGAACAGCGAAAGTCCTTCCGACACGTTGTTCAAACTGATTTTCAACACGTTCGCATCATTCAAAAAAGCCTCAGTCCCTTTGTCGAAAGTAGTTCGCATCGCCGAAGCGCGCGATTTAAGGGACAATCGGCTGCTCGACGGCGATCGGTTGCTCGATTTCGAAAAGCACTTTCATATAAACTTTACCATTGTCCGACTTTTCATGCAAAATAATCTTTTCGCCCCGCCATACGCCGCCTTCTCCGGCGGCCGCCACGAGCTCCGCGCGCGCCTGCTCCAGGGCGATCTTTTTCGCTTCCTCCGGATCCAGCGGAATTTCCTCGAGCCGGGATTCGAGCACCTTTTCGGTCAGCCAGCCGAACGGAAGCGACCATTTGCGCCAATGCACCGTTTTGAGCAGCGGAATCGTTTCGTATTGGGCGAACGGCGTATCGCCGAAGCCGCTCACCTGCAGCCCTTTGCCGCCGACGACGACGTAGGAGCGCGTTTTCGTTTCGCCCGTGTACACTTTGCGGGTCAGCTTCAAAGGAATTTCCACGTTCGCTTCCTCCCAAACGATGCCGCGTACCGTTCCTTGCGCCACGACCGTCTGCCGGTTCGCTTCGTCGCCGATATAGCCGGAAATCAATATATCGCCTTTGCTGACGTTGCTGTTCACTTTGACGAGAGGCTTGCCCTTTTCCGCCAAAATTTGCGTGACGAGGGCGTTTTTCGAGGCGACGAGATGGCGCGGGCTCATGAGCGGCCGCTCTTCCGGCCTTGCCGATTCGACGACTTTGATCCGGATCCGCGTTCCCTGCACCTCGACGCCGACCCATGCCGTTCCCGGCAGCTTCTGCAGCAGCTCGCGCGACAGCTTGTCCGGCTCGCCGAGCCGGAACTTCCATTGGAACCGGTACAAGCCCTGCTGTTTGGCGGCTTGAATAATATCGCTGCGGGCGATTTTCTCGTTGCCTTCGACGTCGATGCGCCAGACGAGCATGGACAATATGTAGATCGCCGCGAAAAAGAGCACGATGCCGCCGAGAAACGCCTTCCGCCGCCCGAGCTTGTCCAGCGTAAACGGAAACCCGAACCGCTCCTTTACGCGCAGCTTCGTCGCCGTTCGTTTCAGAAACGGACGCAGCTTGAAAAAATCGCGGATGACGATATGAAGCTCGACCGCATCTTGTCCGATGCGGCGAATGTCCCATACGGCGAACTTTTTATCGATCAGCTCGTTCAGCAGCTGCTCCAGTTTGCTGCCGCGCAGCTCGATGCGCACGTATCCGCGCAGCCGGTTGAATAACGTCGATTTCACGGCGGCTCCTCCTTCGTCGATTAATCCGAGTAACGGATATCCGATATGATTCCTTCGATAAAGACTTCTTCCGGCAATATGGCGCGGATGACGAGCTCCTTGCCGACGATTTCCAGCTTACCTTGCGACAGTCCGAGCTTCAGCGTATCGCTTGAAAAATGGAGCACGCCGCGATGGTTTTCGATATAGAGCTGGCGGTTGCCGATCATCGTGAAGCGCGGAAGATCGAGCACGACGTCCTGGGGGAGATCGAGAAGTTTGGCCGTTAATTTGCTCAAGCGCCGGTTCCATTGCCGCATGTATCGCGATCCTCCTTGCCGAATAACCGTAGCTTTTACCACCATATGCGCAGGCGGGCAAAAAAAGACCCGCCTGCGCGGGTGTCGGCGCTGGCGGGAGCTTGTGGGGCCGCTGTCGCTCGGTTGGCGAACGGCTCGGTCATTTCGGCTTAAAACGCAAAATAACGTCGTCGTTTTGTTTCGGACTGCCGCGGCCGTCCCGGTTGTTCGTCAGCACGTACAACGAACCGTCCGGCCCTTCCGCGACATGGCGGATTCGGCCGTACCGGTCTTTCCACAGCGCGTCGATTTTATCCACGCGCGCTTCCGGCCCGGCCGCGAGCGTCAGCTTAAGCACCTGCATGCCGCGCAGGCCCGCGACCAGCAGCTGCCCCTTCCACGGACCTTGCGAAATAAACGTCATGCCCGACGGAGCCCAGGTGACGTTCGCGCCGGAATGGACGAGCGGCTTCCTCAGCGCGGTGCCGGACGATGGCGGCTGCGCCGGCTCGGATTGATCGCCCTCGATGAGCGGCCAGCCGTAGTTGGCGCCTTTCTCGATGACGTTGATTTCGTCTTTGGACGTTTGCCCGTGCTCGGAGCTGAACAGCTTGCCGGTTCCCGGCTGCCAGGCAAGCCCCTGCGGATTCCGGTGGCCTAAACTGTAAATCGGCGATTTCGGGTCCGGATTGTCCCCCGGAATCGAGCCGTCCGGCCGAATCCGCAATATTTTGCCGGCCAGGCTGCTCCTGCTCTGCGACTCCTCCCGCTGCTGAGCGTCTCCTACGGTCACGTACAGCAGCCCGTCGGGGCCGAAGCGCAACCGGCCGCCGTCGTGCGTTTGCTGGCCCGGCAAGTCGGCGAGCAGCACGCGGTCCAGCTTCGCTTTGTTGCCTTCCGCGCGCAGACGCAGCACGCGGTTTTTCATCGTACCGTTCGACTCGTACGTATGGTACGTGTACACATAACCGTTCTTGGCGAACTCGGGGTCCAGCGCCAATCCGAGCAGCCCGCTCTCGCCGCGGCTGACGAACGGCGGACCGAAGGCGAACATCGGCTCCTCGAGCAGCTTGCCGCCTTCGATGACGCGGATCGCCCCGGGGCGCTCCGTAAACAGCAGTCTGCCGTCCGGGGCGAAAGCAAGGTCCCACGGCACGTTCAGCTTATCGGCCACCGTTTCCGCCTCGCGATACGGCATGGAATCGGACGACTCCGGTTCGGAAGCCGCCGGAGCGCCGGGCGCGGGCTGCCTGGTATCCGCGGGCGCATCGCTCCGTCCGCATCCGGTGAAAAAAAAGAGCATCGCCGCCATCGCGATGCTGCCTGACAAGAAAGCGAACCGTTTCATCGTGTTCATTCCTCTCTACCGATTTTTCGGCCTGTACGGCTTTTTCGACCGGGGCGGCCCCATGATTTCCGCCCATAGCATACCGCGTATCGCGTCTTCGGCCAAACGTCTCTCGTCCCGCCCCGCGCGATCGGCTTCGATAACGGCCGTGCCGGCATCGGAGCGGTTATCCGCCGCCGGAGATTCGGTTCGACCGCTCGGACCGTCCTGTTCCAGATAACGATGCGAGCCTTCGCCGTCGATTCGCCGCGCCGGCTCGTCCCGGGTTTGCTCCGGGGCGGGACGGCTTTGATCCGGGCCGGAGCGATCGGAAGGGGGAGACGGCTGCGGCCGTCGATGCGGTATGCCCTGCGGTCCTCCGCCGAACGGAGGCATCATCGGATTCGGCTTGCCGCCCCCGGCCCGTCCGGTTCCGGGGCGCCGGTTTTCCCGTCCGTTTCGTTTGGCCAACAAGGTGAGGATGAAGCCGGCAACGACGATAACCATCCCGAGGTTGCGGAGCAAAAAGTCGATAACGTCTCTCATTCGCGCTCCTCCTTCCGCTCGATCGTTCGATGCGGCATCGTTTAAATCGGATCCTTATCGGTTTTGTCGGGAGCATTCATTTTGCCGAACGAGGAGCGCATTTCCGTGTCCGCATCGATATTGCGCAAATTCATGTAATCCATGACGCCGAGCTTGCCTTCGCGCAGCGCCTCGGACATCGCGAGCGGCACCTGCGACTCCGACTCGACGACCCGGGCCCGCATTTCGACGACGCGCGCTTTCATTTCCTGCTCCTGCGCGACGGCCATTGCGCGCCGTTCCTCCGCTTTCGCCTGGGCGATCCGCTTGTCCGCCTCGGCTTGCTCGGTTTGCAGGTGGGCGCCGATGTTTTTGCCGATATCGACGTCGGCGATGTCGATCGATAAAATTTGGAACGCCGTGCCGGCGTCGAGCCCTTTGCCGAGTACGGTGCGCGAGATCATGTCCGGATTTTCCAGCACCTGCTTGTGCGTGTCGCTCGAGCCTACGGACGTGACGATGCCTTCGCCGATCCGGGCGATAACGGTCTCTTCGCCGGCGCCACCGACGAGCCGGTCGATATCCGCCCGAACCGTAACCCGGGCGCGCACTTTCACCTCGATGCCGTCCTTCGCCACCGCCGATACCATCGGCGTCTCGATCACCTTCGGGTTTACGCTCATCTGTACCGCCTGCAGCACGTCCCTGCCGGCCAAATCGATCGCCGCCGCCCGTTCGAACGGAAGCGGAATTTGCGCCCGCTGCGCGGCGATCAGCGCGTTCACGACGCGGTCCACGTTGCCCCCCGCGAGGTAATGGCTTTCCAGCTGATTGACGGATATCGGCAACCCCGCTTTATGCGCCTTGATCATCGGGTTGACGATGCGGCTCGGGATGACGCGGCGCAGCCGCATGGCCACGAGCGTGAAAATGCCGACGCGGACGCCGGAGGCGAGCGCGGATATCCAAAGCATGACCGGGACGAAGCTGAAAAAGACGGACAGCACGATCACCGCCAGCGCCACGATCGTCAACATAAATATCATCGAATAATCTGCCATTCGTTCGTATCCTCCCAAAACGTTTTTAAGACGGTGCGGGCATCCTCACTCCGCCTGCTTGACGACGATTCGGCCCCCTTCGATTTTGATCACCTTCACCATGCTGTTCGCTTCGATAAATTCGCCTTCGGTGACGACGTCGACTTTTTCGTCCCATATTTCGACCGTTCCGGCCGGCCGGAGCGGCGTGATCGCCATGCCGAGAGCCCCGTACAGATGGTCCTTCGACTCGTGCGACACATAGCCTTCCTCCGTTAGAAGCGCATCCCGCAAAATGAATTTGTTCCATACGCCGCGACTTTTGAACTGTCTGGCGACGATGACGACGACGATCGCGGACAGCACGACGGAGACGCCGAGCGAGAGCAGCGCGTTTTTCGTATCGAACGCGGCCAGGACGACGCCGGCCAGTATCGCCGCGATTCCAAGCATGCCCAGGATGCCGAAGCTGGGCACGAACAGCTCGAGCGCCAGCAGCACGATGCCGCCGACGAACAGCGCGATATGCTCGATTCCGGCGAAGCCGGCCACGTAATGGCCGAAAAAATAAAGCGCGAAGCCGGCGATGCCGAGTACGCCGGGCAAGCCGAAGCCGGGAACGAGCAGCTCGATGGCGACGCCGGCGATGCCGACGATCAGCAGCACGGTCATCGTCGCCGGATGGACGAGAAAGCGGGCGAGCTTCTCCGCGAACGTCGGCTCGACATGAATGACGGTCGCTCCGTCCAGCCCCATATAAGCGATCGTTTCGTCGAGCGTGGCGGCCGTTTTTTCGGCGTAACCGACCTTGACCGCTTCTTCCGCGGTGAGCGTTACGATCTCGCCGGGTCCGACCTTCCGGCCGATTTGCGGCATGTCGACGACGACGCTTTTGTCCACCATGCCTTCGGCTATGGCGGGATTCCGGCCGCGAAGCTCCGCCGCCGCTTTCATTTCGCCGGACCAGTGGGAGACGATCTTCGCCTTATCGATTTCGTTGCCGCTGCCGTCCACGACGGCGGCCGCTCCGATCGTGCTGCCGGGCTCCATCACGATCGTCCCGGCATTCAAGGCGATGTAGCTGCCGGCCGAAACGGCGCGGCCGCGCACGAAGGCGGCCGTCGGTATCGGACTGCCGCGAACGAGCTTCCCGATCTCTTCGGCGGAATCCAGCCTGCCGCCGAGCGTATCGATATCGAGCACGATCGCCGCCGCGCGGGAGCGCTCCGCATCGGCAAACGCCCGTTCGAGAAAGCTGTACAAGCCGCTCTCGACCGTCTGGCGGACCGGGACGACATAGACGAGCTTGCCCGAGGCCGCGGGCGATTCCCGGGCCGTCGGAACGCTTTCCGAGGAAGCGGTTTGCACGCCGATGCCGAGCAAAACGCCGCAGCCGAGCACAAGCGCGACAAGCCCGAACGTCAGCGCGTATCGCAGCGCATGTCTCAGCGCGAAACGTTGAGTGGCGTTACGCATAGCTCCTCCTTGTTTTCGGGTTTTCGATCGACTCTCGAACCTGTATTCCTATTGTTCTACGTAAGTGGAGGAAGAATGTTTCAACAAACAAAAAAACACCCCGTCAGGAGTGTTGTTTTTGCGTTTTAATGACGGAAAACGGACTTGCTCGTCCGATTTCTCAAGAAAGAAGCTTTTGCACGAGCTGGTTGACCAGCTTGCCGTCGGCACGACCTTTCACCTTCGGCATCAATGCGCCCATCAATTTGCCCATGTCCGCTTTGGAAGATGCACCGGTTTCTTGGATGGTCTGCTGTACGATAGCTTGAATTTCTTCCTCGGTTAATTGCTGCGGCATGTATACGGCAATGACTTCTATTTCTTTCTTGACGGCTTCGGCGAGATCGTCGCGGCCCGCTTTTTCAAATTCATGGAGGGAGTCTTTGCGTTGTTTGATTTCGCGATTCAAAATATCCAGAACTTCTTCATCGCCCAATGTCTTCTTTTGATCTATCTCAACGTTTTTAATCGCCGATCGAATCATTCGGATGACGGAGAGTTTGAATTTGTCCTGATTCTTCATCGCTTGCTTCATATCTTCATTCAAGCGTTCGCTTAGGCTCATGAAAGCAAAATCCTCCTAGAACTTTCTCTTCCGAGCAGCCTCCGACTTCTTCTTGCGTTTGACGCTAGGCTTCTCATAGTGTTTGCGCTTCTTCACCTCAGCCAAGACGCCGTCTTTGGCAATGGAACGTTTAAAGCGACGAAGTGCAGCATCGATGGTTTCATTTTTGCGAACTCGAGTTTCGGACACTAGTTTTCCCTCCCTCCGAACAGACCGTCCAAGACGAAAACACGGTTTATCAAACTACATTATAAGTGATTCGGAAAGGGGGTGTCAACCTGCCCGCCATGGCAAGGACGAGGCGGCGCCGTTCAAGCGCCGCCCCGTTTTTTTACCGTTTGACGTTCAGTCCGCCGAGCTTCTCGCCGCCGAGCACGTGAACGTGGATGTGATAGACGACTTGTCCGCCGTCGGAGCCGACGTTGTTGACGAGCCGGTATCCGCTCTCCGCGACGCCGAGCTCTTCGGCGACCTTTTTCGCCGTCAGCAGCAGCTCGCCGAGCAGCTCGCGGTCTTCCTCCTCCGCTTCGTTCATCGAAGCGATATGCTTTTTCGGGATAACGAGCGCATGCGTCGGCGCCGCAGGCTGAATGTCGTGAAACGCCAGCACGCGATCGTTTTCGAACACTTTGCGGGAAGGAATTTCGCCTTTTACGATTTTGCAAAAAATGCAGTCCATCCTCGTTCCCTTCTTTCCTTTTTAAAATAACCGCATGACGACTTGCGACAAAAACTCCATTTCGAGCCGCTCCGTCATGAAGTTGACGATCAGCTTCTGCTGCTCGTTTTGCGTTTCGGCGTCGTCCGGCGTCTCCTGCAGCTTTTCCTCCGAGGCGATCAGCTGGTCGCGCAGCCAAACGAGCTCCTGCTGCTGCTCCGCCACCGTTTTCACGACTTTGTCGATCTCGTCCGTTTCCAGCACGAACTCGGCCAAAAAGTTGTAGCTGCCGCCGAACAGCGCCTCGTCTTTGTAAAACGCTTCTTCGGGATAATGCGTTTGCACGTACTGCTGCAGCGCGAGACCGATAAAGTGCGCGGTCACGTCCGGCTTGCAGTTCATTTTCAAATAGCGCAAAAAGCCTTGCGGCGAATTGTTTTCCGGGTTGCTCAAATCCGGCTCGGCGCCGTACATTTCTTTGTAAATCCAGCTGAGTATTTTGATTTCCGTTCCGATATAAATCCGGTGCACGACCAGCTCGTGGTAGTCGTCCTTCAGCTCGGCGACCGATTCGATCGAATCGGAGTAGTGGACAAGCTGTTTATACAGCAAGTTTTTGTAGTTGAGCATGTCGTGAAAATCTTTTTCGGTATTGATTTGGCTCATCAACCGAAACAAACTATGGTTCAAAATGTCAACGTTCGCGATGTCGGCAAAGAGCGGGTTATTCACCAAATGCTCGTCATTGTTCAGAAAAAACTGGACCACCGGGCCGATGTCCTGTAAGCCGGTATACGTAATATTAGCCATGAAAAGCGGAGACTCCCTCCAGGTAGTTTAAACGACTTTCTACATGATACCAGAAAATCGGTCTGCATGCGACCATTGCTCCGAACCGTCGGTCCCGGCATGAAGGGAGTCGTCCGAGAAATGATTACCCCAGAACGGTCAATTCCTTGCTAACCGCGGCATTGACCGATTCGCAGCCGGTTTCCGTCACGATCACGATATCCTCGATGCGGACGCCGAATTTGCCGGGCAAGTAAACGCCCGGTTCGATGCTAAACACCATTCCCGGCACGATGACCGTATCGTTGCCGTCCTGCACGGCCGGCAGCTCGTGAACGTCGATTCCGAGCCCGTGCCCGGTCCGGTGGACAAAATACGGACCGTAGCCGCCGGCTTCGATGACGCCGCGCGCGGCGCGATCGACCTCGGCCAGCGTCGCCCCCGGACGAACGGCGCGAACGCCGGCCAAATGCGCCTGCTTGACGAGCTCGTATACGTTCCGCTGCTCCTCGGACGGCTCCCCTACGCTGAACGTACGGGTCATGTCGGAGCAGTAGCGGTTCAAGATGCCGCCCGTATCGACGATCAAAAAATCGCCTTCGCGAACGACGCTGTCTCCCGGAGCATGATGCGGATTCGCTCCGTTCGCCCCCGTCGCGACCGTAGGATCGAACGACAGCTCGCGAATGCCTTCCCGTTTCCACAGCTCGAGCAAAAGCTCCAGAAGCTCCGCTTCGCTCCGGCCGACGCGGATCTGCGGGACGAACGCTTCCATCACCCGGTTCAGCGCCGACGCCGACTCGCGAATCCGGTCCAGCTCGTGCCGGTCTTTCACCTGACGCAGCGCTCCGAGCAGCGAACCGCCGCCTGTCCATCGCAGCGAAGGACGATGCCGCATCAAGGCGATCAAATGGCCGCTCGGCCATCCGTCGTCGACGGCGACGACGCCGTCCGCGCGAAGCGTGCCGGCGAGCAGCGCCGCCGCGTCTGCACCGTCGCGCCAATAGACGGTCTCGATTCCGAGACGATCCAGCTCGCCGCGGTGCAGGTCGGGGGCGACCAGGACGGGCCGTTCGCCGCGCCGGACGGCCAAAGCGAGCAAACGCTCGTGCGCTTCGATCCAAACGCCGGTGAAATAAAACAGATTGGCCGGGGACGCCACGATAATCGCTTCGTAACCGCCTTGCCCGAGCAAGCTTTGCAGCTTGCCGATCCGCTCTTCGTAAAGTGACGTTTTCATCGGATCATTCCTTTCCTTATAGGGATAACCCTGCCAGACCGTGCTTCATATCCGTCCCGCTTCGTAATCGATTCGGCGGATCGGTCCGAGAATCCTTTACGCCGACGTTGTATGCAATCGCCCGAAGTCCGCTTATTTGCGAGCGATCCAGACGGTCCAGCGGTCCTGCTCGACAATCGGCTCGCCTTCCGGCAGCATTGTGCGGATGCGGTCGATCAGCATCCCGATTTCGCCGTCCGACAGCTCGTGCAAAATCGAGCGTCCGCGCCGCTGCGCCAAATCTTCCGCCAATTCGCCGAAGGCGGCATATCGTCTGCGGGTTTCCCAAAGCTTCTCTTCCATAATATGCGCGAAGCCGGCCGCTTTCAACGCCGAGGCGACCGAAACCGCGGTATGCCGTCGGGACGTTTCCACGGAGGCCAGCCGGGGAAACAGCTCGAACAGCGCGCCGCGTATATGGGTTGCGCTGCCCGGCAGCAAACAATCCTCCGGCGTCCGGTCCTGGACGACGAGCGTCCCTCCGGCGGCGAGCAGCCTTCCCGCTTCGCGGAAGCAAGCGGTCAAATCGGTCAAGTGATGAATGAGCGCACGCTCGAGAACGATGTCGACGGTGCCGTCCGGCAAGCCGGTCGCAAGCGCGTCGCCTCGCGCGAATCGGACGCCGCCAAGTTCGGCGCACGATTGCCGGGCGGCGTCCAGCATAACCTCCGAAAAATCGACGCCGACCGCTTCGGACGCGCCGAGCTCCATCATCGTTTTCGTGTAAATGCCTCCGCCGCAGCCGATATCGGCGACCCGTTTTCCCCGAACCGGAGCGCGGCGTTTCATCAGGCCGCGCCAGCTGTCGTCGGCGGTTCGCGACGTGTAACTGCCGCGGTTGTGCGCATCGTGAAAGTCGATCGGCATTTCGAGCCCTCCCGCGCTTACTGTTTCATTATATGAAACCAAGTTCCGTTTAGTGAATTTCGTATTCAGTATACGTTACCAAAGCCGCGCTGTAAATGGAGGACCGCGTTTCGTAACGAACCGAGATAACCTTATCCTGATCGTTTTCCGCGATTCGGCCGGACGAACGAATCGAGGTAACGCTATTCGGCCCTTCGCAAGCAGAACGGCTCCCGTTTTCGCGAAATAAGAGCAGCTCGATTCGTTACGCGGAGGAACGGTTCATTTTGCCGCAAATAACGGTTTGAGAATTCGTTAGCTTTCTGCCGCCATGAAGCTAGCATACCGGGCTTCTTCTAGGAAAGGCAACTTTCATTACTATTCAAAAAGGACAGCCGTCGAGAGCTGTCCTTCCTCTTATCCCTTTTGTCCCTTTTCATCCAACCAACCGCGTCATTGCGGCTGCGGAGGTACCGTGCCGCCGAGATCCGGCTCGGCTTTGAATTCGATCTCCGGCGACTCCGTCCCGTGCAGCTCGAGCACGACGATGTCGTTATCGCCCTGGCGAAGCAGCGGGGCGGGCACGTACAAGCTTTTTTGCGGCCCTTTGTTCCAATAGCGGCCGAGGTTGAAGCCGTTTACCCAGATGACGCCCTTCGTCCACCCGTCCAAATAGACGAAAGTGTCCGCAGGCTCGTCGATCCTAAGCGTCGCCTTGTAAAAGCCCGGCGTTTCGGCGGACCCGGGTTCGCCGTACACGAGCGCCGACAAATCGTCGAGCGGCAGCGGGCGAATCGTCCAACCGAACAAAAACTGATAGCCGAAGCGCACGCCTTCGGTAATCCCTTTATGGTCTTTCATATAGGCGCCGTAGTTGATCCGGCCCATATTTTCCACGAGGATCGAAAGCTTGACCCCTTCCTTCGGCACGTCGAAGCTGACCTTCGTTTCCTTGTTCCAGCGCTCGACGACTCCCCGATATTTCCCGTCGACGAAAACGAGCGCCCTGTCGCGCACGTCCTGAATATTCAGCTCGTGAGCCGCCCGCGGTCCCGAAATGGTCGTCTCGTACAAAATGAAGCCGTCGTTTTGTCCCAGCTTCTCCATCGGCACCGGATAGACGGAAGCGACCGGCTGCGACAACGCGTCCAGGTTCGCAAGCAGATCCGCCCGGGACGACATGCGCACGCGTCCGTAGGCGCGTTTGGGCGCCGGTTCCGGCAAAGCGAGCTCGGGGACGTCCGCATAGCGGGACAGAACGTTCCGCACCGCGTAAAACTTGTCGGTCGGGTCGCCGGCCTCCGTCAGCAGCACGTCGTAATCGTAGCTCGTAATCGTCGGCTGATACACATCCGGCGACGGACAGTTCGCGCCGCTGTAAAAGCCGAAGTTCGTGCCGCCGTGGAACATGTAAAAGTTGACGGAGCCGCCCTCGTCCAGCATTTGCTCCAGTACGCGCGCCACGTCCTCCGCATCGCGGGTATGGTGATGCTCGCCCCAATGATCGAACCAGCCGTTCCAAAACTCCATGCACATGACGGGGCCGTCCGCCTGATACTCGCGCAGCTTCGCGAACGCCTCGCCGACGCGCGAACCGAAATTGACCGTGGCCAGTACGCCGGGCAGCGTGCCGCCCTGCAGCATCGAATCGGTCGGTCCGTCCGACGTGAACATGAGCACGTCGATGCCCCGGCTCGCCATGCTTTGCCGCAAATGCTCCAAATAAGTCGAATCGTTGCCGTAGCTGCCGTATTCGTTTTCGATCTGAACCGCGATAATCGGCCCGCCGTTCGTGGAGAGCAGCGGCTTCAGCTTCGGCAGGAGCACGTCGTAATAGGCGTCGACGCGGTCCAGAAACGGCTTATGGCTGCAGCGCAGCCGCATGTCGGAGTCGGCCAGCAGCCAGGCCGGCAAACCGCCGAACTCCCATTCCGCGCAAATGTACGGGCTCGGCCGCACGATGACGAACAGCCCGAGCTCGCCCGCCGTCCGGATGAAGCGCTCGATATCCGCGAGCCCCTCGAAATGAAAGACGCCCGGCTTCGGCTCGTGAATATTCCAGGCGACGTACGTCTCTACCGTATTGAAGCCGCACGCTTTCAGCTTCAGCAGCCGGTCGCGCCAATAGTCCGGCACCGTTCTGAAATAGTGGATCGCGCCCGAAACGATCCGGATCGGCTTGCCGTTCCATACGAACCGACCGCCCTGCACTTCCAATTGCGCCATCTGCAAGTCCCGACCTTTCTTTAACTATTGTTATCTTTTGCGTTCCAGGTAGGTCTGTCCGCATATACCTCATACCGCACAGACGCCTAGCTTCATCTTAAACAGCGGACCGATTTGACGCCATGCGCATTTCGTCCGTTTTTTTGACCATTTGTGCATTCGTTCGAGGCCGGCTTATAATAAGAGCAAAGCATGACCACTAAGCTTTGGCCGCTTGACGGCAACGGCCGTCATTCCGCCGGAAGGTGAACGAACCCGTGGATATGGAGCTGTACTTTCCGAATATGACGAGCACGCTGCAAATTACCGGCTGCGGATTCGGCGTCAAGCCGCCCGGCTGGTCGTATCCGGACCATCATCATCATTTGTTCGAGCTGCTGTACTGCTTCGCGGGCGAAGCGACCCACTACACGAACGGCGTTCCGGAGCCGTTTCGCGAAGGGGACTGGATTTGGATCAAATCGGGCGTCAGGCACCGGACGGAAAACCGTTCGGAAACGCCCTATACGTTTTTCAACGTACATTTCGACATCGACGACCCGGAGCTGCGCAGACGGCTGAGCGTCGCCGAATTCGGAACGCTCAAGCGAAGCGAGGCCGAGCGTACCGCCCTCCCCGAATGGATGAAGCGGATCGAAAGCTTGATGACGGGCTGCGCGACGGAACGGAAGCCCGCCGGGTCGGACGATCGGCCGCCGCTCGAGCTCGGTCCCGTTTCGAAAATCGAACTGCAGGCATATATTCTGCTGATCGTCAAACAGATCGCCGACCGTTTGGCGCAGGCGGCCGCGGCCCCGGACGGTTCGCCTCGCACCGCCGCGTCGACGCTCGAAACCGACATCGCCCATGCCGCCCAGGAGCGGCTGCAGCGTATGGCGCTCGCACAGGCGGACGATTCGATCGCGCGCATCGCCCAGCAGCTGCATATAAGCCGCAGCCAGCTGACGAAGACGTTCGCGAAGGTGTACGGCATCTCGCCGCGCCGGTATGTGAGCGAGCTGGTCGCAAGCCGGGCGAAGCATCTGCTCGTCACGACGAGCATGTCGGTCGAGCAAATATCGCACGAGCTCGGTTTTCGATCGCTCAGCCATTTCTCCCGACAGTTTCGGCGCTGGACCGGCATGTCTCCGAACCGGTACAGACCGAAAAGCGGGCAGACGCCCGGAACGTCCGGCGAATCATTAGACCGATAGTCTATTATCCGATAGACTGCCGGTCTAATTTGCGTTACAATGGGGGTACAGTCGGCTGCCCCGAAGGAAGATGTCCATGAACCTGATGCGACCCTCTACCCGCAAAAAGCGCGATCACGTCATCGAAACCGCGCTCGGCCTGTTTATGAGCAAAGGGTACGAAAACGTGTCCGTCGACGATATTATCGCGGCCACTCATACGTCGAAGGGTACCTTTTACCATTATTTCAAAAGCAAGGACGATATCGTCGCGGAAATCGGCGAACGGCAGCAAGCCATCGTCGAGCAATGGCTCGCGCGCACGCCGTCGCAGGTGCAATCGCTCGAAAGCCACATCAACCGGCTGTTTTTGGACTTGGCGTCTAATTTGGCCGCCTATCCGCGGCTCGTCCGCAGCTTGACGGCGCTTTCCATGCAAAACGAGAACTTGAACCGGAAGCAGAAGGAGCAGTCCGAGCGGCTGCTGCGGGCGCTGCAGCGCTGGCTGCCCGACCCGAACAAGGCGGAGCTGCTGCTCAGCGCGTTTACCGGCATCGTTGCAAAATGGTGCGTAACCGACGGCGCCGATCTCGAACGGATGATTCGCACCGAGTTTTCCCTGCTGTGGGCCGGCCTGCGGACGAACGAACCGGCGGGGCCGCTCGACGTCACCCCGAACATCAAGGAGGCAACCCCCATGAAAATCGCCATTATCGGAGGCGGACTGGCCGGCTTGACCGCGGCCGCCTATTTGTCGGAACAAGCGGGCGTCGAAGGCGTTTTGTTCGAAAGAAGCCCGCAGCTCGGAGGCCGCGCTTTTACATACGAGAAAGCGGGCTTCACCTTGAACTACGGAGCGCACGCCGTGTACGGCATCGACCGCCACAAGCTGACGACACTGGAGAAGGAGCTCGGGCTGTCGTTCAGCAGCAAGCAGGTCGACAAGCGGAAGGTCATGTACGAAAAGCACGACCAAATTACGCCCGCGCCGCTCGATTTCGTGAACCTGATGAAGACGGAGCTGCTGAGCACGATGCAGAAGGTCCGCTTCGTCGGCGAAATTACGGCCATTATGGCGAACATTCACCAAATGAAAAACTACCGCACGCTCGGCGATTTTTTGGCCGAATCGAACGCGGACGAAGATTTGAAGGAGCTGTGGGAGCATTTGGTTTGCTCCAACTTCTTCATCACGCCGGAAGACGCGCGCAAAGTATCCGGCGCCGTCATCGCCGATTACTACCATAACTTGTTCCTGTCCTCGCGTCCGGTCAACTACGTGCTCGGGAGCTGGGCCGTCATCACGAATCAGCTGAAGGAAAAGATCGAGCTGTCCGGCCGTTGGGACATTTGCTTGCAGGAAGGGATCGAGACCATCCGCTACGAGGATCGCAAATATGTCCTCAAATCGAAAAACCGGGAGCTGGCGTTCGACCGGGTCGTATTCGCCATGCCGGTGCAGCAGGTCGTCAAGCTGCTGAAAGGGACGGCTTGGGAGCCGTTCCTCGCCGGATACGAAGGAAACACCCCTACGGAGGTGATGGTGTACGACGTCGGATTGAGCCGCGTCGTCGCCCGCCCGTTCTCGTACATCAGCGACATGAACAACAAGCTGTTCATCAGCGACGTGTCGGCGACCGACCATACGCTCGTCCCGGAAGGCGGCCAGCTGCTGCAGGGCATCGCCTACCTGCACGACGAGTTCGAGAGCGACGAACAGCGCAAGACGTATTTGGACGAGCGGACCGTGCAGATGGAGCGTCTGTTCGACCGGCATTACCCGGGCTGGCGGGACGCGATCGCGGTCAAGCGCGTGTCGAAAAAGGCGATGGTCGCGAGCGTCAAAAATATCGCCACCAACACGCTGCTGCCGAACCGGCTCGAAAACGTTCCGTTTTACTTTTGCGGAGACGGCTGCGTCGGCAAGGGCGAGCTGGCCGAGCGGGCGTTCTCCAGCGCGCGGAACGTGGCGAAGTCGATTTTGAAAGAGCTTCGCCAGCCGGCGATGGTGTAAGAGAAAGGTTTACAACCGAATATGCGGGCCTTGGCTATCGATGCCGGGCCCGCTTTTTTTCCGATCGCGCGAAAGTTTGTACGATATTTCCAGCATTTTCGACAAAATTTGACGATTTTCATAGAATCCAACATGAAAATAATGTATACTGGATGAAGATTCGACACCAAACGCATCGCCATATTCGACTTGTATGGCGGAGTACTTATTTCATTTATTGCGAGGGGTGCTGGCAAGTCGCATGAACCAGAAAAACGCAAAAGTGTTTGCTCTCGGACATTTCATCTTCCCGGCGGTATTGCTCGCACTGTTCTTCGCCCAAAACCAGTTCGTGCTGCTTGCGCTTGCCGCCGCTTCGCTGCTTTTCACCGTTTTTCTGGTGCAACGCGCCTTTATGGTAGGCGATCTGAATCAAATGCTGCGGATGCCGACCTTGGCCGCCATCGTGTTCGTCGACATGGTCATCGTCACCCTGGTGTACGTTCTTCCGAAATGGCAGCCCGGCGTAAGTCCGACGTGGCTCCTCCTGTTTTTGCTGCCGCTATACGCATCCGAGCTGGGCATCCGGACGACGCTCGTCATAAGCGCCTTCGCGATCGGAGATATCGCGCTGCTCGCGCTCATTCGGGGGGAATCTTTTTTTTCGCTGGACACGGTGATGAACGTGCTCGGCATCGTCGTCATGATCGTCATCGTCGGCCGCTCCTCGGACAATCTCGTGCGAATGGCGTACTACGACCCGCTGACGAAGCTGCCGAACCGGGAAATGTTCAAGGACCGGCTGACGGCGCTGCTCACGCAGCGAAGCTCCCGCAACAAAGGCCAGGCGATTTTGTTTCTCGATCTGGACCAATTCAAGCACGTGAACGATACGATGGGACACGAAACCGGCGACGCCCTGCTCAAAACGGTCGCGGAACGGATTCGTTCCTGCATCGACAAAGATATTTTGCTGGCGCGGATGGGCGGGGACGAATTCGCCCTGCTCGTGCCGCACGTCGCAAACGCGGACCAAGCCACGCAAGTTTGCGGCTCGATCATCGAATCGCTGCGCGAAGCGATATTGCTGGGGCCTCATGAAATATACACGACGACGAGCATCGGCATCGCCCTGTATCCGACCCACGGCACGACTCCGGAGCTGCTGATGAAAAACGCCGAAGCGGCCATGTATATCGCCAAGCAGCAGGGCCGCAACAATTACCAATATTATTTGCCTCCGGAGAAAACCGAGGCGCAGCTCGAACGGTTCGCGATGGAAGCGATGCTGCGCAAGGCGCTTGAAAAAGACGAGCTGCTCGTCTACTACCAGCCGCGCATCCATACGAAATCGGAGCAAGTCGTTTGCGTCGAGGCGCTCGTCCGCTGGCAGCATCCGAGTCTCGGCATCGTTCCGCCCGGCGAATTCATCCCGCTCGCGGAGGAAACCGGCCTGATCGTGCAGCTCGGCGAGCAGGTGCTGCGCAAAGCGTGCACGCAGGTCAAGAAATGGCAGGACGAAGGGATGCGAGAGCTGTCCGTCAGCGTCAACTTGTCGCCGCTCCAGTTCAGGCAGCAGCATTTGCCCGCCGTCATCGGACGCATTTTGCGAGGGGCCGGTCTGAGGCCGGAATATTTGGAGCTGGAAATTACCGAAAGCGCGGCGATGCAAAACGTCGGCCGCAACATTTTGATGCTGCGAGAGTTGAAAGAGATGGGCGTCAAAATTTCGATCGACGATTTCGGCACCGGCTACTCGTCGCTCAGCTATTTGAAAAAGTTTCCGATCGACGCGCTGAAGGTCGATCGCTCGTTCATCAGCGGCATTCACGAGGATCCCGACGATGCGGCGATCGTCAACGCGATCATCGTGCTCGCCAAGACGCTCAAGCTGAAAGTGACGGCCGAGGGCGTGGAAACCGAAGAGCAGTACATCTATTTGCAGCAGCACCATTGCGACGAGGCGCAAGGCTACTTGTTCGGCAAGCCGATGCCTCCGGACATGTTCGAGCAATGGTACAGGCTGAACACGACGGAAAAAGATTTGGTGCTTTCGCCGGACTATTAGCTTCTACGCTTTAGAGCGCGAAAGGAAATCGGCGGCCGGAAAGCCCCGGGACGGTTCGACGGAACCGGCCCGGGGCTTTCCGTTTTTGACTAGCGAATTAAAGCGTAACGAGATGCGACCCGTCGAAGAAAAACAGCACCTTCTCTTTCACCGGGCGCCGCCATATATGCTCGATCGCCCTCGCGTACAAGGCGAGCTGGACGGCGTAACGCCGCTTCAGTTCGTCCAGCCGCCCGCCGGAAACGGCGTCCGTCTTGTAGTCGAGCAGCACGAGCTGTCCGTTCTCTTCGAACAGACAGTCGATCACCCCTTGAACGAGCACCGTTTCGCCGCGGACCGCCTCCCCCGCCTCCGGATACGCTTCCTCCGCCGGTATGCCGTAGCTGAACGGCACCTCCCTGTGCACGCGTTCGGCGGCCAGCAGCCGTTTGCCGATCGGCTCGCGAAAAAACGATTCGATCAGCGCCGCGTCTATCGCTTCCCGATGCTCCTCCAGCAGCAGCTCCTTGGCCACCATCCGGTCCAGCGTCGTCCGTACGACCGCCTCCGTCACGTCCCCGTCGAGGGGCAAATGCTGCATGACGGCATGGTAAATCGTGCCGCGCTCCGCCGCCGTCATCTCCCGTTTGCCGAGGAAGCCCGGCCGTCTGGCGAGCGAACGGAGCGATACGCGGCCGCCGACGTCCTTCGCTTCCGGCGATTCGTCCCGCAGCGTCCGCAGCTCCGGCCATTCCGCGTCTTCGCGTTCGCCTTTCGCCGCCGCCTGCTCCGAAATCCGTTTCAGCTCGGAGACCGACGTTTTGGAAAACAAGCCGGATGCTTCGCCGTATTCGTACGACCAGCCGAATCGCCGGTCAAGCTCGCCGGTCGGCCGTCCTTCGACGGGCGCCAGCTGCGCGACCGCCTCCATCCTCTCGTCCGCGAAGCGCACCTCGACCGCCGCCGCGGCTTGCGCGAACCCGAGCGAGGATACGACGCCGACGCTCCATCGCGACGGCTCGTCCGCCATGATCGGCGGGATGCGGGAGCCCCCGTCGGCGCCATCCTCCGTCCGGAGCGCCTCCGCGTCGGGATGTCGAACGAGCGCGGGCCCCAGCCAGTCGACGTACGAGCGCGCCCGGGCCATCTCGTGGGCCGGCAGCTGCCAACGCTTTTCCTCGAGCATCCGGCTCCATTTGCGGATCGATGCCTCGATCGATTTGACCGTACCGACGAGCACCATTTTTTCTTTCGGCCGGGTCAGCGCGACGTAGAGAACGCGCAGCTCCTCGGCGATCATTTCCATTTTCATCCGCCGGCGTATCGCAAGCATCGGCAGCGTCGGACAGGAGGCGCGAAGCTGCGGATCGACGAAAACCGGGCCGAAGCCGAGATCTTTGTGCAGCAAAAACGTATCGTTCAAATCGGTCTCGTTGAACGTTTTGCCGAGCCCGGCCACGAACACGACGGGAAACTCGAGCCCTTTGCTTTTATGAATCGACATGACGCGCACGACGTCTTCCTGCTCGCCGAGCGCCCGGGCGGCGCCCAAATCGGCGCCGCTGTCCCGCATCCGTTCGACGAACCGCAAAAACCGGAACAGGCCGCGCAGCGACGTCGCCTCGTACTGCCGCGCCCGGTCGTACAGCGCGCGCAAATTCGCCTGCCGCTGCATGCCGCCGGACATGCCGCCGACATAGTCGTAGTAGCCGGTTTCGCGATAAATGCTCCAGATGAGCTGCGACAACGAGCCTTCCTTCGCCTCGTCGCGCCAGCGGCCGAGCGACGATAAAAACCGGTTCAGCTTGGAGCGCAGCGTCTCTTCGCCCGTCGCCCTCTCCGCAAAATCGGGCGTGTCGTCCGCGGCCGGACCGACCGCTTCCGAATCCGCTTCCGCAGCCGCCAGCACCGCCTCGTAAAACGGCTTGTTCATCGCCCGGATGCGAACGGCGGCGAGCTCCGCGGCCGTCAAGCCGAACATCGGCGACCGCAAAACGGCGGCGAGCGGAATATCCTGATACGGGTTATCGATAATTTGCAGCAAGGAAAGCATTGCTTCCACTTCGGTAGCGGTAAAATAGCCGGCGTTCAAATCGGCATAGCCCGGTATGCCGGCCGCCCGCAGCTCGTCCATGAATACGGGCGCCCATGCGGACGTGGCGCGAAGCAGGATGACGATGTCGCGGAAAACGGCCGGCCGGAATCCCCCCGCGCCGCGGTCGTACACCTGGAACGGCGGATGGCCGTCCATGCCGGTCAAACGGCGGATGCGCGAGGCGATAAAACGGGCTTCGAGCTGCGCCGTTTCCGCCTGCCGCTCCTCCCGCTCCACGCCCGCCGCGAAACGGTCCGCCGCTTCGGCCTGCCCGTCCGCCTCGTCGTCGCCGGCTTCGCCGTCGTCCGAATCGTCTTCTCCAACCGGCGCGCCGCCCCGATCGATTAGCGCGAACTCGACGGACGTATCGCTCGGACTGTCCGGATATGACGCGCCGCAGACGAGCCGGGCCGCCTCGTCGTATTCCATCTCGCCGACCTGTTCGGTCATCAGCTGCTTGAACACGAAGTTGACGGCGTCGACGATCTGCTGCCGGCTGCGGAAATTGCGGGCGAGATCGATCTTGCGCCCGCCCGAGGGCATGTCCTCTTCCGCCGGTTCGAACGATTTGTATTTGTTCATGAACAGTCCGGGCTCGGCGAGCCGAAACCGGTAAATGCTCTGCTTGACGTCCCCGACCATGAACCGGTTGCCGGGAGCGGGCCGGGAAATAAGCGACACGATCGCTTCCTGCACCGTATTCGTGTCCTGATATTCGTCGAGCAATATTTCCGCGAACTGCTCGCGGTACTGCTCCGCCGCTTCCGACGGCACAAGCTCCCCGGGCGGCGCATCCGGATCCCGCAAAATGTCCAGGCAATAATGCTCGAGATCGGAAAAGTCGACGAGCCCTTTCGCCGCCTTCGCCTGCCGGTACCGCTCGCCGAACGCGATGACGATTTCCGCCAGCTTGCGCACGAGCGGCGCCGTCTCGACCATCTCCGAGGCGAACTGCTCCGGCGTTCGCGCGAACAGCTCCTCCTGTGTGGCGCCGAACTGCTTTTTGGCTTTGTCGCGCAGCTGCTTGACCGCCTCCTGCAGCGTCTTGTCCACGTCCGCGCCGCGGCAGGCGTTCAGCTTGCCGAAGGCGGCGTCGCGGAACGCCGCGAACAGCGCGTTCCACGACCGGTCCGCCGCGGCGAGCGCCGCGCGAATTTGCGCCAAATCGTCCTCGATATTGGCCGCATACGGCTGCGGGCCGCCCGGCCTTCCGCACAAGCGCAGCGCTTCCTCCAGCATCGCTTCCGCGCCCTGCAGCTCCAGCTTCACGTCCGCGAGGAGCACCCGCTTCCAAGGATCGTCCCCGTCGGTATCGCCGTCCGAACCGGACGAGGCGAGCTCGAATCGGGACGCCATGTCGAGAAGCCAGCGTTCCGGCCACGGATGGCTGCGCGAGTAATCGTACAGCCTGCCGATCAGCTTGAACAGCCGGTCGTCTCCGCGCTCTCCGCCATAGGCGTCCGCCAGCCGCCAAAACGGGCCGTCCTCCCCGCTCTCCCCGTACTGCTCCTCCAGCAGGTCGCCCAATATGTCCTGCCGCATCAGCTCCGCTTCGACTTCGCTCGCGATGCGGAACGCCGGGTCGAGCCGAATGCGCTGGTGATGGCGGCGGATGACGTCGAGGCAAAACGAATGGAGCGTCGTAATCGAAGCGCGGTGGATGAGCGCGATCTGCTTGCGCAAATGGTCGGAATGCGGCTGCTCCGCCAGACGCTTCTCGATCGCCTCGCGGATGCGCTGGCGCATCTCGCCGGCGGCGGCGTTCGTGAACGTCGCGACGAGCAGCCGGTCGACGTCGACCGGGTCGCTCTCGTCGGAGATGCGGCGAATGATCCGCTCCACAAGCACCGCCGTTTTGCCGGAGCCGGCGGCGGCGGCGACGAGTATGTCCGACCCGCGCAGCCGGACCGCTTCCCACTGCTCGTCCGTCCACGCGCTGCCCGCCGGCTTGGGCGGCCTTGCCCGGGCCGTTCCGGCTTCGTTTGCTGCATTCGTCATTTCGGTTTCCTCCTAGCTGCTCCTGCAAAATGGTCGGCCGGAATATCCGGCACCGGTCGCGGCCGCGCCGCCTTTATGCCGGCGGCTGCGGCGACCGGCTTTCTCCGTCCGTCTCCTCGATCGCCTGCCATACCGATTCCTTCTCCAGCCGCTGCAGCCGGTTGTAGGCGCCGCCGGAGGCGATCGGCTCGAACGCGCATACCGGCTTGTACGGACAATAGGCGCAAGCCAGCTTCGGTCCGGACCGCACCGGCCGAATGCCGACGTCTCCGTCCGTGATCCGTTCGCCGATTGCGGCGATCGTCGACCGGACGTGCCGTCTAAGCTGCTCCCACTGCCGCTGCGAGACGACGGACGAGCTTTGGTAAAAGCTGCCGTCCGCCTTCAGCGCGACCGGAATGAGCTGCGAATGGCCGCTCCTGTCGTTCAGCGAGTTGTCCATCAAACGCACCGTATCCGGATCGCCGAGCACGAGCCCTTTCATTTTGAACCGCTTCAGCGCTTCCGACTCCGCTTCTTCCGGCGACAGCCGGTTTTTGCGGCGAAGCAGCGGGTTGTGCACATGGAAGTACAGCACCCCGGCCGGCAGCGACGGCGTTCCGAGCCAGCGTTCGGCATGCGTAATGACGACGTCGAGATAGGTGAGCATTTGCAGCGACAAGCCGTAATAGACGTCGGACAGCTTTAGCGACGTTTCGCTCGATTTATAGTCGATGACGCGCAGCATGACGCCCTTGTCGCTGTCCGCCCGGTCGACGCGGTCGATCCGCCCGACGATCTGCATGCGCCGGCCGTTCGGCAGCTCGAACTCGAGCGGCGGAAGCGGCTGTCCGGGACCGAAGCCGACTTCCAGTCCGACCGGCACGAATTCGCCGCGCCGGGCATGAACGCCGAGCACGACCGACGTGCGGCTGACGATCCGCTTCAGCTTCCGCGCGATGTACCCGTACCGCTTGGAGCTGAGCAATATTTCGCCCTGCAGCCTCGGCATCAGCTCGTCGACCGCCGCGGCCGCCCGTTCGTCGCACTGCTCGGCGGTCAGCGCCCCCCAATCGACGCCTTCGCGCCGCAGCTCGAAGGCGATTTTGCTGAGCGCGGCGTGAAACAGCTGGCCGATATCCGGAGCGTCGAGCCGGTACACGCGGCGCTCGGCCAGCCTCAGTCCGTGGGAGGCGAACTGCGAAAACGGACAGGAAACGAACCGTTCCATCCGCGACACGCTCGCCTTCAGCTGCTCCCCGTAAAGCTCGCGGCTGATCCGGTCCGGCAGCGGCGCCTCCCGGTTCGTATGCAAAAGCGACCGCAGTGTCCGGCGCATTTTATCCCGCCAAACGGGCCGGGAGCAAAGCCAGTTGTAGACGTCCCACCAGCCATCGTCGATGGCGGCGCCCTTCATCCATTCGCGCAGCTGCACCGCGAGATGGGACAACGCTTTGTCCGGATTGGCCGCATATTCGTACCGTTCGCCTTCGCCCGCCGTCTCGCCGGTCGGCGGATCGACGAACAGCAGCCGCTCCCGGACGGCCGGAAACATCGTTTTCAGCCGCTTGACGATTTCCGACGGGAGCAGCGACCTGCCTTCCTCGTCGGCGAGCGGGTAGCTGACCCATAACGATTCGGCCGGCGTCGCGAGCGCCATGTACAGAAGAAACGATTCGTCCAGCAGCTTTCGCCGGCTTCCGTCCGCCAGCGTAAGGCCCGCCTCCAGCAGCAGCTCGCGCTCCGGCTCCGACAGCACGCCGTCCTCCTGCGGCTTCGCCGGGATGACGCCGTCGTTCGCCCCGAGCACGAAGCAATGGCGCACCGCGCCGGAACGGGTCCGGTCCATCGTTCCGACCAGCACCTGGTCGAGCGACGGCGGCACGAGGCCGAGCTTGACGCTCTCGAGACCGCGGTCCACGATTCCCGCGAAACGGTCGACCGCCATCTTCTCGTCGCCGAGCATTTCGACGATCTGATCGAGCAGATCGACGACGCTGCCCCAAACTTGCGTATGCTCGCGCGCCTTCTCGACCTCGCCGGCGTCCAGGCAACCCCGGCTCCACGATTCGAGACGCCCCGCCGCGTCGATCCGTTCGAGAAAGCGGAATAATGCCTCGGCCATATCGCGCACCGTATCCGCCTTGCGCAGCCCGGCTTCGAGCGCCGCGAGCGGACCGGCGACGAGGCGGCGCAGCCCGTCCATTTCCGCGTAAAACGACTCGCCCGGACCGGCGGCAGCGCCGCCCTCCTGCACGTCGTCCAGCGTCGAGCCGATTTTGTACGCCCACGGCCGCGCCTCCGTCCAGCGCGAGCCTCCGATGCCCGCGGCGAGCGCGTAGTTTTCCAGCCGGCACATCGCGTCGCGCAGCTGCGACGACCGCTCGCGGCTGTCCGCCGCCTCCCGCGGAAACAGCAGCTCCGTTTTGACGCAGCGAAACACCGCGTCGGTTCGCCAGCGGCTCGTAACGACTTCGAGCGAGGAACGGATCAGCTCGACGAGCGGATGATGCAGCACGGACCGTTTCCGGTCGAGAAAAAACGGAATGCCGTAGTCGGCGAACGTCACGGACAGCAGGTCGGCGTACGGCTCGAGATCGCGGACCATCACCGCCATATCCCGCCACCGGCATCCTTCGTCCCGGACGAGGCGCACCATTTCGCGGGCCGCCCCTTCGGCCTCGGCTCTCCGGCTGACGGCCGCCGCCAATACGACGCCTCGCTCGCCCTCCGGCGCACCGCCCGGAAACGGTTTGCCGGTTCGATATTCGAAGCTGCGCTCCAGGTGGGCAAGCATCGCCGAGCGCCCGTAGCGGCGCGGCGGGTCGCCCGCCAGCACGATCGCGGGAAGCTGCTCGACCTGCCGCTCCTCCGCCAGCCGCTTCAACCGGACGAGCGTCCGCGCCGTCGGGTAAAACAGGCCGAGCTCGTCCGGCTCGTCGGACGAGCCGTAGTCCCGTTCGACGCACAGACTGATCGTCGTCTGCCCGGCGAACCGCATCAGCTCGCCGATCACCTGCATTTCTTGAGGGGTAAAGCCGAAAAAACCGTCGATCCATATTTGCGCATCGCGTATGTAACCCGATTCCGGGATCAGCTCGGCAAGCCTCGTCAGCAAATGCTCGGAATCGGTATAGCGGTCGGCCAAACGCTCCTCGAACCGCTTATAGACGTACAGCAGATCGTCCAGCTTGTCCATCGGCAAGCCGAACGCGCCGCCGGGCTCCTGTCTTCGCCGCGCGTCGGTCACGAACCGCTCCAGCTTGTCCGGCGTAATCAAATATCGGCGAAACTCGCCGTAAATCCGGTTCAACCGCTCGATGAACCCCGACTGGTCGGCGGACGCGTGAAACTGCTTCAGCTCGCCGCCGTGCTTTTGCAGCAGCTCGTACAGCAGCATGTTTTTGCCGCTGTCGTCGATATGTACGCGCGCCGCCCCGCCCGCCTCCTGCATCACGCGGTAGGCGAGCCGCCGGAAGCTGAGCGCCTGGGCGCGAATCGTGCCGCCGAGCCCCGGCGTCGACACGAGGGCGTGCTCGGCCTGAAACGTCGCCTGCTCGGGGACGAGCCATACGAGCGGAGCCCCTTCCGGCTCCTGCCGCAGCAAAGTTCTGATTTCGTCGAGACAGCGCTCCGTCTTGCCGCTTCCCGACCTTCCGATGATGTATCGAACAGCCATACCGGCCTCCTGTACGAAAACAAATGTTCTTATTTCATTGTAGCACAGCCGCCGCCGTTTGTCCCCCATCCGTTCGCACAGCGGAATACGTCCATCGACGTATTCCGAGGAATGAGCGCAAACCGTCGGCTTCCGAAACGTAACGGACGCCACGGCGCTTTTCCAATCGTAACGGACACCACCTGCGCTTATTGGCTCCGGACCGCCGTCCAAAAGGGGGTTTTTCGCCAAATAGCTGCGCCTGTGTCAGTTAGAATCAAAATAAGCCGAAAGGAGGCTCAATAGCGGTCGCCATGTCCGTTAGACATTTGGAACTGTAGGCCCGTCCCTCCGTCCCATGCTCGCCCCCCTCCTCTCCAACTCCCGACGACGCCTCCGCAGGTCAACCGAGCCGGTATCGCCGTTTCCCGCCGTCTGCGGTAAACCCGCTCCGGCTTTGGCGGCGCTTAAGCGAAGGTCGGGACGGACGGTTTTTTCTGCGCAAACCGACTTGATTGCACGCCGAAACGGTAGCGGAGCGGGGAACGAGATGGAAATGCTCCCGCTATTTTCGGTCGTTTCCCGTTTCCGGGCAGAACAACGGGAAAACGTCCTGCTATATTCGTCCAAACCGCGCTTTTCACCGATTCGACGCCATTTTATCGGGAGCTTCTCCCGATATTTCGAAACGTTGCCGCTGGGAGAGCGAGATAACCGGAGGTTTTCCCGTTCGTTCCGTTCCGCGGCCCGGCAGGACAAGGATCCGTCGAACGCGGCATCATAAGGCGCTCCTTGCCGCATCCTTTTGCGCACATTTCCAGTCGTCCGAACGACGAGATCATCAAAAAATAAAAAAAGCCGCCCGGCAAGGACGGCTTTTCGTTTGCTAATATTACACTTGTTTCGCGACGCTTCCCGGAAGGTCGGCTTCGTTTTCTTTCTTTTCCGCCTGGCCGCCGGCTTGGTCCGGCATCCGGTTGGACGTGCGGAGCGGAATTTCTTTCAGGAACAGCACGAGCACGAGCGCGACTACGAGCAGCGCCGCTCCGGACAAAAACACGGTCGTCAGCGAGGAGGCGAGCGCGTCGCGGAGCACTTCGATCATTTTCGTCAAAATCGGCTGGATTTGCTCCGGCAGCGTCTGCTTCAAATGCTCGAGCTTCGGCTGGTCGAGCAGCATTTCCGGGTTTTGGAAGGCGGCGAGCTGTTCGGCCACCTTCGGATCGAGCTTCGAGAAATCGAGTCCGCCGCCCGATGCGGCGACCGACGACAAATTGCGCTTCAGGCTGGATGCCATAATCGTCCCCATGACCGCGATCCCGATCGTTCCGCCCAAGTTGCGGAACAGCTGCGACGACGCGGTGGCGACGCCGAGCTCATCCGGCCTGACGGCGTTTTGCACCGTGAGGGAAAAGATCGGCATGCCGAGACCGAGGCCGAAGCCGAATACGATCATGCTGAGCACGGCAAGCCATATGCTGTTCATGTAAGCCATCATGACCATGCCGACGATCATGATCGGCATGCCGAGCAGCGCGAAACGTTTGTATTTGCCCGTCTTCGTGATCAGCCGGCCGGTGAACGCGCTGACGACGACCATGCTGATCGACATCGGCATCGTCACGTAGCCGGAATACGTCGGCGAAATGCCTTCGACCCCTTGCACGAAAAACGGCAAATAGATGAGCGCGCCCATCATCCCGGCGTTCATCAAAAACCCGATCGAGTTCGACAGCGTAACGATGCTGTTGCGGAACAGCGACAGCGGCAGCACCGGGCTTTTCACCCTCGTCTCGATGAAAAGGAAGATGAGAAGGGCGACCAGCGCCGACCCGAACAAGCCGAGCACCTGCAGGGAGCCCCAGGCGTATTTCGTCCCCGCCCAGGAAAATCCGAGCAGCAGCGGAACGATCGTCAGCGTCAGGAACAGCGAGCCCCAGTAGTCGATCGCTTCCGACTGCTTTTTGTCCACTTTCGGAAACAGCATCATGATCAGAACGAACGCGACGACCCCGATCGGCAGGAAAATCCAAAACACCCATTCCCAATCCATATGGTCGACGATCCAGCCGCCGAGCGTAGGGCCGATAACGCTGGAAAAGCCGAATACGGCCATCATGACGCCGGTCCATTTGCCGCGCTCGCGAGGAGAGAACAAGTCGCCGACGGCCGTAAACGCGGACGCCATAATAATGCCCGCGCCGATCCCCTGAATGCCCCGGTACGTAATGAGCTGGAAAATATCGGCGGACAGCCCGGTCAGAAAAGCGCCGATAATGAAAAAGACGATGCCCGCCAAGATGAACGGCTTCCGTCCGTAAATATCGGACAGCTTCCCGACGAGCACGGTCGATATGGTCGAAGTCAGCATGTAAATCGTAATGACCCAGGTGTAATAATCCATTCCGCCCAAAATGGCGATGATGCGCGGCATCGCCGTGCTGACGATCGTCTGGTTGATCGCGGCGAAAAACATCGCGGCGATAATGGCGACCATGATCGTCATTTTGCGCTTATGCGATAAATGCTCCAATATACTCTACTCCTTCTCCAATTGTTCGATTCTTTCCAGCATGACGGTGAAAATCCGCTTCAGATGCGCGACGTCTTCTTCCGGCAATCCGCTGAAATACATCGAAATGATTTCTTTTTGCTTCTCCAGCACGACGTCGATCATCGCTTTCCCTTCGTCCGTAATGCTCAAATAAACGACTCTGCGGTCTTCGTCGCTCCTCTGCCTTTGAATGAACCCCTTGGCGATCAGCTTGTCGGCCAGCCCCGTAATCGCCCCGGAAGTGACCAGCAATACGTCGGCCAGCTCGGCCGCCTTTTGCGGCCCCCGCGTATTCAAAATATACAGGGTGCGGAATTGCGTCATCGTCAGCGAAAAGCTGTCGGACATCCGTTTATTCCATTCGTGGGACATTTTTTTCAGCAAGCTTTTGAACATATTGCTCAGTTCAAGAAGTTGGCTGTTCGTTTCGGGCACTGTACATCTCCTTACTTTAGCGCTGAATAGTTTAGCGCTAAACGTTTTAGGAATAAACAACTGCTAGCTTATCGCATCGGCCTTGGTATCGTCAATACCGCAAACCGGATCGATAAAGGCAAAATAAGCTCATTTCGTTAAAATGAGCTTGGTAATGATGCCATTATTTTACCCGTACTTCCATTTTCGTATGTACCCGGTCGCAAGCGCGAACGTTCGGCTGCGCGAGCGGACCGGATCGGACCGAACCGGCGCCGACTGCCCTACACTTTGCGAGGAAACGTGGTCGATTGGCGAACGATCAGCTCGGGCGTCAGCACGATGCGCTGCTTGCCGTGCTTCTGGCCGCGCACTTCCTGAATGATCAAATCCATCACTTGCCGGCCCATCTGCGCGATCGGCTGGGAAACCGTCGTCAGCGGCGGATCGACGATGCCGGCCAAAAGCGTGTTGTCGAAGCCGACGATCGACAAATCCCACGGGATCGTCAGCCGCAGCTCTTTCGCCGCCTGTACGGCGCCGATCGCCAGCAGATCGTTGCAGGCGAAAATGGCGGTCGGGGAATGCTCCGACGTCAGCAGCTCCAGCGCATGCCGTTTGCCTTCCTCGACCGAGGAGACGCTTTCGATGACGGTGTTGCCCCCGCCTTCGATTCCCGCTTCTTCGAGCGCGAACCGGCAGCCGCGAACGCGCTCCCGGCTCGCTTGCAGGTTCATATCCTCGGTCACGACGGCGATATGGCGGTGGCCGAGACCGATCAGATGGGATGCGGCCCGGTACCCTCCCGCGAAATCGTCGACCCGCACGCTGTCCGCCTCGAGCGTCGGAATATCCCGTGTTACAAAAGCTACCGGAATGCGCTGCAGATTCAAGCTTTTCAAGCCGGCTTCGTTGCTGATGCCCGTCGAAATGATGATGCCGTCGACCTTTTTCTGCTTCAGAAACGTAATATAGTCGCCTTCCCGCCGCGGGTTGTTGTCGGTCGAGCACATGACGAGGTTGAAGCCGAGCTCGCGCCCGCGATCCTCCACGCTGCGGGCGATTTCCGCGTAAAGCGGGTTCGCCAGATCGGGAATGAGCAGACCGATCGTAAACGTGCTTTTGCCGGTCAGCGCCGACGCGACGACGCTCGGCTGATAATCGAGCTCCTGCATGATTTCGTTGATGCGTTCTCTCGTATCGGTACTGATTCTCCCGGTGCCGTTAATGACCTTCGAAACCGTGGCGATCGAAACGCCGGCCGCTTTGGCAATGTCATAAATGGTTGTTTTCATACCCCGTTCGCTCCCAGCCGATGATTTGTCAGGTTTTTTAACTCCATTATAACATTGATTTCGAATTTATTGGACACTTTTTTGAATAAAATCTAACATGAAGATAAAATCGTCACCGATCAGGGTTTATCGGCGCAGCGCGAACGACTTGCGAAATACGAAAACCGTCCGGAAACTTTTCCGAACGGTCCTTTGACGAGCAAACCTAGTCGTCCTAAGCGCGGAGTCCAACCTAAAACCGGTACGTCCAAAACCGCTCCGTACTGAACCGGCTTCTCAGCTTTTCGTCCTGGGCGGACAATACGCCCGACATATAGTGAAACTGGGAACGATGCGCCTGCAGCGAGCGAAGCTTGACGTCGAGAAACTCCCCGACGTCGTTCACGACGTCCGGCGCCCCGAGCGCTTCCTCGCAGCCTTTGGCGAACGCGATGCAGTAGACGACCGGCCTCTCGCTATCGGGAATCCGCTTCACGGCTCCGATGACCGCCGCTCCGCAGGCGTCATGATCCGGATGCACGCTGTAGCCCGGATAAAACGTAAGCAGATGCGACGGCCGCACCTCGTCGATCAAGTCGGATAAGCGGCGAATGAGCGCCTCCCGGTCTTCGAATTCGATCGTTTTGTCGTGGTAGCCTCCGAGCCGCAAATCCGTAATGCCGATGGCGCGGCACGATTCCTCCAGCTCCCGCTTGCGGACCGAAGGAAGCGTCATCCGGTTCGCGAACGGCGGCACTCCCATATTGCGGCCCATTTCCCCGAGCGTGAGGCACAAATACGTGACCGGCGCCCCTTCGCGAATAAACTTCGCGATCGTTCCGGAGCTGCCGGTTTCGTCGTCCGGATGCGGAAGCACGACGAGCAGGCGTCGCTGACGATCCATGGACATCCCCTTCTTTCGTTTCGGATTCGAGTCTTACAGCGGATTGCGGCCGAGCTGCAGGCCGACGACGAGCTTGCCTTCGGCGTCGTAGCCGGCGAGCAGCAGCAAATCCGCGCCGTCGCTATCGTAATGGGTAAGCCCTTCGGAATAAACCCAGCCGGTCTCGGTTTTGAGCCCTACCCGATACGGGCCGGCGCCGGCGATGGACCCCCTGCCGTAGCGGACGGTACCGTTTTTGACGAACGTGGACGCCGTAAATTTGGAGCTGTCGTTATGCGCCGCGTAAGCCCCCGTCGTCATTTCCATTTGCAAATAGAGCGTTTCGCCGTTCCATTGATCCAGCAAATGCTGCACATGCTTCGGGTCGATCGGCTTCATGCCGTATCCCTCCCTTTTCCGAAATCAAACGTGTTCGTTCGCCGATAAAGGCCGGCCGATCGCCGTCGCCCCCGGTTCGTCTTACCGGGAGCGCACTTCGAATATGGCGAATTTCAAATAATCGCCTTCGTCGACGCCGAGCAGATGCGGGTGATCCTTGCCCGCCCCGCCGTACTCGACGAGCCGGAGCAGCTTGCGCGCGTCGGCCGCCGCCGACGAAATCGTCTCCAAAAACGAATCCGGCCGCACATGGTACGAGCAGCTCGACGTGACGAGAAAGCCGCCTTCGTTGATCAGCTTCATCGCGTGCAGATTAATGTCTTTATAGCCTCTTAGCGCACCTTCGACCGCCCCCCGCGTTTTGGCGAATGCGGGCGGATCGAGGATGACGACGTCCCAGGTGCGCCCCTCCGCGCCGATCGGCTTCGACGTGTCGACTTTGCCTCCGGCCGATCCCGCGCCGGCTCTCGCCTTCCGCTCCTCCAGCCCGCGCACGTGCGAGCGTAAATAATCGAACGCGTCGGCGACGACGAATTCGACCCGGTCGGCAAACCCGTTGCGCTCCGCGTTCCGTCTCGCCGTCTCGATCGCATGCTCGGAAATATCGAGGCACGTCACCTTTTTCGCGCCGCCCCGGCACGCGTTCAGCGTGAAGCTGCCGGTATGCGAAAAGCATTCCAGTACGGCCGCGCCGTCCCAATAAGGAAAGGTGACGACTTTGCCGTTCGCGTTGACCGGAACCGACCGGCCCGACGCTTCGTCCTTCGCCAGCCGAATGCCGCTGCGCGCGCCCCAGCCGGTCATCAGCTTGCCGATCGAAGCGCGGTTTTCCCGCTGATCGAAAAAGTATCCCGTTTTTTGCCCCTGCTCGATATCGACTTCGATGCGCAAACCGTTTTCCGTGATTTCCACATAGCGGGGGCAGTCGCCGTACAGCGCGCCTTTCGTTTGCTCGAGTCCTTCCAGCTCCCGGACGGGCACGTCGCTGCGCTCGTAGATGCCTCGCGGAGCGAACAGCTCGGCGAGCGTCTCGACGATGAGACGCTTGCGCCGCTCCATGCCGAGCGACAGCACCTGAATGACGAGAACGTCTCCGTACCGGTCCACGACGAGACCCGGCAGGAAGTCCGCTTCCCCGTAAACGAGACGGTAGCCGGTCGCGTCCGGCGGAAAGCGATCGCGGTAATCGGCGCATTGCCGAAACCGGCGCATGAAAAAGTCGCGGTCCATGTCGTCGATCGGCGCGTACGAGACGATCCGGACGGCGATTTGCGACTTCGGGTTCCAATAGCCCGTCGCCAAATAATGCCCCGTATGGCCGACGACCGACACGAGATCGCCGGGCTCGCACTCCCCTTCGATTTTTGCGATTTCATTCGCGTATATCCACGGATGCCCTTGCTCCAGCCGTTTTTTTCGCTTGCGGTCCAATATGACGGTTGCCACGATGTTTCCTCCATTTGTCGGTCGTTTAAAACGGGCGCGCCGTCCGCGGTCGATCGCGGCGGATGCGCCACAGCTTGTCATGCTCGTCTTTTCGCCCTCATATCATGTAGAAGCGGAAGTTGCAGCCCTCGAATACGAATAAAGGAGACCCGCATGATAACGCATCTCGTCTTACCGCTGCTCGTCGGATTGGGCGTCTTTTTGACCGGCATGAAGGTGATGGAGCTGGCGCTGCATTCGTGGGCCGGCTCGTACTTGACCGGACTCGTCGAAACGTTCACGCGGACGCCGCTGCGCGGCATGCTGATCGGAACCGGCGTCACCGCCGCCCTGCAGAGCAGCAGCGCGATTACGGTCATCGCGATCGGCCTCGTCAACGCCGGCATTATGACGTTTCCGAAAACGCTCGGCATTATTCTCGGCGCGAATATCGGCACATGCCTGACGACCGAGCTGATCGGCCTCAACTTGACCAAGCTCGCCTTTCCGACGCTGCTCGTCTCGGCTTCGGTATGGCTCGGATCGCTGCTGCTGCCCGTCGTCCCCGCCGCCCTGCGGTTTAACCGCTTGCTGCGCGCGCTGCACCATATCCGCTCGCTGTCGCTCGCCGTCTGCGGCTTCGCCTCCGTCCTGCTCGGCGTCGAGGTGATGCAGACGATCGTTCCGTATCTCCAAAGCCGCGGCCTGTTCGGCTGGTTCGTCGAGCAAGCCCAGCGCAGCGTCATGTGGGGCGTCATCGCCGGCGCGATATTGACCGCCGTCATTCACAGCAGCGCCGCGACGATCGCCATGACGATGGGCCTCGCCTCCGTCGACGCCATTCCGGTCCCGCTCGGCATCGCGATCGTGCTCGGCGCGAACGTCGGCACATGCGCGACGGCGCTGTTGGCCGCGATCGGCGGGACGCGCAGCGGGCAGTTCGTCGCCTGGTCGCATATCGCGTTAAACGCCGGCGGGGCGCTGCTGTTTTTGCCGGTACTGCCGCTGCTGCACCAGGCGTCCGCGCTTTTGACCGCATCGCCGTCCGGTCAGATCGCCCACGCGCAAACGATTTTTAACGTCGTCAGCTCGCTGGTTGCGCTGCCGCTCTGTTATTTGCCCGTATTGAACCGAAGCGCGGCGAAACGGTAATCGTCAATAAGCGGCGGAACCGCCGGTGCCGGTTACGATCGCCACGCCCGAGCTCGTGCCGAGCCTCGCGGCGCCCGCCTCGATCATCGCCAGGGCGGCCGTCAGGTCGCGTATGCCGCCGGACGCTTTCACCCGGACGTTCGGCGAAACGGCCGCGCGCATCAGCCGCACGTCTTCCGCCGTCGCTCCTCCCGGCCCGAAGCCGGTCGACGTTTTGACGAAATGCGCTCCCGCCTCTTCGGCGAGCCGGCACGCGGTCCGTTTTTGCTCCTCGTTCAAAAGGCCGGTTTCGAGTATCACTTTGACGATCGCCTTGCCCGCCACCGCGTCCGCGACCGCCCGGATATCGCTTCGGACGTACGCTTCGTCGCCGGCGATCAGCTTCCCGACCGCCATGACCATATCGATTTCGTCGGCGCCGCGCTCGGCCGCTTCGGCCGCCTCGAACGCCTTCGACCGGGTGGCGCCCGCTCCGAGCGGAAATCCGACGACGGCGCAGACGCGGACGCCGCTTCCTTCGAGCGCCTCGGAGCAGAGCGGCACGTAGCCGCCGTTCACGCAAACGCTGTAAAACCCGTACTGCCGCGCCTCGTCGCACAGCTTGACGATCGCTTCCGGCGTGGCGTCCGCCTTCAGCAGCGTATGATCGATATAGGACGGCAGCCTGCTCCTGTCGAACGTTTCCGGCATGCGGTTCATATCAGTCCACCTCGATTCGCAAAGCTTGGAGCGCTTTGGCGAGCACGGAATCGTTGTTCGCGTACCCGGACTGCTTTTGCCGCTTCCACGCTTCGAGCGGTTCGAACCATGCGACGCCGCGAATTTCCTCGATTTGCGCCTGCAGGCTGCCGCCCGTCGCCTCGACCAAGAAATAGTGCACTTCCTTGTCGATCGTTCCGCGCTTTTCATGCGAATATTGGTATTCGATCCGCTCCAGCTCGGCGACGATCCGTCCGTCGATGCCCGTCTCCTCGCGTATTTCCCGCAGCGCCGTTTCGGGAATCGTCTCCCCGGGCTCCATTTTGCCTTTCGGCAGCGTCATTTTGCCGTAGCGGTCCTGGATGAGCTGGATTTCCGTAACGCCCTCCCGATGGCGGTACACGACGCCGCCGGCCGAAATTTCTTTCATGCGCGCTTCCTCCCCGTTTTCCCCGATATGGTCTTCGGCCGATATCGAAGAAGGATTCCGCATTCCGTTCAAGCACCGGATTACGAAATCCTTCCCATATCCGCCGCGGCCCGCGAATCAGCCGCCGACGGCCGTTTTATGCGGCATGCGCCCGTCCGCGCCGACCAAAACGCCCTTGCTCTCGTTGACGCCCGCTTCGGTCAGCTTGACCGAGCAAAGCTCGCCGATCAAATGCTCCGAGCCCGGGAACACAAGGTTGACGTAATTGTCGGAGTAGCCCATCAGCAGTCCGCTGTCCGGGGCCCCTTTGTACGTCCGCTCCGGAATGACCTCGAGCGTTTGCCCGACGAATTTGCGCGCGTAGGCGAGCTGCATCCGCTCGGACAAATCGATCAGCTCGTGCACGCGTTCGTTTTTCACTTCTTCGTCGATCTGATCGTCCATCCGGGCCGCCGGCGTGCCGGTCCGTTTCGAGTACGGAAACACGTGCATTTCCGCAAACTGCATCCGTTCCATAAACGCGTAGCCCGCGCGGAACATGTCCTCCGTCTCGCCCGGAAAACCGACGATGACGTCGGTCGTGATCGCCACGTCCGGAAGCGCGCGATGCAGCTTCTCGATTTTGGCGCCGAATTCGGCCGTCGTATATTTGCGGCGCATGCGCGCCAGCACCGCATCGTCGCCCGCCTGCAGCGGAACGTGCAGGTGGCGGCACATTTTGTCCGACCTGTTCAGCACGTCGACCACCTTGTCGGTAATTTGACTCGCTTCGATCGAGCTGATGCGGATCCGTTTCAGCCCGTCGACCTTGTCCAAATCCGACAGCAGCTCGGCCAGCCCGTAGCCTTGCAAATCTTCGCCGTATCCGCCGGTATGAATGCCGGTCAGCACGATTTCCTTGTACCCGGCCTCGACGAGCATATGCGCCTGCCTGATGACGCTTTCCGGCTTGCGGCTCCGCATAAGGCCGCGCGACCACGGAATGATGCAAAACGTGCAAAAATTGTTGCACCCTTCCTGAATTTTCAAAAAGGCGCGCGTCCGGTCGGCGAAATCGGGCACGTCGAGCTCCTCGAATTCGCGCGTTTTCATAATGTTCCGCACCGCGTTGATCGGCTTGCGGCTCGCCATATATTCGTTCACGAGCGGGATGATTTGGTCGCGGTTTTGCGTGCCGATAACCAGATCGACCCCGGGAATCGCCATAATTTCGGCAGGCGACGTTTGCGCGTAGCATCCCGTTACGGCCACGATCGCGTCCGGATTGCGGCGGATGGCGCGGCGAATGATTTGCCGGCTTTTTTTATCCCCCGTATTCGTGACGGTGCACGTATTGATGACATAGACGTCGGCCGTTTGCTCGAAATCGACCTGCTCGTACCCTTCGTTTTTGAACAGCTGCCAAATCGCTTCCGTATCGTAGAAGTTTACTTTGCAGCCAAGCGTATGAAACGCGACTGTAGACATGTGCGCGTCAACCTCCCATCTCTCCGGCTTCGTACAACACGCAGGCAAGTCCGACCATTCCGGCCGTCTCCGTGCGCAAAATGCGCGCCCCGAGCTTCACCGGCACGCAGCCGGCTTGTTCCGCCTCCTGCGCCTCGCGCTCGGTAAAGCCGCCTTCCGGCCCGACGATCAGCAGAACGCGCATGCCGTCCGTACCGCCTCGGGACGCGATGGCGCTCCGCAGCGCGGTTCTGAGCATCGAGCCCGCTTCTTTCTCGTAACAAAAGAACGCCGCATCGGCCTCGCCGGCCGCCTGCAGCAATTGCTTCCATGCGAGGGGAGCCTCCACCTCGGGGACGCGGCCCCGATGCGCCTGCTCCGCCGCTTCCTTGGCGATTTTTTGCCAGCGCTCGAGCCGCTTCGTCTCTTTTTTCGCGTCGTAGGCGACGACCGTGCGCTCCGAGACGAACGGAACGAACCGGACGGCTCCGATTTCGGTCCCTTTCTGGATGACCGTCTCCATTTTGTCGCCCTTCGGCAAGCTTTGGGCGATCGTCACCCGGATCGCCGGCTCCGCCGTCGGCGGATGAAGCTCGTCGACGCGGGCGACGATGCGGTTTTTGGCGATTTCGGCGACGGTCGCCGTCGCCTCGCGCGTGGCGCCGTCGCTCACCTTGATCGAATCGCCGACGCGCGCCCGCATCACGTTCGCCAAATGATGCGCGTCTTCGCCGGTTATGACCGCTTCCGCCTCCGTCAGCTGCTCGGGCGGAACGAAATATTTTTGCATGATACCCCTTCTTGACCTGCGATATCGTTAAGCCAACTTTCATCATACACCGTTTTCGCCCGAAATTCTACTCCCTGCGGCCGGAAGCGCGGCAGGCGCTATCGGCAGGCTCGATTATACGGGAAAAGCTGCGCCGTATGGAACGATCAAATAAAAATGGCGACGAACCGGCTCATCTCGTAAATCAAATCCCGTCCGAACAAAAATAGCGGCTGGATCGTATATTCGGACAGCTTCGGGATGAAGACGATCAGCAAAAAGACGAATATGCCCCATTGTTCATTTTGGGCCATTTTCATCCGAATATGCGACGGCGCCAAATCTTCGATAATCCGGTACCCGTCGAGCGGCGGCAGCGGAATCAAGTTAAAAATGAACAATACGATGTTCAGCTCGACGAGCCGCCGCAAAAACAGATCGATCGCCGCCACGACGCCCGTCGACGCCCCGTTCAAAATGCCGGACGTCGCGAAAATATGGTAAATCACGATGCCGACGAACGCCAACACGAAGTTGCTCAGCGGCCCGACCGCCGATACGACGATCCCCATCAGCCGCGGATGCTTGAACCGTCCTCGATTGACGGGCACCGGCTTCGCCCAGCCGAAGCCGGCGATCAGAATGAGAATCGTGCCGAGCACGTCCAGATGAACGCGCGGATTGAGCGTGACGCGCCCGAGCTGCTTCGCCGTCGGATCGCCGAATTTGTAAGCGGCGTACGCATGCGCGAACTCGTGCACCGTAAAAGCGAGCACGAGCACGAGCAGAATGAACGGCAGCTCCTCGAGCGGGTACCGCAAAAAGCTGTTCAACCCTTCCATCCGGTTCCCCCCTTACCGCTTGACGGCGACGATCGCGACCCAATCCTGCTCGCGCTCGACGCGCTCGATCTCGAATCCGGCCTGACGCAGCGCCTGTTCGACGAACGCTTCTTTGTCCTTATAGATGCCCGACGTAATGTAAATGCCGCCCGGCTTCAAAACCTGAAACACGTCGTCCACGAACAGCACGATCACTTCGGCCAAAATGTTCGCCACGACGAGCCGAACCGGGAGGGCGACGCCGATATCCGCGGCAGCCGGCTTCGTCTCCCCGCCCGCCGCCTCCGCACCGCGCAAAACGCCGAGCAGGTCGCTTTCCGTCACCGCGACTTCGCCGTCGACGCCGTTCAAGCGGGCGTTTTGCTCCGCGCTCGCGACGGCTACGGGATCGAGATCGAGCGCCAGCACGCGGCGGGCTCCGAGCTTGGCGGCGGCGATCGCCAGCACGCCCGAGCCCGTTCCGACGTCGATGACGTCGTCGCCCGGCACGACCTCCCGCTCCAGCGCCCGCAAGCATAGCGTCGTGGTCGGGTGGGTTCCCGTTCCGAACGCCATGCCGGGATCGAGCTCGAGCACGATTTCGTCCGCGCTTTCCGGCTCGTACGTTTCCCACGTCGGCTTGATCGTCAGCCTTTCGGAGATTCGAATCGGCTTGTAATATTGCTTCCACGAATGCGCCCAATCTTCCTCGTCGACGACGCGCGACCGGATGTCGGCTTGGCCGACGTCGTAGCCGAGCTCGTCCCGCACGAACCGGACGTGCTCCTCGAGCCGCCGGATCAAATCGCCGACGTCCTCCGGATCGGCGAAGTACGCCTGTACGACCGCTTCGCCCTCCGGAATGTCGTTCAGCGGCGTGTCGTATAGCTGGCCGAGCGACGTATCCCGCATTTTGTTCAGCGTCCCGGATTCCTCGATCGTCACGCCCCCCGCTCCCATTTCATGGAACGCGGTCGAGATCAGCTCGGCCACTTCCTCGCGCGTATGTATCGTAATTTCGTGCCATAACATAAGCTTCGTTTCCCCCGCTTTCGAATCGTCGCGCGCCCGAACGGTTCCGACCGAACGGCGGCGCGCGTGAGCATCGCGCATCGCAATCCGTTTCATTGTACACTATCGCGGCGGCTGTAGTAAAACGGGAGCCGGGCGGCGGCGAAACCGGAAAACGGTAGGAAACCGTGCGCCGGTTTGATACAATGGATCGGGAACCAATCGCAAACTATAACGGAACGAAGGAGAATCGCGCATGGCCCGCAACCGCCGACTGTCGACCGACCGAGACTTGCAGGAAGCGATGGACGACGAAATCCGCATCCGGGTGTTCAAGGACGATCATATGATCGATTCCGGCGGCATCATTATCCGGTTCGACGCCGACCTTGTCGTCGTCCAATCCGGCGTAAGCGAGCTCGCCTACCATTCGCGGAACGAATGCGAGTTTTTCGAAATGCGAAAGCCGTAAGCATACAAAAAACCGCCCGCAGGCGGTTTTTTTTGCAATCGGCCGGCGAGCCGGTCCCGTACGCATCGACCGATGCGGGGTTACCGTTCTTCGACCGCGCGGTATGACGGCTCGCTTCCCCGGCGCAGCATTCGCAGCTGGATCGCGGCGTATTTCGCCGCGAGCAGGACGCAGCGAACGACCCGCTCCGCGCCGTACGCCACTCCGATAATAATGAACGGGACGGCGGGAGCTTTGTACCTGTACATGCCGTCGATGAAAAACACGACGCAAAACAGCAGGACGGCGAGCACGAGCAGCCATACGACGGCCGTCTTTCGAAGCAGCCCGTTCCACATCGCGGCGACGAAGCCGAGAACGAACAGCGCGGTCGGCAGCATGTTTTCGCCGAACTTCGCCACTCCCTGGACGGTCGACAAATCGGTCTGCATCACCCATCTTCCGAGGAAGGCGGCGGCCCGCTTCATATAAAGGACGGAGATATGGTCCCAGTTGTTGATCATAAAGCTGGCGATCAGGCTGTTCATGACGTCGATATCGTAATTCGGCTTGAACGGATGGTCGAACGGCGATGGACTGTCGTAGATCCAGCCTTTGGCGTATATATTGTACAAAACCATTTTGGCGTTAAACTGCAGCGAGGCGAAAAGCGGCTCCAGCTTGCCGCTGAGCAGAACGTACGCGCATAACGAAGCGGCCGCGGCCGCGCCGACGGAAAGCGGCAGCCACCGTTTTCGGACAAACTGCGCGATCGTCGCCCCGCGCAAGCCGATCGCGATGCAGAGCGCGATAAATGCGACCGCGACGAGTCCCGTCGGCTTGAATAAAGCCAAATAGAACGCCGAAGCGGCGAACGCGATCCTATGCGACGTTTTCCCGGTTTCCCTGCTTTTGAGCAGCAAATATACGCACAGCAGCAGCAGGCTTATAAAGAAGCTGTCCGCCAAAATGTAAGACGACCAGAGCGTAATGCCCCACGAATGGTAGCAGTACAAATAGGATGCGATGACGGCGGTCGTTTTGTTGAACAGCATCGCCGCGATCCGGTATACGAAAAAGACGGACAGGCCCGCGACGGCCGCCTGGATGAAAATGACCGTCGTCGTGCTTTTGAAGACGGCGAGCAGCAGGGTGAGCAGCAAGTTGTAGCCCATGTACATGATATCGTTCATATGCAGCCCGATCGGCTTGCCTTCGATCAAGGAATAAGCGTACTGGAGATACCATTTGGAGTCGTCGGATTGCGGAAAGCCGCGTCCCGACGCCAAAAACAGCACGTACCCCATTCTCACCTTCAGCGAAATCAAAAGGAAAGGGATCAGGAATATCCAATCGCTGCGCACGATTTTCCCCAGCAGCCGAAGCGTCGGGCCTTTGTACGACTCGTAAAATCGGTACATGCGAAATACACCCCATCGCGATGATGATCGAGCGCCAAGTGGCAGCGCTTGCAGTCATTATATCCGGCGAACCGGATGGGGAGTATACACAAATCGAAGTTGTATATGGACGATTCCATGTTAAAGCGCTACCGCTGCCGGGATTGGACGTATTCGGACGGCGATTTGCCGGTCTGCTTGCGGAAGACGCGGCTGAAGTACAGCTGGTCGGAGTAGCCGACCTCGCTCGCCACCTGCTTCAGCAGCATGTCCGGCCGTTCGTCCATCAGCCGTTTGGCGGCGCCGATCCGGTAGGCCGTCAAATATTCGGCAGGCGTCATGCCCGTTTCGCGCTTGAACAATACGCTCAAGTAGTTGGGGACGAGACCGAACTCCTGCGACAAGCTTTGCAGCGTAATCGACTGCCGGAAATTTTTTTTCAAATATTGCTCGACTTGTCCGACGATCGTGCCGACCTGTTCCGTCTTTCCCGCGGGCTCCGGCGAATCGAACAAATCGTGAAACAGCAGCGACACGTGATGCCTCAGCTCCGCATAGCCGAGCGAATGGGAAACGAGCATTTCCAGATCGATCTGCTTCTCCAGTCCGCGGTCGCCGAGCTCCGCGAGCAGGCGAAACAGCGTCTGCTGAATGACGAATTGGGTCGCGTCGCCGTTTTCCCAGCTCGTCATGAGGGCGCTCAGCTCCTCGGCGAACAGGTCGTATTTCCCCTGCATGGCGACGTCCATCACTCTTGCCGTTTCCTTCGCGAATTTGCCGGCGAGGTCCGTCTTCCGGGAAGCGCCGTCTCCCACGTGCACGATCGTCGATTTCCCGAAGACGAGCGCGTGGATCAGCTCTCTCCGCAGCCGTCTGCCCGCTCCGTACAGCTGCTCGGGCGTCAGGCCCGTCGCCGCCATGACCGTGACCGGCTTTTTCCGGCCGTGGATCGCTTCCTTCAAGCCGTCCAAAAAACGGCGCATGCGCGCATCCGCATCGCTCCCGTCGGCCGCAAGGGCGACGAACCGTTCGTTCGGCCTTTCGCCCCGGACGGCCCAGCTTCGCATGCCAAGCTTTGCGCACAGCCCGGCGCTTTCGTCCAGCAGCGAAGCCAGACGCTGACCGTCGCCGGGATACGCGTCGGTCGCCCCGCCCGCGTAAGGGCCGGCGCAGAACAGCAGCAGCGCGAAGCGGGAGGCGCGAAGCGACGGAGGGCAGACGTCGGCATGGACGCCCTGCAGCATCGATTCGACCGCCTCCCGCTCCTTCCGCGCCGACTGCTGCTCCGCGCGCGAGCGAAGCCGCCCGAGCAGCTCGTGAACGGCGTCGGGGGCGGCGGGCTTCAGCAAGTAGTCGGTGGCGTTCATCAGCATCGCCTCGCGCACGTATTCGTAATCGGAATAGGCGCTGACGATGGCCGTAAGCAGCTCGGGCTTCCGCCGCTTCGCCTCGCGGATCAGCTCGAGCCCGTCCATTCTCGGCATCCGCATGTCGGTCAGCAGCACGTCGGGATCGAATTCATCCATCGCGTCCAACGCTTCGACTCCGTCGTAAGCTTCCTGGACGAGCACGCCGGCGGCATCCGCCTTCAGGATGAGGCTTTTCATGCCGCGGCAAATCGCCACCTCGTCGTCAACCAGCAATATTTTCAGCATCGGCATTGTCCTCCGTCTCGATTCCGAACGTTACGCAGGCGCCTCCCGCCTCCCCGTTCGACAGCTCGAACCGCAGCTTGCTCCCGAACGTATGAACCAGCCTGGCGTACGTGTTCATCATGCCCAAGCCGCCGCTCTCCGCGTACAGCTCGAGCCTTCCCAGCTGGTCGCGGCTCTCCGCGAACCGCCGCAAATAGTCTTCGCCGAATCCGCTTCCGTCGTCGCGGATGCGGACGATCCATCCGTTGGCGTCCGCCGAAACGGCGAGCTCGATGCGCCACGGATATTTTTTGCCGGCGAAGCCGTGCTTGACGCAGTTTTCCACGAACGGCTGCACCGACAGCTTCGGTACGCGCACCGCGGTCAAATCTCCCGTCAAACTGACGTCGACGACCAGATGGTCCCGGTAACGCGTCTTCATGATGTCCAAATAGCAAAGCGCGTGGTCCGCTTCTTCCTTCAGCGTGACGAGCTCCCGGCTGTCGTACGTAATGTACCGCAGCATCTGAACGAGCTCTCCCGTAATTTTCGGAATTTCTTCGTTGCCGTCCTCCATCCCGAGCATGCCGACCAAAGTGAGCGTATTGTACAGGAAATGGGGATTCATCTGGGCCTGCAGCGCGAGAAACTGCGCCTGAAGCTCCCGGGAGCGGGCTTCCACGGCCAGCTGCTTGGACTCCTCCATCCGCACCAGCATGCTTTGGAACGCATGGTACAGCCGGACGATCTCGTCGTTCGACCGCTTGCCGTCGATCTTCGCAAACAGCTTGGCGAGCGCGGCGTCCGTCTTCGCGTCGCCGGGCATTTGCGCCATCGCCTGGCTGAGCCGGACCAACGGCTTCGTCGTTCGCGCCGTAAACAAATAAATCATCGCCAGCGACACGAGCGACAGCCCGCCCGCGATCGCCGCCATCCAATAGCCGGTTTCCCGCACGGGCCTGAGCAGCAAATCCATCGGCTGGGATACGGCGAGCCGCCATCCCGCATGGGCGATCCGGCTTTCCGCCGTGACGTGCGGGCCGGGCGGCGTCGGAGGAGGCTCGGACGGATAAATGATCCGGTCGGCATCGTCGTACACGATCACATGCTTGCCGCTCGACGCGAAATTGCCCTTGAACAGCATCGCTTCCAGGTAGGAGAACGGAATTTGCACCTCGATGACGGTGCCGGGGACGCCGCCGCGGATGACGGACACGATCATTTTGCCTTTCGAATCCCAATCGTCCCGATGCGGAGGCAATACGAGGAGCGGCCTTCGGTCCACGTCGCCGAACCAGGAAAGCCCCGTTATTTTTTTCTTCGTCTGGTCTTTGTTGTAGGAGGAGGCGGCCCCGAACGTCAGCAGCGTGCCGGTATCCTTCACGATCGAGATGCGGTTGAAGCTGTCCGGGTTGATGTCCAGATCGAGCCGCATTTTGTTGAACACGTTGATCACTTTGCTGTTCGAGTTCGCGTCCGGCGTCTCCTTCATCCAATTCTCGATCGAAGGATTGGCGAGCGTGTTGACGGCCAGCCCGTCCGCCGCGGCGATGACGTTGTCCAGCTGCTCGGCGAGCGCCGTCACTTCCAGATGGAACGACCGGGACAGCGTCTGGTAGGCGATAGCGGTATAATAACGGTACAGAACTACGTACGAAAGCGGGATGACCATAAAAATGATCAGCGAATAAATCGCGAACAGGCGAGTCGGGAAACTCCACTTATGCAGCATCGTCTGCGCCCCTTCCTGTCGTATCGACGCCCGACGGATCGCGGCGTTCCGTCATAAAATCGGCGAAAGCAAGCGCGCGCACGACTCGAGAAACCGTTTGTACAGCGGACGGTTTTTGTACTGCTCCATCGTAAGCAGCTCGCTGTCGTTCTGGTCGTCCGCAAAAATGCGCTGCAGCTTGACGGCGGTGTCCGTATCGTACAGCACCGCGTTCACTTCGAAGTTGAGCTTGAAGCTGCGCAAATCGATGTTCGCCGTGCCGACCGAGGCGATGCGGCCGTCGACGACGATCGTTTTCGCGTGCAAAAAGCCGTTGCGGTACAAATAGCATTTCACCCCGACCGACAGCAGCTCGCCCAAATACGAGGTGGACGCCCAGTAGACGAGCGGATGGTCCGGCGTGCCCGGCAGCATGAGCCGGACGTCGACGCCGGAGAGCGCCGCCATTTTGAGCGCGGTCATCAAGCTTTCGTCGGGAACGAAATAGGGCGTTTGAATCCAGACGCTCTGCCTTGCGGCGTGAATCATTTTAATATAAGCTTTTTTGATTTGCTCCTTCTCGTTGTTCGGCCCGCTCGCGACGATTTGCATGCCGACTTGGCCCGGATGGCCCGCGGCCGGAAAATAGGCGGTCAGGTCGGAAATGTGGTCCGCCGACGACAAGTTCCAGTCGAGCACGAACTGCATCTGCATCTGGAACACGCCGCCGCCGCATACTTTCAGGTGCGTATCGCGCCAATGGCCGAACCGTTTGTCGAGACCCAAATATTCGTCGCCGACGTTCAGGCCGCCGATATAGCCGCAGCTGCCGTCGACGATCGCCAGCTTGCGGTGGTTCCGGTAATTCAGCCGTAAATTGATGTACGGAATTTTCGAAGGAAAAAACGCCGCCACCTTCCCGCCCGCTTCTAGCAGTGGCCGAAAATACCGTCTGGGCAGCCCCGAGCTGCCGATCGGATCGTACAGGAAGCGGACGCGCACGCCTTCGCGCGCCTTCGCCTCCAGCTCGCGGATCAGCCTGCGGCCGAGCCCGTCGTCCTTCACGATGTAATACATCAGATGAATATGATGCTTCGCTTCGCGGATCGCCGCGAACAGCGATTCGAACTTGGCGCTGCCTTCGGTAAAAATGTCGACGCGGTTGTCCTGCGTATACAGCGACCGGCCGCTGCTCAAGTTCATGTAAATCATGTCCTGGTAATGGATCATCGCCGGATCGTGGAAATGGATTTGCCGGATTTCCCGCTTTTGCCGCTCCACCAGATGCTCCACGAACTCGCGCTGCTCTTCCTTGATTTTGTAAATTTTGCGCCGGCTCAGGTTTTGCCCCAAAAACAAATATAAAATAAACCCGACGCCCGGCAAAAAGAACAGCACCATCAGCCAAGCCCAGGTCGCTCCCACATTGCGTCGTTCGAGAAAAATGACCGTTGCGGCGAAAAGCAGATTGAACAAAAAAAGCAGCGAATACAAATGTTGAGTCGTTACCATGCGGACGAAGCTCCTTAGAAACGATCGGATGAAAGTCCGGCTGCGAGCGGCAGGCCGAAACGGCCCGCATCAGTCGCCTTCCGGGGGGTTGAAGCGCAGCTGCAGCAAATGATACACGTGCACGACGACGATTTTGGCGACCGCATAGACGGGAACGGCCAGCAGCATGCCGAGCGGGCCGACGAGACTGCCGACGACGAGCAGCAGCAGCAAAATCGTCAGCGGATGAATTTCCAGCTGCTTGCCCATAATTTGCGGCGATACCAGGTTGCCTTCGATTTGCTGGGCGATGACGCAGACGATGACGACCTTCAGCACCATGAACGGGGAATCGACCATCGCGACGATAATCGCCGGTACGGCGGCCAAAAAAGCGCCCACGTACGGAATGACGTTCGTAATCATCGCCGCCAGCGCGAGCAAAAACGCGTAATCGATGCCGATGATCAAATATCCGACGAGGCACAGGACGCCGACGATGAACGCGACGATAAATTGGCCGCGTATGTACAGGCTGACCGTCTCGTCCATTTTCGACAATATCGCCTTCACGCTGCTTTTTTGCGTTTTCGGCATCAGCTTCAGCAGCCCGTCGCGAATTTTTTCCCCGTCCCGCAGCAAATAAAACAAGATGAACGGAACGGTGACCACCAAAAAGAACACGTTGGCGACGAAGCCGATCACCGTTTTGAAATTGGAGCTGAGCAGGTTGAGCCCGACGACCAAATAGTCGGACGCCTTCTCGGATATTTGGTTGAAGTCGACGTTGAAGCTTTCGATGAATCGGGTGAACCATTCGCTTTCCGCAAGTTCCTGCCCTTTGCTGACCGCCGTTTGGATCAGCGCCGGCAAGCTGCCTACCAGCTCCGTAAATTGCCGCTTCAGCACCGGCGCGACGAAGATGATGATGATCGTCACCAGCAGCGCGAAAAACAAATAGACGACCAGGATGGCGAGCGATCGCGGAAGCCTTTTCTCGGTCAGCAAATTGACGAGCGGGCGGAACAAGTAAAATAAAATGCCGGAGACGAGGATCGGGGAAAACAGCGTCTGCACGAGCACCTTGAGCGGGTAAAACACGAAGCCGATTTTCACGCCGACCCAGATAATGAGGAAGACGAGAAGAATGCCGTACCCGATCCGAAAAAATTTCGACTGAGGCACCATGTACCAACCGCCTCTCTTATGATGGGACGTATTGCCGTATCGCTCTCATTATAGCAGGTTAAAGGTGCCAGCAAAATGCCGGACGGCGAAAACGCAAAAAAGCCCCGCGTCGCTTCCGAATACGCCGGCGATAACTGTTCCAAACTATACCGAACGCTACCGACGGAACGGGAGGCCATCATGAAAGTCATTTTCATCTTTTTAGCGCTTCACGTCTTGACGCTCGGATTCGGTATGGCGATCGATCTCATGACGGGCTTTTCGCTGCGCGATTCGTTGAGCAATTTGAAAAATCCTTTCGAGGTCATGTCTGCCCAGGAGCGCCTCATCGTTTGTTTATTTCTTATCGCCATATCGGCCGCTCCGTTCCTCCCTTCTCTTACTAAAAACTCAAGTCGGAAGAAACCGAACAACGGCAAACGCAATTAGGCCGCCCCCGATCGTTCAGCCCCCTTTTTTCCATGGACCCGCCTTCGAATCAGATCGATGCCCGACAAGAGCAGCGGTATGACCGCGTAAAAGAAAATGCCGATCCGGCTGTTATATAGGGTAGTTTCCATTAAATATTCCGAATAATTGTCCGCGATCGTCATCGAAGTGACGAGGATGATGAAGCCGACCGGCAAAATGAGCTGCCGGGGCTTTGGAAGGTCGAACAGTTCCGAAGCCCCCATAACGGCGACGTAGTAAAAAACCGCGATTTTGAAAAATACGGTAATGATCAGCGTAAATACGACGATCGCGTCCAGCCTCTGAAGAAAATCCGCGACATCGACCATGCTGATCGTAACCAGCAGCGGAAAGGTCGATTGTTGGGTCAATTGGACGCCGAGAACCGAAATTTCAATCGCGATCGTTATCGATAAAACGAAACCGGTCGCGGCCATCGCGCCGTGCGCGACTTTTTTTACCGATCGACGTTTGTTTACATAAGGCAGTAGCATCGTAATGACGATCATTTGACCGAAAGGAAATCCGTACGTTTCCAAAAAAACGGTGGAAACGATCGGTTTCACCCCTTTTTCCATGACGGGAAGCAAATGGATGCCTTCGAGGATACCGCCGCTTACAATCAACAATACCCCCAAAATCCCCAAAAAGATTAGAAAGATGAGATAGATCCCCGCCGTTCTCGCCAAAACCTCGATGCCTTTATAGGCGACATAGGCTACGGAAACGACCATCAACGCGTTCAGAACGAATAACGGCGTTTCGTCGTAAACCGCATTCAGCAGCAGGTCGCCGCAGCGTCTCAGGACCGTCGAGCACTCATAAATAAAAACAAGCACGTAAAGCAGTCCGATCGTCCATCCCGCGTATTTCCCCATAATTTTTTTCGTGTATCCGATCAACGACAAACCGGGATAGCGAACATACAAGTACAGGTAGACCTGGAGGACGACCAGCCCGGCCGATAAACCGAGCAGGGCGGCGATCCATGCGTCCTGCCCGGCGTTCATGCCGTACGGAACGACCAGGCTCGTCCCCCAGCCGAATAAGGTAATGAGCGTAAACAACTGCCATGGACTGATTTTGATGTTGTCCATCCTTCTCGGGCCTCCGCCTTCATTGTTCTCCCGTCGCTTTCGATAAGACCGGCTCCAAATTCATGCCCGGATGGCGAACATGCGATTGGACCGTTACGCGAACGTCCGCTTCGGACAGTTTTTCGTTCCAGCGATCTTTCAGCTTTTCCCAAGCCGTCCGGTTGCTTCGATGGAGCTTTCCGGCAAATCCGGCAAAATCGATTTTTTCTTTTTTTACGATTTGGACGGTCTTCATGATTTCTTCCCGCGTCTTTCGATTCATCGACGCCTCGATCTCTTTGATCAGCCCGGGGTTTCTTAAATCGAGACCGCTCTTTACGTTGATCAAAGCGGCTTCTTGACGAATCACAATATCGATCAGCGGCTTGTCGTTTGCGACGTCGACTTTCACCTTCGTTTTGGAACGAAGCACGTCGAGCGAAACGGACTCTTTCTGTTCGCGAAAATCGACGGTGACGACCGTCCCTTTCATTTTGTTCAACATCCATGCGAGTCCGCGCGAAGCCCCGTCATCCAACCAGAGCTTTAATTTTCCTCCCTTGAATACGCCGATCGGTCCGATCTTGGTGCTCGGCGGAGAATATCGCTCTTTCTCTTTAGGGGCGTCGCTTTCCGCCTCTTTATCGCCTCTCTTCACCAGCTCCACGCCGTTAATGACGGCTTCCGTCCCTTCGCCCATTACCGCCTTAAGAATATCATCGAGTTGAATTTCGATATTTTCGGAAAACAGGTTGGACGTAAATTTCATTTTCCCCCGAATCGCGTCGGCCGGAATTTTTTCGAAGCGGGTCGCTACGCTCATTAAAGCTTCCGCCGTCATTCCTTTGGCGATCACGACATTGGTCGTCAGCCGGATTTCGTTCGACCTTTTTAAGTAATCGAGCAATTCCTCGATCCCGTCTTTCGCCAGCCTTTCGCCGAATACGACCAATCTTACGTGCGAAAGGTACATTCTTCGCGACGACATTTTGGAAGCGTTGCGAACCGCGTCGAACAGCGAGGCGCCCACCCCTCGATATACCGTGATCGTTTGGGCTTTTCCGCCCGCCCCGGCGCCTCCGCCCCCGCCGGCCGCCGCTCCGGAAGCTACGGCGCTCGGATTGGCGACCTGGAAAAAGACCCGGTATTCGCCGATATCCTGCGCTTTGTCCACGCCGATGGCCGAGACGATCGCCAAATCGGAAATCTCCAGCTTATTCCAGCATCCCGTCGTCAGCAGCGCGCTCGCGCACATCAAGACGGCCATTGCAAATTTAGCTATCATGCCGGCCTCCTTGAGGGTCGGCCCCTTTGTTCGCATACGGAGCGCGCAGCATGGCGTCCTTCTGAGATTTCGGGCGGAACGGAGCGAACGGCGCCAAATAGGGCACTCCGAACGAACGGAGTCCGCTCAGATGGGCGACCAGCATAATCGCGCACAACGTCAACCCGTAAAAGCCGAACGTGGCGGCCACGATGATGAACAAGAAGCGGATCATCCGCGCCGCGATCGCCAGGTTGTATGCGGGGGTGGCAAAGCTGGCGATGCCCGTAATCGACACCACGATCACCATGGCCGGGGAGAATATGCCCGCCTGTACCGCGGCTTGCCCCAATATCAACGCTCCGACGATGGATACCGCTTGACCGACGGCTCTCGGCATGCGGATCCCGGCTTCCCGCAATATTTCGAACGCCAGCTCCATTAAAAACGCTTCGACGACCGCAGGAAAAGGAACGCCCTCCCGAGTTGCCGCGAGCGTGTACAGCAAGGAGGTCGGGATCATTTCTTGATGATAGGTCGATATCGCCACATAGAAGGAAGGGACGAACAACGATATGACGAAGCTGGCATACCGGATCAATCGGATAAAGGTGCTGATGTCGGCGCGCTGGTAGTAGTCTTCGGCCGATTGGAAAAACTGCGCCACGACGGTCGGGACGAGAAGCGCGAACGGCGTTCCGTCGACAATGATGGCAATGCGGCCGTCCAGCATATTGCCGGCGATAACGTCGGGACGTTCGGTGTTGTAAACGGTCGGAAACGGCGTGATCGCTTTATCCTGAATGAGCTGTTCGATATAGCCCGATTCCAAAATCGCATTCTGGTTAATATGGTCCAGCCTGCTCCGGACTTCCGTCACGATTTGGTCGTCGGCGATCCCCTCGATATACAGCATGGCTACCGAAGTGCGCGTAACGCGGCCGATTTCTTTGATTTCCAGCCTGAGCTCCGGGCTTTTGATCCGTTTGCGGATCAGCGAAATATTCGTATCCAGCCGTTCCGTAAAAGCTTCCTTCGGTCCGCGGATCGACACCTCCGTGCTGGGTTCGCCGACCGATCTGGCTTCCCCGCCGCCGGTTTTGCAACTGATGACCCGGTCGCAGCCGTCGATGAACAAGGCCGTGTTTCCGGACAAGACGGAACGGCTCAACTCGTTCCAATCCTGAAAAACCGAAATGTCGCCCACTGTCAGGGCATGATCTTTTAAAAGCTGAAACGTCCGCTCGGGCGAATCGGAACGGCTCAAGATCGGATCATGGGATAAGGTTTGAAAAGAACGCGTAACGAAATCGTTTGCCAGCTCTTTATCGATCAAGCCGTCGATATAAACCGCGGCCATTCTGATTTTCGGATGCGCGCCCGAGTCGAATTCGCGTACGATCAAATCCGGACTGTTCCCGAATTCCTTTTTGAGCCGGAAAATGGAGAAATCCAAGTGTACGGGGATCGGGCTATGTGGTTTTTCATGACGGGAAAACCTGCTCATCCGTGCCACCCATAAATCGTCAGTATGTGGAGCGTTTGTATAAGCTTCCCTCCGATATTCTTTTTTATCCAATCCGCAAACGTCGAAAAGATCGCCGGCTGCCCGTCTGGTCGGCGGGCAGGGCGATCTCTTTTCGTCCCCACTGTCATTTTTTCTTGCTCTCGATCGTTTTGTTCGCTTTTTCCTCCGCATGGCGAAGCGCCGTGTTGATGTCCTCTTTCCCTTCCAACACGCTCGTCCCCGCGCCGATCAGATCCAGAAGCGCGGACCGGTTGTACATATTCGTATACGGCAAGTCCGCCATTTTATGCTTGTAGACGGCAGCGACATTGCGTCCTTTCAAAATATCCGGCTTCGTTCCAAACGCCTTCCGAATGTCCGGATCCACCAGCACGGACATCTTCCCGTTCTCGGACAGCGTCATCTGCGCCTCCTTGGACGACATCAAGTAGGAGACGGCTGCGAACGCCTGCTCCTTATGTTTGCTGCTCTTCGAAACCATAAAGTAGAGCGGTTTGTTGGAGCCGGAAATTCCCGGCTTCTCCTTGAGCTGCGGCATCGATGCCACATCCCACTTGATGACATGCCCTTTCTGTTCCGCCGTTGCCAGCAAATTGACCATAATGTTGAAGCTTTGCATCAAGGAGGCGAGCGTCTGCTTTTGGTAAAAATCTTCGTTGGTCAATTTCGTATTGCCCGGGATCGCATTGATCTCTTGCAGCAGTCCCAGCGCCCGTTTCCACTCCTCGGTCTGAAACGACGCCCGGCCTGTTTGCGGATCGAACAGCGACAAGCCCCACTGGCTGCCCGTCATCAACAAATTGATCGTACGAAACGCCGCATACTGGACGCCGCCGTCGACACGCGACAGCCGTTTGAACATCGCCATTGCATCGTCCCACGTCATATCGTCTGTCGGGTAGGCGACCCCGAACCGGTCAAACGCGTCTTTGTTGTAAAACCACATCATCCGGTCCGAGTATACCGGAAGCGCCAGCAGTTCCCCTTTTGCCGAGATCGATGTCGCCCCCTTGACCAGCTGCGGATCTACTTGCTTCATATCGACCGCATAGTCCCGGACATAGCCGTTCAAGTCCAGCGGAAAATCATACTCGAGCAGACCGGCAAGGTTCGGATGATCCGTGAACACAATGTCCGGCGTGCTGCCGGCTGCCATCAAGTTTTCCAGCACATTGCCGCTTCCCTTCGTAAAGTCCACATATTCCAATGTGATAAAGGGATACTTTTTCCGGACCGGCTCTGCGATGAACTTGTCAAACTCCTCTTGCTGCAGCACCGTATTCCAGTTATTGATGCGCAGTGTAACAGGCTCCGTGCCGATCTGTTTCACTTCAGAGCCGGTCCCCGCAGTTGGCTGACCGTCTGATTTGTCCGAACATCCGCTTGCCAATAACCCAACGAGCAAGCATGCCATCGACAACGCTGTTTTTTGTTTCATCTTGAACCCCTTCTCCCCTTTTTTGTGAAAATATTCACAATAATAGCTTGCACCCGGTACGCGGCTTGCACATACAAGGCGAGTGTTGCTGCCGTCGTCTCCCGCCGCATCTTTTGGCGGCTCCGTCTGCTCTTTATCCGAGTTGAAAGAAAGCGCTTCCTGCACCCCGAAAAGATGTTCAATTCATCTCTTCTTCCCTATAATAAACTTAAATTCGGTTCATTTCTTTGCCTGTGCGAACACATTTTTTGCGCAATCGTTCACGAAGGAGTTGAATATGCATGCAGTTTCCAAGGTATGATCTGCGTGTCGAGCTGTCCATTCGTCAAATCATCACCTTCTTCTATATGGAGCTTCCGAAACGGTTCTGGACACCGGGAGAAAGTCACGACTTCTGGGAAATGGCGTATGTCGACAACGGGTATCTGGAAATCATTCGCGGAACACAGCGGCATGCGCTTGGCCCAGGCGACCTGATCTTCTATGCCCCCAATGAATTTCATGCCGGACGCGCGCTGAACGAGTCGGCGCCGACGCTTATTATTTTGTCGTTTGAGTGCGATTCGGAAGCGATGCATGCATGTGCAGGCAAGATTGTTCATCTGGAGGAAGAAGAGAAGAAGCTGCTCTCCACAATCATCCGGGAAGGGCGGGAAGCGTTCGATCCTCCCGTTGATTCGCCGCGCATGCATCGGCCGCGGCAGCGGTTGAAAGCCGCGTTCGGCAGCGAGCAGATGATCAAAAACCATCTGGAGATTTTGCTCATCCAGTTGATTCGCAGAGGAGACCGCAGTTCAACCAATCAATCCGACTCCATCGCGATGGCGAACTACAACGATACGCTTGTCGGTCAAATGATCGATTACATGAGAGCAAACATTCGGGAAAACTTAACCATCGAGCAGCTTTGCTCCGCCTTTGGCATGGGGCGGACACGGATGGTCACCTTGTTCAAAACCGCGACAGGATTGGGCACCATCGCGTATTTCCAAAAGCTGAAGATCGAGCATGCCAAAACGATTATTCGTCACCGAACGCTGCGGATGACCGAAGTCGCCGAAGAGGTCGGCTTCGCCAGCGTGCACCATTTTTCCCGCTCGTTCAAAAAGGAAACAGGTCTGACGCCGACCGAGTATGCCCGCAGTGTTAACGCCCGCGCGCTGCGCTGGTCGCCCGAGATGTATCCGGAACTGAACTAACAAGAAACGGCGTCGCCCGGCCGCATCTCATACTCCGAAGCAGCAGCAATGCTCCGGTTCGTCATGCCGGTGCGGAATGTTTGTTCTGTTGCGCGTTCGCATAAATAAGTCTATAATAAGAACATAAGTTCGCATATAATGGAGGTGTTCCCATATGTCCGTTCAATTCGCTGAAAGTGTAGAAGTGACCGCGGAGGATATGCATTTGATCCGTAATCTTGTCATACTTCCCGTTGTTTTGTCCGCGTTCGAGTCCGATATCATATTTTTCGAAAGTAACCGGAGCCCGATGACTCAGTACGTAACGGTCGCACAACGCGCCATAACACGTATTCAAGCTGATATGGAGCGGTTGGGTAAAATCCTCCGGAAACGCGGAATTGTCGTGTACGATGAAAGACGCAATCAAAACGGAATTAACCGTCCTTTTAACTATCGCGGAAAACGGAACGTTTATGCTTTACGTTGGGGAACGTTTGACGCCGAGATTACATTGCTGACGGATTATTACTTGGGCAATCTGTCCGGAGACGGTCGAAACTAACTTCCTCAAGTCTATATCTAAACCATAACTAACTAGTGATAGCCCGAGCGATTGGGGTCCGTCCCGCTCCCCCTGGGAAGCGGAACGAAATCGACCCGATGGCCTTTCAATACGGCGGAAGGGGCGACTCCCGTAAATTTTTTGAACATGCGGTGAAAGTAAGACTGTTCGCAGTAACCGAGATGATCGGCAATTTCCGCAATCGTCATAATGCCGCTCTTCAGCAGCTCGCAAGCGACGCTTATTTTCACTTGATGGATATAGTCGATGGGGGTTTGCCCCAAAACTTCTTTAAATATTTTCGTAACATGGTTCGGGGACCGTTCGACGTGTTCCGCCAGATCGGACAACCGGATCGACTTGCAGTGATTGTGCACGATGTAGTTTTGCAGCCGCTGGATTAATGCTTGCTTGACAGCCGAACCGCTGTGCGGCTGCCGGGCATCGCGGACAATTCTTCCGACCAGCTCCAATAAAATGCCTCCACAGATAAGATTCGCGCCCGGCGCTTGATCGAACCATTGCAGCAGCAGCATGGAGAAGCGCTGCCGGAAATAATCGGCGTTGTGCGCCTGCCATTTGAAATAACCGTTCTCCTGCAATGCAGCCAGTTCAAGCTCGGTCTCGTCGGAAGCCGTAAAATGCGCGGAATATTTTTGATGAGGGCCTTTCGCGTCGTTGTGGCATGACCGGTAGGTGCCGGCAGAAATAAATAGAATATCCCCTTGGATGATTTCGATGACTTCCCCTTTTACGCAGTAGACGGCTTTCCCGCCCGATACGAAGATGAGAATATGGTGCGGGACTTGCGAATCGTGTATCTGCCATCTCTCGATCCGGTCGTCGTAAATAACGCTTTTCAAAGCAAGCATAAGCGGCCGACCTCCTCTGAAAAGTGTTCCGATCCCGTTATGCCGTACCGGTATTCCATTCTACAAGCCGGAGCAATCTCCCTTCTATCCCCTTCTACCTTATAAGTAACTTTCGCGTACATTCGAGATTTCGAAAGCTTCGCTCTTGGGCTGCCTGCGATTGAATCGTTCAAAAAGAAACTCAATCGTTCATGGATATGATTACGGGTCTGTAATACAGTAATGATAGCTTAAACATTCGACCGCTGCGGACAAAGCCGGCACCGCGGGGGTGCGCTGGAAGGAAGGGAGAAGCTTCATGAGGAGTGAAGTCGGTAAAATCATTGATTGCGATGTACACAATTCGTTAAGAAGCGAGAGAGATTTGCTGCCCTATTTGCCGGACGCGTGGAAAGACCGCGTAGCCAAGTCGGGTCTGGGCCTTATGTATTCCGGTTATCATTCACCCGTTGGCGTCGGCAGGCGGGATGCCGTTCCTCCCGGCGGAGGAGCCGCCGGTTCGGATCCGCAATTCGTAATCGAGCAGCTGATTGAGCCGCACAATATGGAGGCGGTTATATTGACAGGCAATTTGTTCAGCGTATCGGTAGGACATGAGCCGGATTTTGCCGCGGCTATAGCTAGCGCCTATAACGATTGTCTGATCGATAATTGGCTTAATCAAGATCCCCGCTTCAAAGGCTCGTTGTTCGTAGCGCAGCAAGATCCGCAGTTGGCGGCCAAAGAAATCGACCGGCTCGGTTCCCATCCCGGCTTCGTTCAAGTCGTCACGAGCAGCGCTTCGCGCATGCCGCTAGGCCAACGTTTTTTTCATCCGATCTACGAAGCGGCGGAACGAAACGGGCTGCCGGTTGCGATCCACCCCGGCGCGGAAGGCGCCGGTCAGGCGAATCCACCGACGCCGGCCGGATATCCGACGTGGTATATCGAATGGCATACGTGCCTTTCGACGAATTTTATGGCGCAGCTTACAAGCCTAATATGCGAAGGCGTTTTCGAGAAGTATCCGGGTTTGAAATTCGTCTTCATAGAAGGCGGGGTATCATGGCTGCCGCATCTGATGTGGAGGCTTGATAAAAATTATACGGCGCTGCGCTCTCAAGTGCCTTGGTTGAAAAAAATGCCGAGCGACTACATTCGCGACCATTGCTATTTTACGACGCAACCGATCGAGGAGCCGAAACAATCCGCCCATTTGAAGCAAATTTTCGAAATGATCGATGCCGAACATATTTTACTTTATTCCAGCGATTATCCGCACTGGGATTTCGATTCTCCCGATCATATTTTAAGATGGCTGAAGCCGGAAGAGCGACGGCGAATTTTTTATGACAATGCCAAACGGCTGTACAAATTGTAGAGAGGAAGACAAAAATGGCTGTACATCCTGTAGGCAAAGCCGATCAAATTCCCGAGGGGCGGCATCGCGTATTCGACGTTTTGGGCAAATCCGTCGTTATTTACAATATCCAAGGGCAATATTTTGCGTTTTTGAATTATTGTCCTCACCAAGGGGCTGCTATTTGTAGAGGCGAGGTGTGTGGAACGAATTTGCCCTCCGGCGTATACGAGTACGCGTTCGGAAAAGAGGGCGAAATCGTTCGATGCCCGTGGCACGGCTGGGAATTCGACATCAAGACCGGAAAATCGCTCGTCCGGAATGACATGAGGCTGCGCCGTTATGAAGTCGTTGTAACGGGCGACATGCTGGGCGTTCGCATATAACGGTCATGGAAAAGATCGAATGGGAGGTAAGGGTGACGATGGTTCGGAAATCGATGGCAGCGCTTTCAACCTTGTTTGCCTTGACAGCTTGCGGCGGCTCGAATGGAGGGACCGGAGAAATTGGCGGGACCGCTCTTCCTCCGCCAACGCCGGCAGAACCTGTGGAGATCGTATTTTACGGCGGCTCGGCCCAGCCCAAAGATTTTTTCGATAGACAGTACGGGGAGCTGCTATATCAAAAATTTCCTCAATATACGTTCAAGTACATCCAAATGCCTTCCGGATCGCCTACCATTGCGGATGCAACGACCAAATTAATTACAGAAGGCCAACGGATCGATATTTTTTATAACAATATCGGCATTTTCGAGAATACGCTGTTTGCGCTCGATCTACAATACGACATGTCCGATCTGATCAAGAAGCACAACGTCGATCTGAGCCGCCTCGAACAGGAATCGATCAAAGCGATGAAGCAGTTTTCGGCGGGGAAGACGTACGGCGTTCCCGTTACGGATATGAAATTTGTTCTGTTTTACAACAAAGATATTTTCGATAAATTTGGGGTGTCTTATCCGAAAGACGGCATGACGTGGGAGGAGGCGACGAATTTAGGCAAAAAGCTGACACGCCTGGAAGGCGGCAAACAGTATGTCGGCTTGAGCACGGCCCCGAGTCAGTTCATTGCGCAAAATCAGCTGTCCGTTCCGATGGTTGACATTGAAAAAGACCAACCGACGATCAATACGAACGCTTCCTGGCGCAAGCTGTTCGATACGATGTTCGTGCAGCCGATGCAGGATGCGGGGTTCCGCGCCAAGCTCGGGGAAATCAAGACGATACCGGGCAATGATGCGTTTGTAACGAAGCAAGATTTGGCGATGTATGCGTACAATATTGCGATCTATATTAGCCCCAGTTTCATTCCGGCGATGCAAAGCTTCAACTGGGATATGGTTACGGTGCCGGTATTCCCGGAAGCCCCGGGAGTCGGTTCTCAAACGACACCGTTTTACTTCGGATTGACGAAGATGACGAAACATAAAGACGCGGCGGCAGAAGTGCTGAAGTATATGGTTTCGGATGAATACCAAAGCTGGGTTTCGCGCCGCGGCTTCGTCCCTACGTTAACGACGGAACAGACGAAGAAGGAATACGGCAAAGAAAGCGCATTTCCGGACAAAAACTATGCAGCGCTTTTCAAATATAAGAATGCTCCGATCCCCCCTTCCGCCGATTATACGTATGCGGTGAACAACGTTTACGCTTCGATGGCGCTGCCTATTGCGAACGGAACGAAAGATATGAACACGGCGTTCCGCGAAGCGGAAGAGCAGGCACTCCAAAAAATCGAAGAGGCGAAGCGGCTAAGAAAGCCTTAGTCTAAGGCCTTGAGAGGAGTAAATCCTCTCAAGGTCTTTCTTTTATAAGCGCATATAAGCGCAGCTCGCCGCTCTGCCAGAATGTCCCCGTATACGTTTGGAAGCATACCGATCCGCACGAATAACGGCAAACATAACAAGTATTGGCGTCGTCCAATAGATGCAACGACTTGTCGATTTCCGTGACGGATTTCCTATCGCCGTTCGCAAAAAAATAGGAAGAGGACCGAACCTTTTTTGGATAGAGAAGCAATATAGTGTGTAAGCCGCTTACCCAGGAGGGCCCTCTGCATGCAAAGTAGCGAATGTATGTACCAACTGCTCACAAAAATGAAAGATGGTGATAAACAGGCCTTTCATGCGCTATATAATGCCACTTATCAGGATGTGTACCGGACAGTCGCCTTTCTGGTGGATCACCGGCAGGATCGGGAAGATGTCATGAATGAGATCTACATGCAAATGTGGACCTCCCTTGCCAACTACGATATGAACCGTCCTTTCCATTTCTGGCTGCACGGCCTGATAATCCGACAAATACAGAGATTTCGGGTCAAAAGCTGGCGGAGATTCCGGATTTTTGAGCGCATCCGCATCTTCTCTCGGGAAGAGCATCATTGGGATCGCCCCGCTGTTATGATGGAGGGGACGAACCGTGAGATAACAGAGGCAATCCAAAACCTGACCGACAAACAGCGAACCGTGATTATTTTCCGCTTTTTTCACGACTATACGCTTGAGGAAATTGCGACTTTGCTCGATATACCGCTGGGTACGGTTAAGTCCAGATATCATGCCGGCCTCCAGGCGCTTCGAAAAAACTTGTGGAATCTCCCGCCGGAAAGGATGGAAAACAACAATGCCTATTGAACGCGTAGTCCGCGAACATCTGCACAAAGAGGCGGAAACGATGGAGTGTCCTCCGGCCGTTTCCAAACGAATCGAACTATCCTATGCTCAATATTTGCAGCGAAAACGAAAAAGGAGCGAAACAACCATGAAAAAACGATTCATCGGCGGTATCGTTGCCGCTGCGATTTTGATTCCAACCGCAGCGTTTGCGGCCCCTTCCCTGATTGAAATGCTGACCAGAACACCAATGACTGCCGAACAAGTCAAGGTGGATGAGGTCGGCAAAGCAACGCTCGCGAAACTGTACCGCGCATTTCCCGAAACAAAATCGTTTGAGATTGTCGAGGCAAGCAACGTCCAGGGCGTCCAAACAAGCATCGTACTTCGGGAAAAAGGAGGTAGCGGCAAAAAGATTACCCTTCATACGAACAATACGACGGGTGCGATTGAGCACGTCATCCTAGAGAATTGGGAGCCCGAGGAGAAGCCGTTCTCCGCCTTATCCAACGAGGAGATCAAGTCGAAGGCGGACTATCTCATTACTAAACTGTACGGCAACATCGAAGATTACGAGTTTGCCATCGAGCAAATGGAAAACTCGGAGCAAAAAACGTTTATGTTGAATTACACCAAAAAAGGATCGAAAACGCCGTTCTACCAAGCATTTGTTCAAGACCGTACGATCAGCGTTTCTCTGATCGGAGGCGAGACCGCACCTTCCGACGTTGAAGGCTTCTTCTCCACAGCCGAGGGGACGCCGGATTATTTCGCCGATTCCTTTTTAAACGATGAAAACCTGTTTTCCCTGCTGCACATGAGCCCGACCGAATTAAAGCAACAATTGGCAAAAGGGAAATCTGTTGCGGAGGTTGCAGCAGCCCAAAATATATCGAAACAACAAGTGATCGATGTCATTGCAAAAACTCAGGTTGATTTGCAAGTTCAAGGTGCAAATAACGGCGATCGCGAACCACTGTTAAAAGCTATCGAGCCAAAAGTAATACAAGTTATCGAATACAAAGCGGAACCATCGTCGAAGAACTAATATCGCTTGAGAAGTTGTAAGGCGCATTTCCCGAAACACGTTTGCGGGTGGTGACGGCAGCGCGCACCACCCCTTTCCTTTCCCGATTGACCGTTGGCGATATTGTCATGCGGGCACCCGCTAAAACCGCTCGAAACAATCGTAATTCCTTTGCCTGTAAATTTTGCCGTCCTTGAATTCGAAGATGCAGCAAAAATACGCTTTAAGACGCTGTCCGGCCTTGAACGAGCCAATAGCGGCCCCTGCTTCGGCCGTCCAAATCACTTCCGCAATTAGCGTCTCCCCCGTCTCGTAAACCCGCTGAATATCGTATTTCTGTTCTTTTAACAGCTTCTTTCCGTTGGGTATTCGCTGCATGAGTGCCTCATAGTTACTCACAACCACGCCGGAAGTGATCAGATTCGGGAATTCGGTTTGTTCGATTTCCGAATGCAGCAAAGGTTGGAAATCGGATTCCAAAGTGCTGAACGTTTCGCACAACTCAAAAAATCGCTTTACCATCTCCAGCTTCACGAAAACACCGTCCTTGATCGTTTTATTTTCCAAAAATAGTATATCACTCCTTTATCGTCGAGGTTCAAACAGAAGGATGAACTTTGATTTATGGGTTGCAGGCTGTCGAACGAAAAGCACAAAAAGGGCTGCAGCCGCCCGCCAACGGCAATCCGCCACAGCCCCCGAATCCGCGTCTCACGCGGCCTCTCCCGCTCCTACTCTTCCCCCGTCGCGATCGGATTGTCCTCATAGCTGATCCAATCGCTCCAGCTTCCCGCATACAGCTTCACGTTGCGGAAGCCCGCCTCCCGCAGCGCGAGCACGTTCGGCGTCGCCGAGATGCCCGAGCCGCAATAGACGATGATCTCCTTCGAAGCGGACAATGCGCCGAACCGCTCGCGAAGCTGCTCCGCCGTTTTCCAGCTGCCGTCCTCGTTCAGTCCGTCTTTCCAGAAATAATGAACGGCCCCGGGAATGCGACCGGCTACCGGATCGAACGGAGCCTCCAGGCCGAGGTACTGATTGTTGTCGCGGGCATCGACAAGCGCCGCCTCGCCCGGCCGGCTGAGTGCCGCCCGCACTTCGTCCACGTCGGCCAGCAGCTCCGGCCGGACGGCGGGCACGAATTCGCGCCGCTCCGGCTCCGGCTTCTCCCCCGTTACCGGCAGCCCCGCCGCCGTCCATGCACGGTAGCCCCCATCCAGCACACGGACGTCGTCATGGCCCAAATAGGTCAACACCCACCACAATCGTGCGGCGGCCGGTCCGTTGCCGTCTTCATAGACGACGACCGTCGTCGAACGGTCGATGCCGATACCGCCGAAAAGGCCGGCCAGCCGTTGCACTGTCGGAAGCGGACTCCGTCCGCCATGCTCGCGGGCGGGGTCCGTCAAACCCGCCTTGAAATCGACAAACACCGCGCCGGGCAGATGATCTTTGTCGTAAGCGTCGCGTCCGTACCGCGGCTCCTTCGGGGAAAAACGGACGTCCGCCAGGACGAGACGTTCCCCCCGCTCCAGACGCTCCCGAACCCATTGTACGTTTACGATGTTCGATGCCGCCATCGTTCCATCCGCTCCTCTCGCATCAAATGATATATTCGAGATGCTCCTGCGTCTTCACATCGTGAATCGCCGCATAAATGTCGTTCTGGATGCTCACCAATTCGATATCGTCGCGCTTGCGCGGCCGCTTGTTCGGTACGTGGAAAATTTGCTTGATCCGACCCGGCCGCGGCGACAGCAGCACGACCCGGTTGCCGAGGAACACCGCTTCGGACACGTCGTGCGTGACGAAGACGACCGTCTTCCTCTCCGCCTCCCAGATGTTCAGCAGATCGTCCTGCAGCTGCAGACGGGTCAGGTGGTCGACCGCCCCGAACGGCTCGTCCATCAGCAGCACCTCCGGGCCGTTGGCCAGCGCCCGCGCCAAGCCCGCCCGCTGTTTCATGCCGCCGGACAGATGGTGGGGATACTTGTGTTCGAACCCGGTCAGCCCGACCATGTCCAAATATTTCTGAACCCGCTCCTGCCTCTCCGCCTTCGTCGCGCGGCGCAGCTCCAGCCCGAGCTCGACGTTGCGGAACACGGTGCGCCAAGGATACAGCGACGGATCCTGGAAGACGACGCCGCGCTCGATGCCCGGCCCCCGGAGCGGCTTGCCGTCGAACAACACCTCGCCCGACGACGGCAGCTGCAAGCCTGCCAATAGTTCCAGCAAGGTGCTCTTGCCGCAGCCGCTCGGGCCCAGGATGCTGAGAAACTCCCCGTCTTCGATCTTCAGATCGATATTCGACAGCGTCTCGGTCGGATTCGCCCCTCCGTACACCTTCGACACGCCGTTGATTGTGAATCCGGCCATAGGGCATACCTCGCTTTGATAGTGTTACTTCTTCGGAATGAAGCGGAGATCGAGGATTTTGTCGACGTCGTACACGCGGTCCTGGAAGCCCAAGTCGACTTGAAGCTGCTGCGTCTCCTGCAAAGCCTTCAGATCGACGTTCGGGTTGTTCTCCCACAGCACGTCCTCGCGCTCGAACGCGCGGTCGATCGCCTTTTCGTCGACTTTGACGTTCGCCTTGAAGTACGTTTTGTACTCGTCGAGGTGGCTTTTGGCGTATTCCTGCGATTTGAAATAGGCGCGAAGCAGCTTTTCGAGCAGCTGCGGATTTTTCTCGATGAAATCGTTGCGTGCGGCGATCACGCCCGTATGGAAATTCGGCAGGTAGTCCCACCCTTTGGCCAGCAGCTTGCCCGTGCCGGAAACTTCCGCCAGCGAGGCGAACGGTTCGTGGATGATCGTTGCGTCCACTTGGCCCGAGGTCAGGCTGGCATAAGCCGCTTCTTGCGCGCCGTTGGCCAGATAGGTGACGTCGTCCTTCTTCAGCCCGTGCTTGTTCAAGATGACCTGGGTGTACACATCGAGCCCGCTGCCGAAAACGGCCGCTCCGACCTTTTTCCCTTTCAGGTCCTCGACCTTGTTGATTCCCGGAGCCGCGATCAGATAAAACGGCCCCTTGACCCGAAACATCGAGGAGACGATCTTGATCGGGGCGCCCTTGCCCGCCGCGATGATCGCGGTCGTCGTCGCGACGTCGGCCACGTCGACGTCCTTGCTCGCCAATCCTTCGACCGCGTTTTTCGTCGTGATGAACTCGACGTCGAGGCCTTCTTCCTTGAAAAACCCTTTCTCCGCGCCGAAGCGGACCGCCAGGCCGCTGACGCCGCTTAGCGGAGAATACCGGATCTTCTGCAGCTGCGGCTGTCCGCTCCCGTCGGACCGGGAGGACGGCTGCGAGGAAGCGCCCGCTTCCTTGCCCGCGCCGCCTGGACCGCCGGCGCAGCCCGCTACGAGCAATACGGCAATCAGGCTTGCGATCGTTGCGCCGAGCCGGCTCTTCGTTTTTATCATAGCGATCTTCCCCTTTTGTTTGCTATTGCGGATAAGCTCGAGGCTTTGTCTTGCGGCTTCAAGCCGACTTCCATTTCAGAACGACTTTCTTCTCCAGCAGATCGATCGCGGCGATAATGCCGACGGAGACGACCGTTACGATCGTAATGACCGCGAACGCTTTGGCCGTGTCGTACAGCGAAGTCGCCTGCACGAGCAGGTTGCCGAGCCCTTCCTTCGAAGCGACCATCTCCCCGAACAACGCTCCGACCAGCCCCGTGGCTGCCGACAGTCGCAGCGATACGAAGATGGTGGGAGCTGCGGACGGCAAAATCACCTTGACGATCGTCTGAAGCCTCGTCGCCTCGAACACGCGGGCCACCTTCAGATGGTTGTCCGCCGTCTGCTTGATGCCGGCAATCGTGTTGAACGCGATCGTGAAGAAGCAGAATAGGAAAACGATCGCGATCTTGTTGGATAGCCCGATGCCGAGCCACAGCATGAGCAGCGGGATGATGGTCACCTTCGGCACCGCGAGCAGGGCGGAGAGGAACGGCTTGAAAAACGGCTCCGCCCGCGGCACGAGCACGAGAAGCATGCCGGTTCCGATCCCCGCAACGGCCGAGAGCACATAGCCGGCCGCAAACTCCTGCAGCGTCACGAGCAGATGGCGATATACTTCGCCGTCGACGAACAGATTGACGATTTCCTTTGCAACCTTGGTCGGCTCCGACAAATACAAGCTGCCGACGATGCCCGTCCGTACCGCATATTCTATGAATCCGAGCACGAGCAGCAGCAGCGCGATCTGGCCGATCAGGATGCCGCCGCCGTACCGGGGATTTTTTCCGTTGCCCATGCGTATTCCCTCGTTTCCTATGCCGTTCGTTATTCGGCCGCTCCCTGCAGCGCCGTCCGCTTCGCGTACCGGTTCTCGGGTCGGGACAGACCGAAATGTCCGCGGAACGTGCTCGCCTCGTATTCCGTCCGAAACAAGCCGCGGCGCTGCAGCACCGGGACGACCAGATCGACGAACAGGTCGAGCCCGCCCGGCATGTACGGCGGGCAGATGTTAAAGCCGTCGGCCGCTTCGTTGACGAACCATTCCTCCATCTGGTCCGCGATCCGCTCGGGATCGCCCACGATCAGCAGATGGCCCCGGGCCGTCGCGGCGAAATAGTGGAACAGCTCGCGGATGGTGATGTCCTCATGGCCGGTCGCCCGCCGCGCCAGTTCGACCAGCCTGCGCGCCTTGTCGCCCGGATGATTCGACAGCGACAGATCCGGCAGCGGTCCGTCCAGCGGGTATCCGGACAGATCGATGCCCAGACGGTTCGACAGCGGTCCCAGATTGAAGTCGGTAACGAGCAGGGAGCTCAGCTCCCGGTACTTGGCATGAGCCTCCTCCTGCGTCCGGCCGACGAGCGGAACGAGTCCCGGCATGATGAACAGCTCGTCCGGCGTCCGGCCGTACCGGGCCAGCTTGCCCTTGATGCTCGCGTAAAAGCGGCGCGCCTCCTCGAGCAGAATTTCCCCGGTAAAGATCGCGCTGGAGAACCGCGCCCCCAATTCCTGGCTCCGCTCCGAGGTGCCGGCCGACAGCAGCGGAATTTGCCCTTGCGGCGGCCGGGCGACGTTGAGCGGCCCGAGCACCGAGAAGTGGCTGCCGCGATGGTGAATCGCGTGCACCTTGCTCTCGTCCACGAACACGCCGGTCGACTTGTCGCGAATGAACGCGTCGTCCTCCCACGAGTCCCACAGCCGCTTGACGACGTCCACGAACTCGTCGGCGTAGTCGTAGCGCTTGGCGTTGTCCCAATGCTTCTCGCGGCTGAAGTTCAGCGCCGCGCGGGGATCCGCTCCCGTCACGACGTTCCAGGCGAGCCGTCCGCGGCTCAAGTAATCGAGCGATGCGGTCATCCGCGCCACGTGGTACGGCTCCGCGTACGTCGTGTTAACCGTTACGATCAGCCCGATCTTCTCCGTCGCCGCCGCGAGATAGGATAGCATCGTGAACGGCTCCAGCCGGACCATTTGGGAAGGAAACGTAAATTGCTCTTCCGCGGCGGACGCCAGCCGGTCGCCCAGGAAGAAGAAATCGAATTTCGCCTGCTCCAGCTTCAGCGCCACCCGTCTCAAAAATTCGGGATCGAAGGCGCCGTCGGCGACCGCTTCGGGCAGCCGCCATCCCGCCGGATGGTAGCCGGTGGCGAACAAAAACAGACCGAGGTGCAATTGACGTTGGCTCATGTTGTCGGTTCCTCCATTCGTCGGTAGTCCCATTGTTTAAAATAGAATGCCGAGCTTGCGCGACAGATCGTCGATTTCGCTCAGCTCTTCCGGTGTCAATCGCCGATCGGCATATCGGATCGAGTCGTGGATATGCTCCGGTTTGGATGCGCCCAGAATAGCCGAAGATACATAGGAGCGGCTCAACACCCAAACCAGCGAAAATTGCGCAAGCGACCAGCCGCGCCGTTCCGCCAGCGTCCGGATCCCGTCTACCAAAGCATGGGCGTTATTGCCCTGCAGAAGCAGCTCAAGCCGCTTCTCGCCCGCGGCGAGCCGGGAATCGGCGGGAGGCGCTTCGCCCTGGCGGTATTTGCCGGCGAGAATCCCTCTTCCGAGCGGACTGTACGAAATAATGCCCACCTGCTCGGACTGCGCAAACGGAACGAGCTCCCGCTCGATAGTTCTCGTAATGAGGCTATATTCGGGTTGAACGCTCTCGAACCGGTTCCAGCCGCGGACGGCGCTGATGCCGTGAGCTTTGGCTATTTGCCATGCCGCGTAATTGGAACAGCCGATGTATCGGATTTTCCCCTGCTTCACAAGATCGTCCAGCGCGCCCAGCGTCTCTTCCAACGGCGTTTCCGGATCGAAGCGATGCATCTGGTACAAGTCTATATAATCCGTTTGCAGCCTTCTCAAGCTATTCTCCAACGCGCGGTAAATATGGTAGCGGCTTTGGCCCGCATCGTTGACGCCGGTGCCGACGCGGCCGTGGACCTTGGTCGCCAGCACGACCCGATCCCGCCTGCCCTTCAACAGCTTGCCGAGGATCGCTTCCGATTCCCCGCTTTGATTCGGATCGTCGGCATCCATCCCTTTGCCGTAGACATCCGCCGTATCCACGAGGTTGATCCCCGCCTCCAGCGCGGCGTTCAGTACCGCTTCGGAAGCTTTCTCGTCGATCCAGCGTCCGAACGCCATCGTGCCCAGGCTGACTTCGGATACCTTCAACCCGGTTCTACCCAATTTCCGGTACAGCATGGTCGCTCTCTCCCTTGCAAATAAAAAATCGGACAGTCGGAAAGGCGCTCGCAAGCAAGCAAGCGTCTCTCCGGCTGTCCGGTCGAGGATGGGTTTATGAATCTATAAGTTTTCCGACTAGTTAAGTAGGATAATACCATCTATCGATCGATAGATCAACAGGGTTCGACCATTTTTTATACATTCAACAAATCCGCATTAACGCCGCCCGCAACTTGCTGCTCGACTCGCAGATGACGATCGGGGATAAATCGGCGGCCTTCTCCCACAAACGAAAAAAAGCCCGCCGAAGCTTCAAGGAAGCTACAGGCGGGCTTTGTCGGCCGGCAGGCCGGGGCCGGAAGCGGAGGCGTCAGCGGGTCGGATTGCCGCCGGCGGCTCCCGCTCCCGCCCCCGTCCCCGTTCCGGGGGAAACGGTGACGGATGCGGAGGCGGCGGTACGGAACTGCGCGAAATAAACGATCGACACGACGATAATGAGCGCGCCGAGGACGACGAAAATGTTGCTGTACAGCAGCGCTTCCCCCGGCGGAAACGGATTGAGGCGGAGCGTCGACGTGCCGGCGTCCAGCGCCTTGCCGATCAGCGTCGTCGCCGTCGCCCCGGCGATAAAGTTCAGCATCGCGAACAGCCCCATGCCGACGCCGGTTTGCTCCTTCGCGAGCGTCCGCGATATCGTGTTCGACATCGCGATTTGGATGAACGACTGTCCGACGGTGCCGAAAATCATGAAGAAGCCGATCCATGCCGGCGACAGGCCGACGACGGACGACAGCATGACGAAGCTGAGCAAAATAAGGCTTGCCGCGATCGCGAACAAAAACCGGTTCCCTTTGTCGTCGGCCAGCTTGCCGCCCCGGCGCCCGAGCAAGGCGGCGCAAATCGCCGAAGGGAACAAGACGAAGCCGACGGCGAGCGGCGACAAATGGTTGAGCGCGGCCAAAAATTGCGGCGCCATGAACGGCAGGCCGAAGTTGAGTCCGGTCAGCACGAAAGCGACGACGAGCCCGAGCGTATACGATTTGTTGCGGAATATCGCGGGCTGCACGAACGGCTCGGCGGCCGTCCGGACGCGCAGCAAAAAGAGCGAGAGCAGCAATACGCCGACGCCGCAAAGCAGCCAGCTGCCCTGCGTAATCGCCAGCAGCAGGGAAGCGACCGTCCCGGCCAGCGTGAGGCCGCCGACGTAGTCGATTGTCCGGGCGGTTCCCGTCTCGTCGTCCAAATATTTGCGGAAAAACGGCAGAACGAGAACGGCCAAGATCGACAGCGCGAACAAATACCTCCAGCTGACGAGTCCCGAAACGACGCCGGATACGATCGGTCCGAGCGCCGCGCCGAGCGACAGGCCGACCGCAGTCGTCCCGAGAGCTCTCCCGCGCTTTTCCGGCGAAAAGTACCGGACGGGCACGATCATCGCCGTGGCCGGTATGACCGACGCTCCCGCCGCCTGGAACAGCCGTCCGGCGATGACCATCCAATATTCCGAGGCGGACAGCCCGATGATCGAGCCGAGCGCGAAGGCGATCAGTCCGTACGTCAGCAAATCTTTGAGCCGGTATTTGTCCGCCAGCTTTCCGAACGTGACCGAGCCGATCGCATATACGATCATATAACCGGTCAGCATCCAGCCGACCTGCGAAGGGGTGAGGCCGAATTCCTCCCGGATGACCGGCAGCGCCACATTGAACATCGAGGCGTTCATGACGGAAATGATCAAGGTGAATACGAGGACGCGCAGCAGTCTGTTCGCCTGCCGCTCGCGAGTGTCGGGCGTATGCTCCATCCGAATCCCTTCTTTCGTCTGTAATGTCTGTACGTTCTTTTCCAACATTATATACTTCGTAAACAAAAATGTATAGTTAATAGTTGGCGAAGACGCAAAAAAACTGTCCGGGAAAAACGTCCGGACGGCACTTTGTCGTGCAAATCGATACGCTTGATCATGGGGAAGAGACGGGAATCGACTCAGCCGCCGGTGAAATCGCGTTGTCTTATTCGATATTCGGGTCGCAGTACGACTTCAAAAGGCGGCCCGCACACGTTACGCCTTAATCCCCATTCCCTCAAAGCTTCCGCGAGCCGCTTTCGACTTCCCTTCGCTTCTTCCGGTTTTCGGACATACGGCCAACGAATCGAGCGATCGTTATCGGGGCTAAATACGGGGTTTGAAATTGTAACGAACTCTAATAACGTTATTACCGGCGAATCGGATCATTTTCTTCCCATTTCGGCTCGATAACGATATACGGATTCGTAAGCCTTGAAGAACGATCGTTTTTCCGCCGATAAGCATACTACGATTCGTTCCATCGGCCGACACGGATCCCGGTTGCCGAGCAATCCCTCAGAAAAGACAGCCGGAACCACATAAGTCCTTCTTGGCAAACCGATCCTTTTTGCACGCCGAAACGGCGGCAGCACGGGAAACGGGCCGGAAATGTTCCCGCTATTTGCGGTCATTTCCCGTTTCCGGGCAAACCAACGGGAAACGGTCCCGATACATTCGCCCATGCCGTGCTTTTCGCCGATTCGGCGTCATTTTAGCCGAGCTTTTCCCGGTATTTCGAAACGATGCCTATAGGAGGGCGAGCGAACTGGATGTTTTCCCGTTTGTTTCGCAGGATACGAGCGGGCTCAGCCTGCTCTTACCGCATCGATAATCGAAAAGTCCGGATGCAAATCGTGCCGGTTTCGGATGAAAAACATGCTCGCCTGCGCGTAATGCTCGTCGTTCGTGCACGGAACAAACCAAGCGTCACTTGCGCCCCCTCCTTCTGTTCCCGATCGCCGCCCAAGGCGCCGACGCCGGCGTTAATCGGCTCCGGACTCGAAGCCGCAAGCCGGCCGCGGCATCCGTCGCGCGGCGGCAGTCGCGCGTCAATCCAGCTCGTTCCACTTGCTTTCAAAAGGCGGTCGTTCAAAACGATCCAGCTTATCGAGCAGCGCCTCGGGGTTCTCGTCCACGACGAACAGGCCGATTTGCGACTCGCGAACAAATCCGCTGTCGATCGCTTGCCGGATCATCGCTACGAGAGGCGTATAAAATCCGTTCACATTCAGCAGTCCGATCGGCTTCCGATGTATGCCGAGCTGCGACCAGCTGAGCACCTCGAACAGCTCCTCGAACGTGCCGTATCCGCCCGGCAGCGCGATGAACGCGTCGGACAGCTCGTACATTTTCGCTTTCCGCTCGTGCATATTGTTCACTTCGCAAAACTTCGTCAGCCCGGTATGGATCATTTCCCCCCGGAAGAGCCCTTTCGGCATGACGCCTACGACTTCCCCGTTCGCCGCAAGCATCGTATCCGCCAGCTTCCCCATCAATCCGAACCGCGAACCGCCGTAAACGAGGCCGACGCCGCGACCCGCCAACCGCTTCGCGAGCGTTTCCGCCGCCTGCATATAGTCGGGGGCGACGCCCGGGTTCGAACCGGCAAATACGCAAATGTTGTTCATATCGGTCTCCTGTCTCCGTTGTTGAGCCTTGTATAGGGATACGTTCGCGATCCATTGTACTACATCCGGAGCAACGTTTACGAAAGCTTCATTCCAACAGCCCCAGCTGCTTCAGACCGTGCCAAATGCCGTCCTCGTCCACCGCGGTCGTCCGGTACCGCGCCGCCTTGAGCGCCTCGGGGTGCGCGTTGCCCATCGCCACGCTGTTCGCGACCGTCTTCAGCATCTCGATATCGTTGAGCCCGTCGCCGAACGCGTACTGGCGATCCTTCGGAATGCCGAGATTGCGGACGATCTGCTCGATCCCTTTCGCCTTCGAGCCTCCGGCGGGAAGGACGTCCACCGACACAGGATGCCAACGAATGAAGTCGAACGCCGGGAATTCCGCTTCGTACTTCTCTTCCCGCTCGCAAAACAGCAAGCATTGATAAATGTCCCGGGACTTGTAATAATCCGGGCCGAGCGACGGGAACCGGTCAATTTTCAGCGACTCGATGCTCTCTACGACGTAGGCGTGCTCCGGGACGTTCGATTGCATATCTTCGTGGTCCATGTAAACGATCGGATCGCCCCGTCCGATCGCCGTATCCGTCAAAGCCTGTAATGCGTTCGGGTTGAGCGGATTCGTGTACAGCACATCCCCCCGCAGCACGACATATTGGCCGTTGTAGCTCACATACGTATCGATCCGCAGCTCCTCGCGCAGCTTTTCGAACATGAACGGAGCCCGGCCCGTGGCGATCGCCACCTCGTGGCCGCGCTCCTTCAGGGCGAAGATCGCTTCCTTCGTGCGGGGCGGAAGCCGCTTGTCATGATCCAGCAGCGTGCCGTCTATATCGAAAAACAGGATGCTCCCCGTTGACATCGTTCATACTCCTCCTGTCGTTTCCATGCTGTTTTGTTCAAAAAGCGAAAGGCGAATCGTGCAATGGATCGCGCCTCCGCCTGACCAGTCTTTCTTCCGCCTCCGTTTGCCGCCACGCTACGCCTCTTTGCTTGTCGCCGTTTCTTCCGACGCCCCCAGCTCCCGGGCCAGCCGCTCGACATCGTCCCGCGTCAAGGTCGTGACAAGGGCCAATTCCTTGTCCCGCGCCCGCTCCGCCTGCTCCCGCGCTTCCCCGGTACGGCCGAGCCGCTGCAGCGTCCTGGCGTAGTAGTAATACGAATCGGCGTGCTTCGGAGACTTGACGATCACTTTCGCGTAAATGTCCTCCGCTTCCTCCAGCCGGTCGAGCATGTAATACGTCTGCGCCAGGTTGTCCGCGATCGTCATATCGTCGTCATTGTAAGCATACGCCTCCAGGTTGAAGGCAAGCGCCTCCTCCAGATCGCCACCGAGCAGTTTGAAATACCCCAAATTCCCGTACACGGTCGTGTTCTTGAATTCCCCGAACACGTCCTCCAGCAGCCCCAGCGCTTCCTCCCGCCTGCCCCGCAGCCACAGCGCGGTCGACAGATTGATGCGGGCCTGCATTATCGCCTCGCGGTTTTTCGCGGTCGAAGCGACCTGCTGCAGCACCGCCTCGGCGCGTTCCGGCTCGCCCGTTTTCAGCAGCAAATAGCCGTAGCCGACCTGCTGCAGCGGATGCATGCGCTTTGTCCGGTACGCTTTCTCCAGCCAGGCCAGCGCCTCGGTCGTGTCTCCCTTCGCATAAGCGGCGTTCCCCCGCTGCGCATAAATCGCCGGCCGGTTCGCCAGCGCCAGACCGGCCGCCAAGACGACGACGGCTCCCAGGCCGAGCGCCCAGTGCGTCCGGAACGCGATGACGAGGACGGCGGCGATCAGGACAACGAGGATCAACGGTTTGACGATACGCGGCACTTTGTTCGGACTCCCCTTCTTCATAACTTGGATTAGCCTTTCGCACTCTTTTGCATTATACCATGCCGCCCGGACGAAGCTACAGTCGGAAGGAAGCCCGACGGGGCGCCCATCCCCGAAACCTCCCGTTTCGCCTGCCTGTCCGGCTACGGCCGAACGCCCAAAAACCGTCTAGCGACGTATTTTTGAGGTTGAGCGCAAACAGAAGCCTTCCGAAACGTAACGGACGCCACGGCGCTTATTTCGCGAAAATCGGCCGTTTTCCAATCGTAACGGACACCATTGCACTTATTTGCTCCGAATCGCCGTCCAAAAGGTTTTTTTCGCCCAATAACTGCGCCTGTGTCCGTTAGAAAAAAAAATAAGCCGAAATGAGGCTCATTAGCGGCCGCCATGTCCGTTAGACTCTTGGAACTTGAGGCCAGACTCGCCTCCGCCCCATGCTCGCCCCCCGCTCCAACTCCCGACGACGCCGGTGCAGGTCAACCGAGCCGCTATCGCCGTTTCCCGCCGCCGGCAGCGGGAAACCCGCTCCGGCTTCGGCGCTTAATGGGACCGACGGTCTTTTCTGCGCAAACCGAACCTTATTGGTTGTGCCGAACCGGCAGCGGAGAGGGGAACGAGATGGAAATGCTCCCGCTATTTATCGGAAGTTTCCCGTTTCCGGGCAAAACGACGGGAAAACATCCCGTTAAACTCCTCCATACCGCGCTTTTCGCCGATTCGACGCCATTTTATCGGGAGCTTCTCCCGGTATTTCGAAACGTTGCCTATACGAGAGCGGGTTAACCGGAGGTTTTCCCGTTCGTTCCATTCCAACGGCCCGGCAGGATTCGGATCCGTCGGACGCGGAAACATAAGGCGCTCCTTGCTGCATCCTTTGGCGTACATTTTCGGTCGCCCGAACGACGAGATCATTGAAAAGGAACCCGAAAAGATCCAAATGCTTAACTAATCAAAAAAGTCCCCGGCCGCATCCGCGTCGGCGGTGCCGGAGACTTCCCTATCGATTCAGGCCGTGATGACGGAGATGCCGCGCTCCTCGAGCTGCCGCTTCGTATCGCCGTCCAGCCGCCGGTCGGTGACGATGTCCGCAACGTCGCTCAAGGCGGCGACGTGGGTGAACGCCTGCACCCCGAACTTGCTCGAATCGGCCAGCAGCACGACGCGGTCGGCGATGCCGATCATTTGCTGCTTCACGCGCGCCTGCAGCTCGTTCGATTCGCTGATTCCCCGCTCCAGATGGACGCCTTTGCACGATATAAACGCTTTGTCGACGTAATACGCCTCGAGCGACCGTTCGGCGAGCGGGCCGACGTAGGACAGCGACCGGGAGGCGAGAATGCCGCCGGTCGAGATGACCTCGATCTTTTCTTTGGCCGCGAGCTCGGTCGCCACCTTGATCGAGTTGGTCAGCACGGTGAGCGGAATGTCGGGCAAATTCGCGGCCATGTACCAGGCGGTCGAGCTGGCGTCGAGAATGATCCGCTCGTTCGGCGATATGAGCTTGATCGCTTGTTCGGCGATGCGCCGCTTCTCCTCCGCATGGGTGACCTCCCGCTCGGCATACGGAATTTCCGGCTGCTGGTCCTTCACGCTGACCGCCCCGCCGTGGGAGCGGCGAAGCCGCCCGGCCTGCTCGAGCCGGTCCAGGTCGCGGCGGATCGTTTCCTCGGTCACGTCGCACAGTTCGGCCAGCTCGGTTACCCGGATGCTCCCCCGCTCGTTGACCAGCTGCACTATTTTTTCGTACCGTTCCGCGACCAGCATGACGTTCCCTCTTTCCGAAATAGTCGTTCGTTTCTTGCGGCGGCGCAGCCGCACGTCCGGGGCCCGAAGCCGTTCCGCTGCAGCCCGCTTCGGTCCGGTCCGGTCCTATCATGTCCTGCCCGTAGCTTCTACTTCAGTCCCGCCATTTCCCGAAACCGACCGTACGCCTCTTCCCAGGCTTCCCGCTCCCCGGGCTCGTAAACCGTTACCGGGAACGATTCCCGGATGACGGCCCGCGCCTCCCAAATATGCTTCAAATCGCCGCGGGCGATCCATTGCACGGCCAAGTTGCCGATCGCGCTGCCTTCCGCCGGCCCGGCCCATACCGGCTTGCCGATCGCTCCGGCCGTCCAGCGGCACAGCAGCTCGTTTTGGATGCCGCCGCCGACCATATGAAGGCCGGCGAACCGCCCGCCCGACAGCCGTTCGGTCATATCGAGCACATAGCGGTATTTTAACGCCAAGCTTTCCAAAATACAACGGACGACGGCGCCCGCCCCTTCCGGCGCACGCTGGCCGGTTTCCCGGCAATATGCCGCGATGCGCTCCGTCATGCCTCCCGGGGCGAGAAAGCGGGCGTCGTCGGGATCGATCCACGCCGCGAAGGCGGGCGCTTGCTCGGCCAGCGTGATCAGCTCGGGATACGAATACGATCGGCCGGCCCGCTCCCACTCCCGTTTCGTCTCCTGCAAAATCCACAAGCCCATAATGTTTTTCAGCAGCCGGAACGTTCCGTCCACGCCGCCTTCGTTCGTAAAGTTGAGCGCGAGCGCCTGTTCGTTCATGACCGGGCGTTCGACCTCCGTGCCCATGAGCGACCACGTGCCGCAGCTCAAATAGGCGAACGGCCGCTCGGTTGCCGGAACGGCCGCGACCGCCGAGCCCGTATCGTGCTCGGCCGCGGCGATGACGGGGATCGCGCCGATGCCCAGCTCCGCGGCGACGGACGGCAGCAGCTGCCCGGCGCTCGCGCCCGGCCGGACGACGGGGCCGAACAGCGAAGCCGACACCCCGATGCGGTTCAGCAGCTCCGCGTCCCAATCGTCCGCGAGCGGGTTGTACAGCTGCGTCGTCGTCGCGTTGGAAAACTCGTTGACCGTCTCGCCCGTCAAGAAATAACGGAGCAGGTCCGGAATCATCAGAAACCGCTTCGCCTCGCGCAGCAGCGGACTGTTCGCCTGCCGCATCGCGGCCAGCTGGTAAATCGTATTGAACGGCAAAAACTGAATGCCGGTCCGCTCGAAAATGTAGCTTCGCGGCGTGTCGGCAAGCAGCCGTTCCATCACGCCGTCCGTATGCGAGTCGCGATAATGGTACGGATTGCCGAGCAGCTCGCCGTTGGCCCCTAGCAAGCCGAAATCGACCGCCCACGAGTCGATCGCGACGCTTGCCGGCGATTCTCCGCGATGCTTCGCTTTGAGCAGCGCCTGCTTCATCTCGTGCAGCAGACGGAGAATGTCCCAATGGAGCCGGCTGCCGACCTGCACCGGGTCGTTCGGGAAACGGTGCAGCTCCTCCGTTTCCATTCCGCGGTCCGTCAACCGGCCGAGCAGCGCCCTGCCGCTGCCCGCGCCGAGATCGTAGGCGAGTATTGTCGCCACTGGCATCACCTTGTCCCGATATGGATTTGGAAGTAGGTCCGGCCGAGCCGAATCGAAGACCGTTTTTCTTCGGATCCTTCCGGACGGCTAGACGTCCCGCTTCAGCAAAACGTCCCGCTCGTACGCCTTCACTTCCGCGAGCCATTCCTCCCGCACCGGTACGCCCGACTTGGCGCAATAATAGTCCCAGACGGCGCCGAACGGGTACGTTTTGAACTCCTCCGTCAAGGCGAGACGCGTCGTGTAGTCGCCTTCCAGCTCCGCCTGGCGCAGCGCTTCGATCGGCATCAGCATCGCCCGGAGCAGCGCCTTGATCGTATTGCGGGTGCCGACGACCCACGCCGCGACGCGATTGATGCTGCCGTCGAAAAAGTCGAGCCCGATATGCGTTTTGCCGAGCAGGTCGCCGTGCACGAGCTCTTTGCCGATGTCGAGCAGCTCGTCGTCGAGCGTCACGACGTGGTCGCTGTCCCAGCGCATCGGACGGCTCACGTGCAGCAGGATGCCGTCGGCGAACAGCGACAGCGCGGAAAGCTTGTTCGAGATCACTTCCGTCGGATGGAAATGGCCGGCGTCCAGACAGATCAGCTTCCCTTTTTGCAGCCCGTAGCCCATATAAAACTCGTGCGAGCCGACGACGTACGCCTCCGAGCCGAGGCCGAACAGCTTGCTCTCGACGGCGTCCAGATGGTGCCGCGGATCCAGCTGCTCCGCGAACACTTCGTCGAGCGCTTCCTTCAGCCGCTTCCGCGGCGTCAGCCGGTCGCTGGGCGCATCCTTGAAGCCGTCGGGAATCCAGACGTTCGTCACGCACGTTTGGCCGAGCCGCTCGCCGAAGTAGGCGCCCACTTTCCGTGCCGCCTTGCAGTGATCGATCCAAAATTGCCGGATCGCCGGGTCCGGATGGCTGAGCGTGAAGCCGTCGGCCGACTTTTCGTGCGAGAAGCAGGTCGGGTTGAAATCGAGGCCGAGGCCGTGCTCCTTCGCCCATTCGACCCAGCGCTCGTAATGCTTCGGCTCGATCCGGTCCAGCTCGACCTTCTCTTCCGTGTCCGCATAAATGGCGTGCAGGTTCACTTTATGCTTGCCGGGGATGAGCGAAAACGCTTTCTCGAGATCGGCGCGCAGCTCGGCGGGCGTGCGGGCAGCGCCCGGGTAATGGCCCGTGACCGAAATGCCCCCGGTCAAATCTTGATCGCGGTTCAAAAAGCCGCGAACGTCGTCGCCTTGCCAGCAGTGCATCGATATTTTGATTTGCGCGAGCTTCTCGAGCGCCCGGTCGACGTCGATGCCGTGCGCCGCGTACAGCCGTTTGGCCGCTTCGTAGCTTTTTTCGATATCCGGTTGCATGCCCCGATTCCTCCTTATTGGACCGCGTAGCCGACGACCGACATAAGCGCGTTTTCCGCCTGCGTCGCATCGAGCCGGCTGTACTGCACGATGACCGGCACGTCGCTGCGCACCTCGATCGCGTAAGGGACGCCGACCGGAATCGGCTCCCCGTCCTTCGTCAGCGTGCTCGTGCGGATATGCTTCGTCCGTCTGCCCGGCACGACGACGAAAATGTCCTCCATCGGCTCCCGGTCTTCGAAGAAAATCGTGAAGACGAGCTGCGCGTCTTCGGACGAGCTGTTGAGCACGCATACCGATTCGTGGCTCGTCAAGCTCCCCGAGCTTTTTTCCGGAATGTAGCCGTCCGGGATGAACCAGTGCGTTGCGCCTGCGCCTTTATGCATAATGATCGTAACCTCCCCGTTTATCTCGTGAACGCCGCCGGCACGCCGCCGTCGATCGTCAGCATGCAGCCGGTCGTTTTGGCCGATTTGGAAGATGCGAAGAAAGCGATGCCTTCGGCGATGTCCTTCGGATAAATGTTGACGAGCAGCGTCGTCCGTTTCCGGTAATAGTCCTCCAGCTGGTCGGGCTCGATCCCGTATGCGGCGGCCCGTTCGTTGCGCCAGCTCGAGTTCCAGATCGCGGAGCCCTGCAGGATCGCGTCCGGCAAAATCGTATTGACGCGAATGCCGTATTCGCCGCCTTCGGTCGCGATGCAGCGGGCCAGGTGCGCTTCGAGCGCTTTGACGGCGCTGTAGGCCGACGCGTTTTTGCCGGCGTAGATCGAATTTTTGGAGCCGATGAACACCATCGAGCCGCCGATTCCCTGCGCCTTCATCAGCTTGAACGCTTCGCGGGCGACGAGGAAGTAGCCGGTGCCGAGCACGCCGATGTTCAAGTTCCATTCCTTCAGCGACGTCTCGTCGAACGGGCTGGACGTGGCGAGGCCGGCGTTGTTCACGACGATGTCGACGCCGCCGTAAGCGAGCGCCGTTTCGGCATACGCCGCGGCGATATCCTCTTCCTTCGTTACGTCCATTTTAATCGCCAGCGCCCGCCCGGCGCCATATTTCGCGTCGATGTCCGCGGCGACCTTTTGCGCGCCTTCCAGGTTGAGGTCGGCCAGCACGACATGCGCGCCTTCGGAGGCGAGCCTGCGGGCCGTTTCGCTGCCGATGCCCCCGGCGCCGCCCGTAATGAAGGCGATGTGGCGGGAAAATTCCGCTTCCGGCGGCGCAAGCGTCAGTTTGTACAGCTCCAGCGGCCAATACTCGACGTTGAACGACTCGTTCTCCGTCAGCGACACGAACCGGCCGAGCGCCGTCGCTCCGCGCATGACCGCGATCGCCCGATGGTACAGCGCGCCGCTCACTTCGGCCATCGCCCGGCTTTTGCCGGTATTGATCATGCCGACGCCCGGGATGAGGATGACGCGGGGAGCCGCCTCGAACATGACGTCCCCTTCGCCGCGGTTCCGCTCGAAGTACGCCTTGTACTGCTCCTTGTAAGCCGCCGCGCCTTCCTTCAGCTTCGCCAGCAAGCCTTCGACGTCGCCCGCGTCCGGCGTCCAATCGACGAACAGCGGGACGACCTTCGTATGAACGAGATGGTCCGGACAGGCGGCGCCGACCTGGGACAGCTTCGCGGAATCGCGTCCGCAGACGAACTGCAGCACGTCGTCGCCGTCGTCGAACGTCAGCATCATCTTCTTGCCGTCGCTGACCGCCCCGCGCACGGTCGGCATAATCCGCGCCGCAATGTCGCGCCGCGTTTCCGCCGGCAGCGCTTCGCACTTCGCGCCGCCGAACGTCTTCGACGCGTCGATGCGCGCTTCGATGTAGCGCTCCGCCTCGGCGATGATGGCGATCGTTTTCGCGTAGCACGCTTCGGACGTTTCGCCCCACGTGACGAGTCCGTGCTTTTCCATCAGCACGAGCTCGGCTTGCGGATTCGCCAACACGCCTTCGGCGATCATTTTCGACAGCGTAAAGCCCGGGCGGACGTAAGGCACCCAGACGAACCGGTCGCCGAAAATGTCGCGCGCGACCTCTTTGCCGTTATCCGCGCAGCATAGGCTGATAATCGCGTCGGGATGCGTATGGTCGACGTGCTTGAACGGCAAAAACGCGTGCAGCAGCGTCTCGATCGAAGCGCGCGGATGCTTCGCGTCGATCATGCAGTGCGCGAGGTAGGCGACCATTTCCTCGTCGCTCATCGCGTCCCGCTCGAACAGCGGACGGATGTCGTCCATTCGCAGGCCGGTGAAATTGCCCGCCTTCATCGTGGCCAGGTCCGACCCGCTGCCCTTCACGTACATCACTTCGACGTCGCGTCCGCGAAAATCCCGGACCGTCGTCTTGCACGACGTGTTGCCGCCGCCCCAGTTGCAAACCGTCCGGTCCGCCCCGATCAGGTTGGATCGGTATACGAGCTCGTCGAGCCCTCCTTTCAACCCGGCCGCTTTCGTCTCCTCCCATAAGCTTCGTACCATGTGCTCTCCTCCGGTTATGTTTTGTTTATGTTTGTTTGTTTTCACTATATCATGTTTGTTTGTTTTTGAATATATGAAAATCAAAAGAAAACAAAAATCATATACCGGTACCAGCCGAAGCGGGAGTGCCGAATACGGCGCTACCAAAACGGGAGATTACGATGCGTATAAAAGGAAAAGGCCCGGATCGACAGCTGAATCGATGGGGCCTTATTCGCGATCTGTTTCGTATCCCGATAACGACGGCCCGTTATATGCGACGGGGAAATCGGATCGTAACTGAAGCGCACTGGGCCGATTCGCCATCGGACGATGCTGCGTCAGTCGCTGCGCGGCCGCTTCGCTCTACTTCCCTGCCGCTTTCGCTTCCGCTATCGCCTTGTTCGCTTCCTCCTCCCATTCCCGCAAAGCGCTGTTGGCGTCTTTGCCTTCGTAATATTCGGCCAGCTTTTTGCCGCCGATCGTTCGAATCGCAGTATTGTAGTTGGACGGATAGGCGTTCGGCCCGTATTTGGTTTTGAAAACGCTTTGCACGTTTTTTCCTTGCAGCGCCGTCAATTCGCTGCCGAACATTTGCTTGAACTTGTCGTCCTTTAGGGAGGAAATTCTGGCTTTCTTCGCTACCCGCGTCTGAACTTCTTCGTCGGAGGACAGAAATCGGACGACTTGAAAAGCCGTTTCCCGTTGCTTGGACATCGAAGAGATCATCAAGACGTGCGCCTCGGTCTGCATCCCTTGGGGATCGTCCTTTAAAACGGGCATGGACACCATGTCCCAATCGATCGCGATTCCTTGTTTTTTCATTTCTTCAAATTCGCCGAGGCGCCCCAAGTAATTGGTGTACATGGCCACGGTCTGGTCTTTCTGAAAACCCGCCAACGCGCCCTTCGCGTTTTTGTTGTCCGGAATGTCGTTGATGTCCTTCAAGATCCGGAACAAATATTTCCATTTGTCGCTGTTCACTGCCGCTTTCTGCGTATCGGGATCGGCATAAGGCAGCCGCATGTCTTCGGCGACGCGAATTCCTCCTTCATTCGAAAGCGCCCTGACGTCCGGCACTTTGAGCGCCAGCTTCTTGGCCAATTCGATCGTTTCCTCCCACGTCATTCCGTCCTTCGGATACGGAAGCCCGGCTCTGTCGAATATCGTTTTGTTATAGAACATCACCCCGCCGTTTAATGAAAAAGGAAGCGCATACACTTGTCCGTCTTTGCCGAACGCTTTGATTTCGTCGATCGCCCTTTTCTCGAATGCATTCAGGTCCGTTTTGCTCTTATCGATAAGTTCGTTTAAGTCCGATGCCAGGCCGATATCCAGAAATCCCGGCACGCCCAGCGACGATGTAAAGATCAAATCCGGAAAACGGCCGCTCGCAACGAGATCGTTTCGGTTCGTCTCTTTCGTTTCCCGAAGCAGCTCCAATGTCAGATGGGGATATTTTTTCTTGACCGGATCCGCGATCAGTTCTTTGAATTCCGTATCGGTAATGCCCGCGCCCGCTTGAAAGACGTGCAGCGTAATCGGATCTTGATCCGTCGGTGCGTCCCCCGGTCGTTCCTGGCCGCCGCATCCCGGAGTCAACCCTAATACCGCCGTCAATGCCGATAAAAGTGCCGCCTTCTTTTTCAACATGCGAATCCCCCTTGAAATTTCGGTTATTGCCCCTTGTCCATTCGCTCTTTATAGTTGGGCGACACCAGAAACGGCTTGCCTGCCTGGCCGATCAAACGATCGCCCTCGGTCAGTCCGGCATTGCGCGGCCCGAGCGCGGCGACCATGCGGGACCTCCATTGCAGCAGCCGTTCCCGATGCTCCGGCACGCCCGCCAAATTCGCGCATTCGTACGGATCCGCCGCCAAATCGAACAATTGCTCCTCGTCGATCCGCGGCAGCCAAACGTATTTATGCTTGCCGTCGGTCAAATACTGCATCTCCTGCGCTTCCGAGTAGCAGGTCGAATGCTCCCCGTGCACGTATTCGCGCCAGCCCCCGGCGTCGCCGCGAGTGAGCGGCAGCATGCTCCGGCCGTCTACCGTTTCGGGTATCGGCACCCCGGCGGCTTCCAAAATCGTCGGCATCACATCCTGCAGCGTCACGGGCCGGTCCGCGTATCGAACCTGCTTGCCGAACGACCCGGGCAGACGCACGATCATCGGAACGTGGGCGGAGCCTTCATAAGCGTACGTTTTGCGCCACAAATGATGGTCCCCGAGCATGTCGCCGTGGTCGGACGTAAAAATGACGACCGTATCGTGCAGCAGCCCGGTCTGCTGCAAATGGATGAGCAGCCTGCCGATCTGATGGTCGATAAACGTAATCGATCCGTAATAGCCGGCTCGCGCGCGCCTTATTTCTTCGCGGCTGCGAACGCCTCTCCATGCGGTCGGCGAAGCCCCGTCCTCGGGAACGTCGTGGACCGACGCCCAATCGCCCACGCTCGCCTCCGGCAGCGCTTTGTTTCTGTACATATCGAAATAGTAGGCGGGCGGATCGTACGGCGAATGCGGGCGGGCGAACGACGTTTTCAGAAAAAACGGCTTGGTCGGGTCCCGTTCCTTCAAACATTTGATCGACTCGTTCACCGTCCAGACGGTCGGGTGCAAAAACTCGGGAGCGTGATAAGGCCGGGCCATCCACGAGTTCCAGTCGATGCCGTGGTCGACGATGCCGTAATCCCCCGACTTGTTCCGGTCGAACCATTGCTTGTAATCCGAAACGAATCCCGGATCGTGTACGCGGCCCGACTCGTCCAGCACCGTACGATGAAACCCGTTTAAAGCCCGCTGCGGATAAAAATGCATTTTTCCGACGCCCTGCGTATGGTAGCCCGCTTGCGCGAGCTCGCCGGGAAGCGTGTGCCGGAACCCGACTCCCATCTGTCCTTGCCCTCTGCCCATGCCCAAAATGCCCGTATTCCACGGGTCCATGCCGGTAAGCAGCGACGCTCTTGCCGGTATGCAGGACGGACTCGGCGTATAGGCCGAAGTGAAGACGGTTCCCATGGAGGCGAGCCAATCCAGGTTCGGCGTTTCGATCGCCTTGTTGCCGCAGCAGCCGATCGTATCCCAGCGCTGCTGGTCGGTCATGATCAGCAGTACGTTCGGTTTTTTCACGGGACAAGCCTCCTTTGCCGGTTCGCGATTTTTTGTTCGGCCACTTGATCGATTTGCTCCGCCGCCGTTCGCAACGCCGTATTCAAGTCCGCCTGCCCGCTCGCATACTGATCGAACGCCTGAAGCGCGAACTTCAGTACCAGCGATTCGTCCATCACGCGCTTCGGAGGCAAACCGAATTTGCCCTGAAAAACGCCTTTCCAGTTTTTACCCCGCAAATACGAAACATCCTCGGCGAATTGACCGACGATTCGGTTGTCGTTCAAGGCCGGCAATTTCCCGATCCGCGACAATTTCCGCTGAGCCTCGTCGGACGTAAGCGTCTCGATCACACGAAACGCCTCCTCCTTATGCTTCGAGGTCGGGCTCATGTAGACGACGTGGGCATCGACCTGCGAGCCGATTCCGGGCTTCTCGGCAAAGCCGGGAAACTGGACGACGTCCCATTGCAATCCGGCCTCGGACGGCTCCTTTAGCGTGTTGTTCCGGTTTTTGGCCGCCCACATCGCCACATTGCGATCCGTTCCGAAAGAAGCCGGCCGATCCGATTCTGGAGACGCTTTCAAAGCTCTGTACGCGGTTTCGAACACTTTTTTCCACGGCTCGCTCGCAACGGCCGCTTGTTTGGTTGCGGGATCGACGAGAGGCAGCGAAAGCTGGAACCTCATTTCGTTGAAGCCGGCGAGCAGCCCTTTGTAGGGAGCGCCGAGCTTGCCGCTTACTTGTTTGCCGAGCCCGATGACCTCCTCCCACGTCATGCCGTCGGTCGGATACGGCGCCCCCGCCTGGTCGAACAAGTCTTTGTTATAATACATCAGCTGGAAGTTCATGACGTAAGGAATGCCGTATAAATGCCCGTCGCCGGCTTCGTTTTTCATGGCGGCGATCGCGGCGGGCTCGAATCGGGACAAATCGAACCGCTCGTTCCGGATCATCGGCTCCAGGTCGTCCACGATGCCCAAGTCCGTCAAATAGTTCAGCGCCCCGTTCCAGCTGATATGCAAATCGGGAATGTCGTTTGCCGCAATCAACGTCTCCAGCGTCGTATCTTTGGAAGGTCGTACGACGTCCAGACGGATGTGCGGGTATTTCGTTCGAAGCGGCTCCGTCAGAGCCATCCTCACCTCATCGTCGTTCAAGTAGGCCGGGTCGATGAAAAATTTGATCGAAACCGGTTGTTTGGACGCTTCCGGAAGCTTTCCTTCGGCTAGCGGCTCGGTTCCGTCTTTCCCCCGGGAACCGCATGCCGCGATTAGAAGCGCGGCGACGCCGAGACTGGCTGCCAGACGTAATGCAGTCCATGTTTTCAATTCGCATCACTCCCATCGAAGATGTCCGCGATATCTTTTCTGCCCGCATCATCGTTGTCGTCCCGTCCTCGCCGCCGCCTCGCACGCGGGTTCGCCGACCCGCGTCAAGCGCCGGAAATGCGCGGCATCGGCATCGGCTCCTTGCCCAGCTCCGCCCATATATATTTCAGGAGCAGCTCCGACTTCAAGCCGCGGAATCGCTCGTCGTCCCACAAATTCCGCAATTCCCCCGGGTCTTCGGCCAAGTCGAACAGCTCGCCGTACGTCCGGTTGTAGTACACCGTCATTTTGTACCGTTCGTCCACATACGTCTTCTGATGGATCGTGGTCGGTTCATGGCGAAATTCGCAGATGGCGTGATCTCGCGCCTTCGATTCCGGGTCGAACCAGACGGCCGATTGGTCGATCCCCGTCATTGCCCCTGGAATGCGCGCCCCCGCAAGCGACAGGAACGTCGGGGCCAGATCGACGAGCGACTGCAGCGAAGCCGACTTTTTGCCGGCCGGCACGCGGCCCGGATATTTGACGACGAACGGAACGCGAATCAAGTCTTCGTAATGGAAGCCGCCTTTCGCCTGAAGCCCGTGCTGCCCGAAAAAATGGCCGTGATCGGTCGTAAAAACGACGACCGTATGGTCGGCGAGCCCCAGCGCATCGAGCTTGTCCAATATCCGCCCGATGCATCGATCCATAAAGCTGATCATGCCGTAATATACCGCAACCTGCTTTTTCCGGTCCTCCTCCGTCAAGTTGACGTGGGAATGATAGCCGTGAATGCCGAAACCGGTTTCTCTATAGGACGAAAAATCGGGATTGCGCTCCTGCGTCATCCGGAAATGCGGCGGATTGGCGTCATGCTCGCCCGGCGTAACGGTCGGCACGGTTATCGATTCCGGGTCGTACATCGTATCCCACGGCTCGGGGACGAGATACGGCGGGTGCGGATCCGGGAAGCTGGCCCATAGAAAGAAGCTTTCTCCGCTTTCTTTGTAATCGTCCAGCAGCTCGCCGCTTCTTTCCGCGATCCACGTATTGTAGTGGTAGTTTTCCGGAATCGCCCAGCGGTACTTGCTCTTCGGGTCCATCGTGCCGATCGGCGGCATGAAATAGTCCCGCCAGTTGGCGCAGCCCCGCTTCTCCATCCACAGCGCGTAATGCTGTCCGACGAGCCATTCGTTCGTATGGTTGCGCGCCATTTCGGCCCGCTCGAACCCGTAGTACGGACCGCTGAACGTTTTCCAAAACTCGAAATCGTGCAGCTTCTCTTTCCCTTCGAGGGACGGGTATTCCGCGGTCGAGAAGACGGGTTGAAAATGCGCCTTGCCGATCAGCGCCGTCCGGTAGCCCTCCTTCCGAAGCAGGTCCCCGACCGTGATCCGGTCTTCCGCCAGCTTCGTGCCGAGCGTCCATGCGCCGTGCTGGCTCGGATACATCCCGGTGACGATCGACGCCCGGGTCGGCGTGCACGTCGGGTTCGGGCAATAAGCCCGGCTGAACGTCGTCCCTTCGCGGACGAGCCTGTCCAAATTCGGCGTGCGGATTTCGGGGTTGAACGCCCCGATCGTGTTCCAATGCTGCTGGTCGCTGGTGATGAGCAGTATGTTAGGTCCGGCCAAATCGATCCCCCTCCTCGGTTACATTCATCTTACTAAGGATCGTTCGCCGGCAAAATATCATTCGGTTCCTTTTCATTGTCATTTTGTTGCGAAAGTTGTAACGTAGACTTGAACGGCGGAAACGAAAGGCGACAGGAGGAATCGGGGACATGCGGGAATATGCCAGCGAATTTATGGAAACGTGGTACCATTCGCCGGACGCTTTCGACAAAGCGGGCGGGATATGGCCGCTGCGGGTCGGCCGGAACGTGGCGAAGCCGAACTACCAGTCGGGCCCCAGGCAAATCGGCTATTACAGTTTGCATTTTGTGAGGGAAGGACGCGCGGCGTTCGTCTTCGGCAAGCAGGAAGTCATTTTGGGCAGGGGCGATCTGTTCTGCCTGTTTCCGGGCGTCACGTACGCCTATCGGGTCGTGCCGTCGTCCAAAGCTTTGGAGCTAATGTGGCTCGCCTTCGACGGCGAACAGGCGGAGCCGATGCTCGGCTGGGCCGGGCTTAGCGAGCAGAAGCCGTATTTGCGCGGAGCGGTGAACAAAGATTTGGACATTACGCTGGAGCACATGCTGCACATTTTATCCGTACGCGGAACGAAATACGTGCTGGCTTTGTACGGGCACATGTACCGGCTGTTCGCCGGACTCGTCCCGGAAACGGAACCCCGGACCGTGCGGAACGAGACGGAGGGGTGGGTTCGGCAGAGCGTATCGTTCATGAGAGCCCATTATGCCGAGCAAATAACGGTCGGGGATGCGGCGAAGCATGTCGGGATCGACCGGTCGCATTTTACGAGAACGTTCACCCGCGCGATCGGCATGCCGCCGATGGCTTATTTGCAAAAGCTGCGCATGGACCGCGGCTCCGATCTGCTTCGCGGCACCTCGCTATCCGTTACCGAAATCGCGCTGACGGTCGGCTATCCGGATCTGTATTCGTTTACGAGAGCGTTCCGCAACCGCTTCGGCATGTCGCCGAGCAAGTTCCGGGAGGAGACGTGAAACGATAAAACTCGATGGCTTTGAGGCCGCGAATAAGAAAACCGTCCATCGACGTATTTCGGGGATGAGCGAAAAACAGTCGGCAACAGAAACGTAACGGACGCCACGGCGCTTATTTCGCGAAAATCGGCCGTTTTCCAATCGGCCGAAATGAGGCTCGATAGCGGCCGACATGTCCGTTAGACACTTGGAATTTCGGAGCCAGTCCCGCTGCCGCTCCATGCTCGCTACTAAAAAGGAACCGATTCTTTCCTATGGAAAAAAGCTTCCGGCGCGGGAGCCGAAAGCTTGCTTCATCCGGCGCGAGCCGGATCGCCATATGCGCGGTTCGACGCCCATGAGGCGGTCATCGCGCCGCCAAAGTATCGAGCACCAGGCGCACGACCTGATACGCCATAAAAGCGGCGAACACGAGCACCGAAATCGTCGCATAGACGCGCTGCGGGTTTCGGTACCGTTTCGGAAATTGGTCGAGCCGCTTCGGCGACGAGTACCCTTGCACCGCATCGCCGTGCCGGAGCGCATCGTTGAACGGCGTGCGGTCTTCGGCGAGCGCCGTCCGCTCCCGAACGTCGGAAGCGTGCAGCGTCTTGTCTTCAAACGGATTGTACCAACGGTCTGCCATCCCGAATCGTCCCCGCTTTCTTCAATCGTCGTAGCCGGCCAAGCCGCGCTCGAGCAAATAGCTCATTTCCAGCTCCAAAATCGTATCGACGTCCGGCTCCGTCAGCTTCACGTCGGGCCGGCTCATAATATAATCGACCAGCTCGTCGCTGTCGATTTCCACGTCGCGCCCGGCTCCTTTGTGCGCTTGATCCATAAAAGCCTGCTCGTGCCGAAGCACGGTCGCGATCGACTCGGACGCGATTTTCGTACGGTCCGCGATGTACTGCACCAGTTCCCGCTCGTTCAACGGTTCGCTCATCGGCTGTCTATGCTCCCAACTGACGTTTTATAGCCATTGTAGCATAATGCGTTCGCCTTCCAAAGTCCCGGCGGCAATCTCGGCGGCGATTTCGCGGGCGGCGCGGCACGACCGCGCGTTTACCGTTTCGCGGCGGACGAACGCTCGCCGATGCGGGAGAGGATCGACGCGCACGCTTTGTGCAGGCCGGCGATGAACCGGAAGCCGGGGCCGTGGCTGAACGAAGCGAGGGGCCGGCGAAAAACAAGCCCGGCTCGCTGCTTTCGAAATGGCCGTCCAGCTTCGGGAACCGGTCGCCTTGTCTCCCTCTACTCCAGATCGAAGCCTTTCTCGCGCAAAAAGGTTCGCATATGGTCCCTTTTGCGTATCGCGAGCCGCTGCGCCATTTCTTTCGACCAAGTCGTGTCCCGCTTGCCGCCCGCCCGCGTCAGCATAAACCGGCGCAGCTCCCCGTCGTACCGCTCGATGCCGGCGGCGAACGAATCGGACGAATACCGCTCCCTGTGAAGCACCGTTTCCAGAGGCAGCCGCGGCCGTAAGTCCGGCTCCTGGTCCGGGTATCCGACGCACATGCCGAAGACGGGATACACGTACTTCGGAAGGCCGAGCAGGCGCGACACGCCGTCCGGGTCGTCGCGGATGCCGCCGATGAAAACGATGCCGAGACCGAGCGATTCGGCCGCGATCGCCGCGTTTTGCGCGGCCAGGGCGGCGTCGACCGTGGCGAGAATGAACATTTCCGTCGTGGCCGGGATGCGCGCCTCGCCTTCGGACGCCGCCGAAGCGGCGATAAGCAGCCGGTTCAAATCGGCGCACCATACGAGAAAAACCGGACATTCCGCGATATACGCCTGATCGGCCGCCAAACGCGAAAGCGCCGCCTTCGTCCCCCGGTCGGTCACGGCGACGACGCTGTACGCCTGCAAATTGCTCGACGTCGATGCCGCCTGCGCCGATTCGACGATCGACCGCAGCTGCTCCTCGGCAAGCGGGTCCGGCTTATATTTGCGGATCGAGCGGTGCCGTTTGAGCTGTTCGATCATTTCGTTCATGCGGACGTATTCCTCCGATCCGTAAGCTTTCATCCGTTTCCATGTCCCGCGGCGGAAAAGACGCGGGCGTTCGCGGGACGCTCCAGGCCGAGCTGCTCCCGCAGCGTGTCGCCCTCGTACGACGTCCGGAACAAGCCGCGGTTTTGCAGCTCCGGAACGACTTTGTCGACGAATTGCTCCATCCCGTTCGGATACAGCTGGGGCATGACGTTAAAGCCGTCCGAGCCTCCTCCCGCAAACCAGTCCTCGATCAAATCGGCCAGCTGAACCGCCGTCCCGGCGAACGTGAGATGTCCCCTCGCCCCGGCCAACCGCTCGGTCAGCCGGCGAATCGTCAGCTTTTCGCGTCGGGCCGTTTCCACGATCAGCTCGTACCGTCCCTTATGGCCGTTGATCGTTTCCACGCCGGGAAGCTTGTCGAACGGCAGCGGACCGTCGAGCGGATATTCGCTCAAATCCAGGTTCAGCCGGGCGGATAAGCTTTTGACCGCGGACTCGACGTTGATCAGCGCGTTCAGCTCCCGCTCGATGTCGCGCGCTTCCGCTTCGGTGTCGGCCACGATCGGGCTGAGTCCGGGCAGGATGCTCAGCTGGTCGGGACGGCGTCCGTATTTCGCCAGCCGCGATTTGACGTCGGAGTAAAACGCCCGCGCCTCGCCGAGCGACTGCTGGGCGGTGAAGACGACTTCCGCCGTCTTGGCGGCGAACTCCCGTCCGGGCTCCGAGGAGCCGGCTTGCACGAGCACCGGGTATCCTTGCGGCGGACGCGGAATGTTGAGCGGACCTTTGACCGAATAGCGGCTTCCTTTAAAATGAATCTCGTGCACCTTGCCCGCATCGATCGCGATGCCGGCCGCTTTATCGTGAACGAGCGCATCGTCCTCCCAGCTGTCCCACAAGCGCTTGACGACTTCGACGAATTCCTCCGCGGTTTCGTAGCGCTCGGCGTGCTCGGGATGCTCCTTCATCCCGAAGTTATGCGCGGCGGAGCCCGCGCCGGTGACGATATTCCAGCCCGCCCGGCCGCGGCTGATATGGTCCAGCGAAGCGAACTTGCGCGCCACGTGGAAAGGCTCGTTGTACGTCGTGCCGACCGTGGCGATCAGGCCGATGCGCTCGGTCGCGGTCGCCAGCGCGGCGAGCAGGGTGAACGGCTCCAGCTTGCCGCCCGGTCCGGCGTAGCCGTCGGCGAGAAACAGCGAGTCGAGCAGCCCCCGTTCCGCCGTCCGGGCAAGCCGCGCGTAATGATGGATGTCGAGCCCCCGTTCGGGGCGGGCGTCCGGGTGACGCCATGCCGCTTCATGATGCCCGGAAGCGGCCAAAAAAGCGTTCAGATGCAGCTTGCGCTCTCGTCCGTTCAGTCCCATTACCATCTCTCCCGTTCGTGATTGATCTGCGTACCTTTCCCGGAAACGAAAAAAACCGGCGACTCACGCGGACGTCAGTCACCGGTTTTCCGGAAGAAAATACTTATTTAACCTATGCAATTACTATGAATTAAATGTACCATCTTTTTCGCCGTCCGTCAATCGATCGGCATGACTCGAAGAAAGAAAAACGAGGTTGGAGCGACCGTTCCTCCCCCTTGCGGATCCGGGACGATCGCTGACGAATCGTAAAGTGCTTACGGGCGGAAAAACGATCGTTTTTCCAAGCTAACGAATCCGGATATCGCTATCGGACCGAAAGCGGAAGAAAACGAGCCGATTTGCCGGAAATACCGTTACAGAGGTTCGTTGCAAATCAAAATCATCGCATTTGGCCCCGATGACGATTTCTAGGTTCGTTACCGTATGCGAGAGTTCCAAAGATCGAATGCGCATTGCGCTTTCAAGCCCCCTGCCGCAGCAAAGAAAGGAGCGGCCGCTTGGGGCCGATCCGTCCGACTGCTGTTTTTATTCGCGACCCATTGGCTCATCGAATAAAGTCCTTTGTAGTTTTGCTTGACGAACTGGATCATCCGCTGCTGCTTTTCCGTTACGTGCATCGGCTTGCTTTTCACTGCGATTTGCATGGACTTCTCCTCGCTCCAAACCATATTTTCAACACAAAATCCAGTATATTCGGGAAACGCGAATATATTCCGGGCGATTGCGGCATTTTCGCCCGAGCCGTCGTCTAATTTTCGACCGCGGCCGCCTTCCGGTGCGTGAGCAGCTCGGAAACCGTGATGAACCGGAAGCCGCGCTCCTTCAATTGCGGCAAAATTTGCCTCAGCGCCTCGACCGTCTGCGTCTTCCCTTCCACATAATCGTGAAACAGCACGATATCGCCGTTGCGGGCGTTTTTCAGCACTTTGTTCACGATTTTGCCGACGCCCGGCGTGCTCCAATCTTCCGTATCCTGATGCCACGACCACATGACGACCTTGTACCCGGTCGTTTTGGACGCGCCGACGACCTGATCGTTGTAATATCCACCCGGCGGACGAAACAAGTGCGGCTTTTTGCCGGTCACGCGGACGATGCTTTGTTCGGTTTTCATGATTTCGTCCGCAATCCGGTCGGCCGAATGCTTCCGCCCGTTCATATAATTGTGGGTGAACGTATGGTTGGCGATTTCGTGCCCTTCCTCCATCTCCCTGCGGACGATGTCGGGAAACTTGTCGACGCGCTGGCCGACGACGAAAAACGTCGCCTTCGCCCCGTACTGCCTCAGCAGCTCCAATATGGCCGGCGTATCGACCGGATCCGGGCCGTCGTCGAACGTCAGCGCGATCACCTTCTGCTCGGTCGGCACCTCCCATACGATTTCGCCGCGCGTTTCGTAATAGTCGCGGCCTTTTTTTTCCGGGGCGGCATCGGCCCTGGCGAACGCCGTCGCTGTCAAGCAGGCGGCAAGTAGGATCGTTTTCCGGAACGTGCCCATCGTATCTCCTTCAGAGCCCGAAGCTCATCTCTGATTTCGTTTTGGCGCGGATAAAGGCTACTGGTAATATATCCGGAAATTGACATCCTTACTCGTTCGCCGTTTCAGACGGCGCGGCGCGGGCGGGCCGGAGGCTTTCCCGCGTCCCTTCACCCGCTCGCGGCGGGATGGCGCGTATTGGCCGGCCGGGCGAGGCCGAGATTTTCGCGAAGCGTGCGCCCCTCGTAGGCGGTACGGAACAAGCCGCGGTTTTGCAGCTCCGGGATGAGCTTGTCGGCGATAATCGCAAGCCCCGACGGAAACAGCTGCGGCAGCAGGTTGAAGCCGTCCGCCGCGTCGCCGCGGAACCATCGTTCGATGAAATCGGCCGCCTGCAGCACCGAGCCGGTAAACGTAATATGGCCGTGCCCGCCCGCGCTGCGGTTGACGAACTGGCGCAGCGTCATCCCGTCCCGGCGCGCCGCGTCGACGACGACCTCATGCCGGCTCGTAATGCCGGTCGCGATCGAGCCGTACGGCTTCGCCTTGTCGAGCGGCACCGGACCGTCCAGCGGATAGCCGGACAAGTCGACCGTAAAGTAGTGGGACAAATGCCGCAGCGCCGCCTCCTTGTCGAGCAGCCCGAACAATTCCTCCTCCAGCTCCTTCGCTTCCGCTTCCGTATCGGCGATGATCGGCGCGAAGCCGGGCATGATAATCAGGTCGTCCCGGGTACGGCCGTATTTGCCGAGCCGCGACTTGACGTCGGCGTAAAACTCGCGCGCCGCTCCGAACGTCTGCTGCGCCGTAAAAACGACCTCCGCCGTTTTCGCCGCCAGCTCCTTGCCCGCCTCCGACGACCCGGCCTGTACGAGCACCGGATACCCTTGCGGCGGCCGCGGAATATTGAGCGGCCCGCGGACGGAGTACGATTTCCCCCGGAACCGGATCTCGTGCACTTTGCCCGGCGCAACTTGCACCCCGGCCTGCTTGTCGAACACGAGCGCGTCGTCCTCCCAGCTGTCCCACAGCTGCTTCGCGACTTCGACGAACTCCTCTCCGCTTTCGTACCGCTCCGCCAGCGGCGGATGCTCCTCCCTGCCGAAATTGTGGGCGGCCGAGCCGGCCCCGGTGACGATGTTCCAGCCGGCGCGCCCGCCGCTGATATGGTCGAGCGAGGCGAACTGCCGGGCGACGTGGAACGGCTCGTTGTATACGGTGCCGACGGTGGCGATCAGCCCGATCCGCTCCGTGACGGCCGCCAGCGCGGCGAGCTGCGTGAACGGCTCCAGCTTGTTCGTCGCCCCCGTATAACCGTCGGCGAGAAAGACGGCGTCGAGCAGTCCGCGTTCGCCGATCCGCGCGAGCCCGGCCAAGTAATCGATATCGAGCTCCAACTCGGGATGCGCGTCGGGATGGCGCCAGGCGCCGGCATGATGTCCGGTTCCTCTCAAAAACACGTTGAAATGCAGCTTGCGTTCCGCTTTGCTCATCGTCTTCGCTCCTTTTCCGATCGGGTGCGGCTCAAAATTCGCCCAGCGTCGTCCGCAGCGTCTCGACGTCCTTGTTGATCGCCTCCGTCGCTTTGCGGATCGCCGCATTGACGTCGAGCCCTTTGATCGCCAAATCTTCCGTCGCCTCGGTCAGCCGCACCGTAATGTTCGATTCGTACGGATGAATATAATGCTCCTGCAGCGGCTTGCCGATAAACACGTTTTGCACGCTTTTCCCTTTCAGCACCGGGATGTCGAGCCCGTACTCCTTCTGCAGCTCCGGGTTGACGACGGCCGGCACCCGCCCGTTGCGGGCGATGACGCGCTGTCCGTCGTCCGACAATATTTCGGCGATCACCTGGAACGCCTCGTCCTTATGCTTGCTCCGGCTGTTGACGGACAGCGCGTGCACCTGCGCGCCGCGCGTCGTGCCGAGCCGGTCGGCGAAGTTCGGCGCCGGCGCGATGTCCCAGTTGAACTCGACGCCCTGCTGCCGCAGCTCCTCCAGCGGACCGACCATATTGGCCAGCCACGCGACGCGCATGCCGATCGTCTGGTCTTTCATGAAATGGTCGCGCGTCCAGTTCCACGTTTTGTCGGCGGTAATGTAGCCCGGCGTCTCGAAAATCTTTTTTTGCAGCTCGAATACGCGCCGCCAGTCCGGCGTGTCGATGGCCGCCTTGCCCGTTTTCCGGTCGAGCACCGGATTTTCGAACGATTTGGCGATACCGGCCAAATTGTCGGGGACGAGGCCGACGTAATGGACGCCGCCTGCCGTTCGCGTCAGCTTCGCGCCGAGCTCGACCGCCTCATCCCACGTCATCTGCTTGTCGGTCGGGTACGGAACGCCGAACTTGTCGAAAATGTCCTTGTTGTAATACATGACGTGCTGGTTGATGTTGAACGGAATGGCGAGAATCGCGCCGCCCTTATCCTTCGTAATGTCCTTCACGTACTCGTAGCCGACCGGCTTCAACCGGTTTTCGTCAAACCGGTGAAGCTTGATCAGCTCCCGCAAATCCTCGTAAGCGCCGGTGCGCAGGACGCGCTGCTGCAGCACGCCGAATAGGAGGTCCGGCGTATACGTCGACAGCACCTCCTCCGGAGTGGCCGTCGTCGACGGCTGTATGCGCTCGATCGTCACGTTCGGATATTTCTTACGGATCGGACCGGCGATCAGCGTGGCGAATTCGGTATCGGTAAACGTGGCGCCCGTGCTGTACAGCGTCAGCTTGAGCGGCGTCTCGCCGAGCTTTTTGCCGGAGAAGGCCGAGGCCGGTTCCTTGTCCCGCGCGGACGTTCCGTTTCCGGAGGAATCGGGGGGAGAGCAGGCTGCCGGCAGCAGCGCCGTCAGCAGCGCGCAGGCCGCCGCCATTCGTTTGATCATCGTCGTGCACCGCCTTTCGGTCGGGCGGGTCAGCCCCGCCCGTTATGGATTGCCGATCGTCGTTTTCAGCGTTTCGACGTCTTTGTTGATCGCTTCCGTCGCCTTGCGGATCGCCGAGTTGACGTCGAGGCCGCCCACGGCGAGATCGGCCGCCGCGTCGGTCAGCCGCGCCGCGATTTCCAGCTCGAACGGATGGACGAAATGTTCCTGAAGCGGCTCGCCGACGAATACGTTTTGCACCTTTTTCCCTTTCAGCACCGGAATGTCGAGTCCGAATTGCTGCCTAAGCTCCGGATTGATAATCGCCGGCACGCGGCCGTTCCGCGCCAGGATGCGCTGGCCGTCGTCCGACAAAATTTCGGCGATCACCTGGAACGCCTCCTCCTTATGCTTGCTTTTGCTGTTGACGGACAGCGAATGGATTTGCGCTTCCCGCGTTTGGCCGAGCCGGTCGGCGAAGTTCGGAGCCGGCGCGATGTCCCAGTTGAACTCGACGCCCTGCCGGCGCAGCTCCTCCATCGGGCCGATATGGTTCGCCAGCCACGTCACCCGGATGCCGACCGTCTGTTCTTTGTAAAAGTCCTCGCGCGTGTAGTTCCATTTTTTGTCCGGCCCGATATAGCCGGGAATTTCGAATATGTTTTTGTTCAGATCGAATATTCGCCGCCACTCCGGCGTGTCGAGCGCCGCCTTGCCCGTCGTCCGGTCGACGTACGTCAGGCCGAGCCCCTTCGCGAGTCCGGTCAAATTGTCGACGGAAAGCCCGACGTATCGTTTGCCGCCTTCCGTTCGCGTCAGCTTGCGGGCCATATCCAGCACCTCGTCCCACGTCTGTTGTTTATCCGTCGGATACGCCACGCCGAACTTGTCGAAAATGTCTTTGTTGTAATACAGCACGTGCTGGTTCGCGTTGAACGGGATCGCCAAAATCGCGTCGCCCTTCCCTTTCGTCATTTCCTTGATATAGTCGTACAAAATCGGCTTGAGACGCGATTCGTCGAACCCGAACCGCTTGATGTAAGGCCGCAAATCTTCGTAGGCGCCTGTCCGGACGATCCGCTGGTGCGACGAGGACGACGAGTAGATGATGTCCGGCGTATACGTCGACAGCACCTCCTCGTTCGTCGTCTGCGCGGCGGGCGTAATCCGCTCGATCGTCACGTTCGGATATTTGCCGCGAATCGGGGCCGCGATCAGCGTGTTGAACTCGACGTCCGGAAACGTGCCGCTCGTGCTGTAAAACGTCAGCTTCAACGGCTCGTCGCCGAGCTTTTTGAAACTTTTCGCGTCGCCGGACGTCCCGGCCGGACTTTCCTCCGCCACCGCCGCCGTGCCGGCCTCCTTGCCGCACGAGGCGAGCAGGCCGGCCAGCAGCACGAGGCTCCATGCTTGAGTTGCTCTTTTCATTGGTTCGACACTCCTGTACCGGATAGTTGAAAATGGTTACTCCACGAGCCCCGTGCGCTCGACCCCTTCGATGAACCAGCGCTGGGCGAAAAAGTAAACGAGCAGCAGCGGGACGATAATGAGAAACGCCGCCGCCATCTTGATCGACTCCGCGAACACGGTCATTTCCCCCGCGCCGGCCGCCTGCTTCAGCTCCGCCGCCAGCCTCGCCAGCGTGATCGACAGCGGCACGTGTTCGGCCGTGAACATGAAAATCGACGGCAAATAAAAATCGTTCCAGTTCCAGACGAACGAGAACAGCACGACGACGACGATCGCCGACTTGGACAGCGGAAACATGACGCGGAAAAACAGCTTGACGCCGTTCGCGCCGTCCATGCGCGCCGCCTCGTCCAGCTCCTTCGGCAGGCTCGCGTAAAACGAGCGGTAAATGATGACGAACATCGCCCCTTTCAGCCCGTGCCCGAACAGCGCCGGGACGACCATCGGCAAAAACGTGTCCATCCAGCCGAACCCTTTGAACAGCATGATCGACGGCAAAATGACGACCTGCGGCGGCATGATGAACGTGAACAGCAGCAGCGCGGTCCACAGCGGCTTGAGCGGAAAGTCGAGACGGGCGAACGCGTATCCGGCGACGGCGCACGAGAACAGCTGCAGCACCGAGACCGACGCCGACAGCGAAACGCTGATGACAAAGCTTTTCGCGTAATTCAGCAGCCGCGTCGCCTCCGCCAGATGGCCGAAGTAAAGCGATTTCGGCACCCAGATGACGGTCGGATCGAGAATGTTTTTCGCGTCTTTGACCATCGTCGTCGCCATGTACAAAATCGGCTTGACGTAAATAAACGCCACATTGATCAAGATGACGTACAGCAGCGCCTTGAACAGAATGCCATTGTCCAATTCCGCGCCGACGACCCGGTATTTCATCCATTCGATCCGGCTCCGCGCCGTTTCCCCGGCAAACCGGCGCGCGCGGCCGCTCTTTTGCAGCTGCATCGCTTGCGTCCTCCCTTCCTACGTCCGGCTTCCGGCCAGCGCCTTGTCGACCCGGTCGTACAGCAGCATCGCCAGACCGACGAACAGCAGGACGATCGTAAAATAAATCCAGGCGAGCGCGCTCGAGCTGCCGTAATTCGTCGTGTTCACTTTGCTGACGATCGGATTGGACGGAAACGTAAACAGATCGACGACGGTGTACATCAAGTTCAAAAACATATACGGCACGAGACCCGGCAGCGTAATTTTCCAGAACGTGTTCCACGGCGTCGAGCCGTCGATGCGCGCCGCCTCGTACGTCGCCGCCGGCAGCGTTTGCCGGCCCGCTAGGAAGATCAGGATTTGCACGCCCGAATACCAGAGCACGAGCACGAACGAGCCGAGCACCGTCTGAATCGGCTTCGCCCACGCGCCGGGAACGTAGTCGCGCAAATAGTCGTCGATTTTCAGCGCCTTCATGACCATGAGCGATCCTTCGCCCTGATTGATGAACTCCTGAACGATTTGGCCGGACGAGAAAATGACCGGCAAAAAGAACAGGATGCGGAACAGCGTCCGCCCGCGGAACCGGACGTTCAGCAAAATCGCGACGAGCAGCGAAAATACGAGGATGATCGGAATCATCATCGCCGCTTCGCGCAAAAACGGAAGCAGGTCGTTGTACAGCAGGCTGCCGTTCGAGACGACGATTTCTTTGTAGTTTCGGAGCCCCACGTACGTGTACACGACCGAATTGACCGTAATTCGCACCTGATAAAAGCTCATGTAGAGCGAGTAGCCGAGCGGATAGGCGACGAAGGCGAAAAAGCCGAATATCCACGGGGCGATGAACATCGAGCCTTCCAGCTTGCGAAGCGTCGACGTGCTTATTTTGTCGGCAAGTTTCATGGCGCGGCTTCTCCCTTGACGATGGCGAAATTTTGGCCCGGCACCCGGAGGCCGCCGGCGGCATAGTCCGTTTCGTTGTAGTTGACGACGATCCGGTAGCCGCCCTCGTACGTCGTTTCCTTCACGTTCGGCGCCAAGCTTCGATGGCCCGTGATCGCCTTGTCCTGCACGGCCGCCAGCGCCTCGTTGCTTCTCCGGTATTCCTCCGTCAAGGAGGCGAGCCAATCGGCGTAGTTCAGGCTGTAATACCAGACGGAATACGAGCGCTTCAGCAGATCGGACGGCGCGCTCGTGAACACGTACGCCGGATACGCCCCGTACTCGATGCTGCGCAAAAATTCGGCGCGCGAGTCTCCGCGCAAATTGGACCGCTCCCCGGAATACGCGATCAGCCCGTGCAGGGCGATTTGGACGAAGGGCACCGCCTCGTCGATAAAAATGTCGTGCGAATAGTCGTCGGCCAGCCGCGGAATATGGCTCACCCGGTCGAACGCGAACGCGCTCGCGCCGTTCGCCGTCACCGCGCCGAGCGCTTCCTTCGTTTCGAGCAGCACCTGGCGCTGGATGGCGATCGCGTCGCCGCGGCTTGCCGGATAGCGCCCGTTGAAGTCGGTGGCGGCTTGCCGGCCGATGCCGTCCTCGAAATAGATCCCGTCGGCACCGAGGCTGCGGTATTTCGGCAAATCGGCCGCGACCGCCTTGCGGTAAAATCCCGCGCTGACGAGCGTATCCGGCTCCCGCCCGCCGCCGCGCCTCGTCTCCAGCACGTTGCCGGCCAAGTCCCGCAAGCCGTCGCGACGCCGCCAAAAGCCCCGTGAGTCGTTACGGACCGTGTAGTTCGCCGTCAAAAACACCGGCACGTTCAGCGAATGGGCGAAGTCGATGAACGCTTTCATCCCTTCGTCGCCGCCGAGCTTCGGCTCGACCGGAAAGTAACGGCCGTGCGCGCTGTAGCCGTCCGACTGCCAGCCCGCATAATGGACCGTCATGTTGCGGACGCCGGCGTCGCGCAGGTCGCGGACGAGCCGGATCGCTTCCGACGTCGGCGTCGCCGCCCGGTATCGATCCAGCAGCAGCCCTTTCTCGATATCGCCGCCGACGATGTCGACGTAGAGCGGAATGCCGTTCTCGGACGGCTTCAGCGGCCGCAGCTTCATCTCCCCGGTCAAATGCGACCGGTACGCGGCGGCCATTCCGACGTAATCGCCCGCCCCCGGGTCGAGCATGTAGTACCGTATCGTGCGGCGGGGCGCGGCGAGCATGTCTTTGCCGTACGTGAAAAAGCCTTCGTTCGTGCTTTTGCTGACGCTTTGGAAATACCGTTTCCGGTACTGCCATTCGGCCGTCACCCAATTGGAGATGCCGACCGCTCCCGAAGGCGCGGCGTACACGTTCGCCGTTTCGGCCCCCTCGGTCACGACGGCGAGAAAGCTTCGATCGCCGGACTTCAGGCCGAACACCGGCAGCGACGCCGGCTGGCGCGCCGCGTTTTCGCTGTAGAAGGAGGCGTCGCTTCCGTAGATGCTCTCGTTGTAGACGAGCTGCGGCATCATCCGGTCGCTGCGGAAGCGGATGAGCGCCCCGGGACCGTCCGGCACGAGCAAGTAGCCGTCCTGGCCGTACGACGGCTGGCTGCCGAACAACGGATACAGCTTGGCGTTCAGCAGGCTGAAGCCGCCGCCTTCGACGATGCCGTCGTCCATGATCGTCGTTTCCACGTAACGTTCCTTGATCGCGACCTCGACCGGTATTTTGAACTGCCCTTTGCCGAATACGAACGTCGCCCGGAACCCGGCGGACGTCGGTTGGAACGATTCCACGTAGCCGTCCTCGCCGATCAGGCCGACCGTTTTCGACGCCGATTTGTAATTGGCGATGTTGGCGTACTCGATCACGACGGGGGACAGCAAATTGTTTTTCCAGCCGGCCGGGAGCGTCTCGCCGGCCCAATAGCGCGGGTCCGGATACGATCGCGTCACGTGCCCGGTCGTCTTGTCGACGAGCTGGAAATGCCCGGTCTTGCTGTCGGCGAGCAGACGGAGCGACGCCGTTTCGGCGACCGGCGCGAACCGCTCCTCCGCCGGAAGCTCCGGCGGCAGCGCGGCGCCGGCCGGGGCGGCGAACGTCGCCGCCTGCCCCGCCTCCTTCTTCGGCGCGGGCGGCTGCTGCCAGCTCCATATTTGCGCGCCGAGCCAGACGGCGGCGGCAAGCGCGGCGGCCGCGCCGAGCAAGGCGAGCGGCGGGCGGAAATCGGTCGGCTTGCGCAGCTTCGGCGCCCGCGGCCCTTTCGGTTTCGTCACCGGATCACCACCTCCTGGTACAGCGAATAGACGAAGCCGGCCAGCTCGCCGCTCAGGCTGACGAACGTGAACAGCAGTATGCCGAGCGCGGCGAACGCGAGCAGCGAGAAGGCGATGTTCAGGGCGGCTTCTCCGACCGAATAGTTTTGAATCCCCTGCACCATCCAGAAAAAGAACAGCGCCGTCCAGCCGATCAGGGCGATTTGCGCGAAGCCGAATATCGCCTGCTCGCTCAGCGTGAACGCCCGCGACAGCAGCGTGAGCGGAACGCCGACGACGATGAGCGGAAGGAGCGCGTACGCGCTGCCGAAGCATACGTCCCGCAGCCGCCCTTCCCCCCGCATCAGCGAGCTGACGAGAAAGTTCGAGACGACCCAGCCGGTCCAGACGGCGACGAATTGCGCGAGCAGCGGTCCGAGCTTCACGCCCGTATAGACGGCCGGGTTGAACGCGAAGCCGGTTTCCGCCTTCATGAACGAAAAGGAGGCGAGCGCGAGCCCCAGGGCGAGCGCGCTGCTTGCGAGCCCCGCCTTGCCGTCGTGGCGGATCGCGCGGAAGCCGTCGATCGGATGGCGGAGCAAATCCCCCGCATGGCGCAGCTGCCCCGCGAAGCCGGACCGGTCGCGCAGCCGCCTCCGCACGCGTTCGCGGAACGGCGACCGCCGCGTCAGTCTGTCGGCGAGGAAGAGGACGAGCAGGGCGGCGGCCGCTGCATTCATGAGCGGCGCGAAATGCCGCTGGAACCAGACGAGCCGCGTTTGCCAGAAGGCGTCGGAATAGCCTTCGCGGACGCCCGCCCGGAAAAACAGCGCCTGCGCCTCCTTGTACCGCTCCCCGTTGTAGGCCGCCTTCGCCAACCCGATCAGCGCCGGCGTATAGTAGGCGTCCAGCCGCACCGCCTCCCGCCACAGCGGCTCGCTTTCCGCGTAGCGCCCTTCCCGGGTCAGCTTGCTCGCGCGATGAACGAGCGAGCCGAATTCGGTCGGGCGGAACGCTTGGACGAGGCCGTTGGCGCCGTCCAGAACAAGCAGCTCGCCCTTCGACGTGGCCGCGATCGCCGCCGCCGATTTCACGACGCCGAGCTTCGACGTCGCCGCGATTTCCGGTCCGCCCCAATAAAACAGCAGGCTGCCGTTCGCGTCGTATTGACTGATCGTGCCGGTCACCGCATCGACGACGGACATGTTCCCGTCCGGGTCGACGGCGATATCCTGCAGCTGCGGCGGCGTCTGGCGATCGGCCCACCAGCCGGCTTCGCCGAACGAATCGCGCTTCGCCGAAGCGAACTCCCCTCTCGATTCGAGCTGGTTCAAGCCGGCGATGTTCAGCTTTTTCACCTGATCCGTCTTGATATCCTTCGTCACCGTATAGACGAACCCGTCGCGGTCGATCGCCGCGTTCACGGTCGCTCCCGGCAGCTTGGCGAGCTCCCGCCGGTACATTTCGCGCGTGTAGACGAGCCGCTTGAACGAATCGAACAGCGAGAAGGCGACCTTGTTCGAGCCGAAAAAACGTTGGAACCGGCCGTCCGGATCGAGCTGCAGCAGCCCTTCGACGGCGCCGAGCGTCACGATGTACAAAAAACCGCGCTTGTCGACGACGAGCTTCGTCGGCTCGTATTTGAACGAGGCAGGCAGTTGGCTCGTTTCCGGCCGCCTGTATTCGCGCAGCAGCTTGCCGGACGCGTCCAGCTTCGCGACGCGCCCGTTGCCGGTGTCGGCGACGTAGACGGCCCCGTCCTTGTCGACGAACAGCCCGCTCGGGCGGCTCAGCGGACTTTCCTTCGGCTCCAGGACGGCGACGAGCCGCCCGGCGTCGTCCAAATGGACGATCCGGTTATTGCCGGTATCGGCGATATACAGATGGTCGCGGCCGTCGACGAACAAATCTTGCGGCTGGTTCAGCCCGGCGGAGGGGAACGCCGGCGCGGTTTCGGCCCCCGCCGTTTCCGGCTTCGCCGCCTCCTCCGAAGCCGGGCCGCGGCCGACGACGCCCGCCGGCTTGTAGGCGGGCTGGATTTGCGCCGGCTTGCCGTAGCCGTCCTCGTAGTACGTCGTATACGGCGTAAACGCGCCCGCGGACGCCGGGCACGCCGCGGACGCCAGCAGCGCCGCCAGCGATGCGGCGGCCGCCGCGCGCGCCGTCCGCCGAACGAACTGATGCACGCTGTCCACCTCCTCATTTGATGCCGGAATGCGCCATCGTATCGATGACTCTTCGCTGCAGGACGACGAAAAAGATCAAGTTCGGCACGAGGATGACGAGCGCCGCCACCGCGGCCGCCCCTTGGCGCGCGACGTTGTTCGCGAGGTTGTTCGTTAGCGTCGACAGGAAGAACGGGAACGTCTTCATCTCGTCGTCCTGCATGAAAAACGACGACGTTTCCACGTTGCTCCACGAGCCTTGGAACGCGAGAATCGCGACCGTTGCGACGGCCGGCATGCAGATCGGAACGACGATGCGCGTAAAAACCGTCCATTCGTTCCCTCCGTCCAGCCGCACCGATTCGAGCAGCGCGTTCGGAATTTGCTCCATAAACTGCTTGAGCAGGAAGACGCCGACCGGCATGGCGAGCATCGGCAGAATATGCCCGAAGTACGAATTCATCAGGCCGAGGCCGCTGACGACAAGGTAGCGCGGAATTTGCACCACCTCCGGCGCGAACATGAGCATGAGCACGATCGACGCGAAGATGAACGCGCGGCCCGGAAACACGTGCTTGGCGAGCGCGTACGCGCACAGGGCGCTCGTCGCCGTCGCCAGCGCGACCGTGGCGAGCGAGACGATCGCGCTGTTGAACAAATAGCGCGACAGCGGCACGATCGAATTCGACGTCACCCAAGCCAGCTCGATAACGTTTTGAACGGTCGGCTCCCGCACGAAAAAGTTCGGTGGATAGACGAACAGCTCGTGGTGCGGCTTGAACGCGTGATTGAACATGTACGCGATCGGCAGCAGCATGAAGGCGGAAAACAGCAGCAAAAAGACGACGAGCGCGAGCCGGGACGGACGCCATTTTCGTTTCACGCTTATCCCTCCTTCGTCCCGAACAACCGCCAGCTCAGTCGGTTCGAGACGTACATCAGCGCCAGCAAAAAGACGGAAACGGCGGCCGCGTAGCCCATCTCGAACCGGATGAAGCCGTAGTCGTGAATATGGTTCACGATCAGGTGGCCGGCGTATTCCGGCGTCGGATTTTTGCCGGACAGCTCGACGCCGATCGCTCCCGTCTTGAACGTCGTGACGATCGCCATGACGGCGCCGAACAGCATTTGCGGCTTCATCGACGGAATCGTGATGTACCACACCTCCTGCAGCCGGCTGCGGATGCCGTCGATTTTGCCGGCCTCGTACAAGATCGGATCGACGTTCAGAATGCCGGCCAGCATGGCGAGAAAGCCGACGCCCATGCTCGACCAGAGCGTGACGCCGATCATCGAGTTCATCAGCAGCTTCGGATCGGTCACCCACAGCTTCGGCACGTCGATCCATCCCTGGTTCAGCAGGAAGCTGTTCAAATAGCCGATCCGGTCTCCGGAAAGCATCGGCAGCCAAATGATCGTCATCGCGATGCCGACCGTCAGCGACGGCGTATACATCGCCAGCGCGACCCATTTGCGCAGCCCCGGGCCGAGCATCGAGATGAGCCAGGCGAGCGCGAACGCCGCGGCATAGCCGCCGGGGCCGACGATGACGGCGAACTTGAACGTGTTCGGCAGCGCGTATTTCAGAAACAGCAAATCTTGCGATATCAAGTATTGAAAATTGCTCCAGCCGATAAAAACGGGGGACGAAACCGCGTTGTAATACGTAAGGCTGAGACCGATCGCCGTAACGACCGGGACGACGATGAAGGCGACGAAGACCAGCATGAACGGCGCGATAAACAAATACGACATTCGCGACGCCCACAGCTTACTCCACATAGCGGTCCGTTCCTTCCCACGGCTGCGAGACGACCGGAATGTCCAGCGGCTTCACCCGGTTGCCGTCGCGGTCGATAAAGCCGAACTCCTCCTGCTTCCGGCGCAGCTCGCGGTTGATGTCCCGCACCGTCTGCTCCAGCGAAGCCCGGTAGTTCGTCGTGCCGACGACCGTCCGAACCCAGGCGTTGTTCGTCTCCCGTTCCAGGAAGTAGCCTCCCGGCACGTTCGGAATGTCCTTGTACCATTTCCATTGACCGAGTATCACCTGCGCATCCTCTCTTTTCCAGGGAAGCCGGGCGAACGCCTCCACGTTGGACGTGTTCCAGCGGAAGGCGACCCCGTTCACCGCCTCCAAATCGGCGCCGTACTGCCGCTGAATGTCGGCCGACAGCCACCAGGTCAAAAACCGCCACGCCTGCTCCTGCTTGCGCGATTTCGCGAATATGACGCCCGTTCGCTGCCCTCCGCCCGCCCAGCGGCTGATCGTGCCGTCCTTCTGCCTCACGCCGGGCATGAGTGCGATGCTCCATCGGCCGGACAGCTCCGGCGCGGCGGCGGCCAGCTGCACGTACATGTTGTAGTCGGATATGCCGATCGGCATCGTTCCGTCGCGGAAATGCTGGTAAAAGCTCGGCACTTCGCGCTCGACGGCGTACGTGTTGAACAGATCGGTCCACTGCTTGAACGCGCGGAACGATTCCGGCTTGTCGAGCGCCGTTTTCAAGCCGTTCGGCTCGTAAAATTCCACATTATTCTGATAGAAAAAGTGGGAAAATTGGCTCGGATTGACGTAAAAATTCATGTCGTTTTGCTGCAGCGTCGGCAGCAGGTCGTACACGTCTTCCCACGTTTGCGGTACGGCCAGACCGAGCTTTTTCATGATATCGTCGCGGTAAAACAGCACCTGAAACGATTGCGTCTCCGGCACGCCGTAGTACCCTCCGTCGTACGCGAGCGGCAGCCAAGAGCCGGGGCTGAACCGGTCGTAGAACGAACGAAAATCGGCAAACCGCGTCAAATCGGTCAAGCTGCCGCGAATCGCCAAATCGACGGGCAAATCCTGCGCCAGCCCGAGCGCGATATCCGGCTGCACGCCGGCCGCGTTCGACATGAGCAGCAGCTCCGGATTCGCCATCAGGTTCACCTTCACCCGGATGCCGGTATCCGGCGTAAACTTCTCGTCGGCTAGCTGCTGCAGCTGATCGACGTAATCTCTGCCCCGCTGCACCCAGACGTTCAGCTTGCCGTCGTCCAGCTTCGTCATGCTGTCCCGGCCGTCGAACGAATAGACGAAGTTGGCGAGACCGCCCCGGATGCGGCTCCACAGCGACGCCTCCGCCGCCGGCATCGGCGCGCTTTCCGGCACGATATAAATTTCGTCGAGCTGAAGCGGCTGCTTCAGCAGCGTTTCGATAAACGTGCCGAACTTGTCCCGCATCGCACCGATTTCTTTGACGTTGTACGGAATGTCCTCCGGCTTGCGGAGCAGCGTCCGGATATCTTTCGCCGTCGCGAGCAGCCCTTGGCTGATCGAATCTTTGCTTCCGTTTACGCGGATCGCCTGCGCCGACAGCTCCTCCATGGCGACCGCCGTCCGCTCCAGCTTCTCCGTCAGTCCGGGAAAATCGCGCTCCATGGTCCACGTCCGGTTCCGGTCGACGACGGGCCCCGCCAGCGACCGCAGCTCCCAGTCGATCGCGTCGAGCGTGCGGATGAGCGACTCGATGCCGGCGATCAACGGCTCGACGGGGGCGTGCGTGACGGCGAGCGACAGCGTATGCGTCCCTTTGCTTAACCGGACGAGGTGCGGCTTGCCGTCCGGCTCGCCGAGCACCCGGCCCTTCCAGCCGGCGGCATAAGGGAAGCCGTAGGCGAGCCATTCGCGGAACGGCACTTGGCCGTCGATGCGGACGGTGCGGAACGACGTTTTTTGCGATACCGCGTTTTGCAGCGTGCGGAAGCCGATCCGATAGTTGCCGTCCTCCGGCGCTTCGAACGTCCACGTAATTTCCTGGTTTTGCTCGACCCAGCGAACGCCGCCGACGGTATTGTACGTAATGCGCCCTTTGGCGCGCGGCACGGTGCGCGGGTTGCGGTCGGAGTACAGCTTGATCGCCGTATCGTTTTTGCCGTCCAGCTGCTCGGCCTGAATCGTCACGGCGGGCGCCTTCGCCGGCGGATCGTCCGGATAGGCGGCGGATACTTCCGCGTATGGCGCGACGATCGTCTTCGGCCGTAGCCGGATATGTTCGACCGCGACCGGCTCGGCTCCGGCGAACCGGACGACATGGCTCCCTTTGGCGAAATGCCACTGCAGCGGCTCGGCGTACGCGCCGGACGAATCGACGAGCGCTTTTTCGGACCAGTCCGAGACGTCTTTCGACCGCGGACGTATTTGGTCCCCGTCTTCGTTCGTCACGATCGGCCGGACGTCCCGCCACGTCCGGTACAGCGCCGTCCGGGACGATTCGGCGAACTGCCGCTTTCCGTCGACCGTAACGTCCCACAGGATCGGGCCGGCGCCGCCGTCCTCGGTCAAGGGGCGGTACGATACGGCGATTTCGTACAGGGCGGTTTCCGGCACGTCGACGCGCAGCTCGAACCAGCCGGCGCCGGCCGTCTTCCAGACGAGCACGCCCGTCTTGCCCGCATAATCGCCGATCGCGATCCGCGCCGCGTCGGAGACGGCGGTCAGCTGAGCCGCGCCTGCGGCTGCGGATACGGTCGCGTTGCCCGCGCTCTGCCGCTCCCATTCCGCCGCCGCTTCGGCGAAGCGCGGCTCGCCGTCCGCTGCGGCAAGCTCCCGTTCCGTCCCGCGATCGGCCGTCGCCGCGGCCGGCGCGGACTCCGCCGCCGCGGCGGACGGCGCGGGAATCGGCTGCGAGGCGGCCAGCCATCCGGCTGCCGCGAGGATGAGTACCGCTTTCGTGCTGCGAGCGCCCGGCCTCATTCGAATCACGCTCCTTTCGCTCTCCCGGCCCGGTCTATTCCGCGATCCGTTCGCCGGATTCCGGATAAAAATAATGGGCCTTCATCATATCGACTCCGAGCCGGACCGGCTCGTTTTCCCGGTAAAGGACGGAAGGGTCGACGCGGGCGATCAGCAGGCTGTCCTGGCCGACGTCCGCGTACAAATACCGGTCTGCCCCCATCAGCTCCGAAAAGCGGTGCGATCCGGCGAGGACCGTGTCGGAAAACAGCGCCTCCAGGCCGATATGCTCCGGCCGCAGTCCGAGAATGACGCCCCGCCCGACTTGCCTGTGCTTACGCAGCGCCGCCGCGTGCGCCTCGTGAATCGGCAGGGCGAACCGCGACGTATGAAATTCGAGCGTCCCCGGCTTGTTTTCCAAAATGCGTCCGTGCAGCAAATTGATTTGCGGCGAGCCGATAAAGCCGGCCACGAACGTATTGCGGGGCGCCCCGTAAATGCGCTCCGGCGTATCGATCTGCTGGATGACGCCGTCCTTCATGACGACGATCCGGTCGGCCATCGTCATCGCCTCGACCTGGTCGTGCGTCACGTAGATGAACGTCGTCTCCAAATTGCGGTGCAGCTTGCCGATTTCCATCCGCATCGCGACCCGCAGCTTGGCGTCCAGGTTGGACAGCGGCTCATCCATCAGAAACAGCTTCGGATTGCGGACGATCGCCCGGCCTAGCGCCACGCGCTGGCGCTGCCCGCCGGACAGCTGCCGCGGCTTCCGGTTCAGAAACGAATCGATCTCGAGTATGCGCGCGGCGTTTTTGACCGCCTGATCGATTTCGTGCCGCGGCTTTTTCGCCATGCGGAGGCCGAAAGCGATATTTTCGAAGACGGTCATGTTCGGATACAGCGCGTAATTTTGGAACACCATCGAGATGTCCCGCTCCTTCGGCGGCACATGGTTGACGAGCCGGTCGCCGATGTAAAGCTCGCCCTCGGTAATGTCCTCCAGCCCGGCGATCATGCGCAGCGTCGTCGACTTCCCGCACCCGGACGGACCGACGAACACGATGAACTCTTTGTCCTCGATGTCCATATGGAAATCTTTCACGACCGCGTGCTTGTCTTTGCCGTACCGTTTGTACAAATGATGAATGCGAATGCTCGCCATACGTCCGCCTCCAAGCAAAACCTTTGTCGCAAAAATAAAACGGAGGTCGTCCGCCGCATTCCGTCAGGAATACGGGCTGGACTGCCTCCGTTTGAACGGTCGATGTCGCTGTCCGGTTCGGATCAGCTGTGAACCGGGAGCTTCGGCGCAACCAGGCTCGCCGTAATGTCGTCCACCTCCTGCAGCTCCTCCGCGCCGAGACGCTCGTGCCATGCCGCGGCCGCCGCCGTCACCTGCTCCGGCTTCGACGCGCCGAGAATGGCCGACGTAATGCCGGGACGGCTGAGCACCCACGCCAGCGCGAATTGCGCCAGCGTCAGCCCGCGCCGGTCGGCCAGCGGCTTCAGCGCCTCGGGCAGCGTCAAGCTGTGGCTTTTTTGCAGCAGCAGCTCGAGCCGCTTCTCGCCTTTCGCGAGGCGCGAATCTGCCGGCGGCGCTTCGCCGGCGCGGTATTTGCCCGTCAATATGCCGCGGCCGAGCGGGCTGTACACGATGACGCCGACGCGCTCCGATTCGGCGAACGGGATCAGCTCCCGCTCGATTTCGCGCGAAATGAGGCTGTATTCCGGCTGAACGCTCTCGAACCGGTGCAGCCGGTGCAAGCTGCTGATGCCGTGCGCCTTCGCCAACTGCCATGCGGCGAAATTGGAGGCGCCTATGTATCGCACCTTCCCTTGGCGGACGAGATCGTCGAGCGCGCCGAGCGTTTCCTCGAGCGGCGTCTCCGGATCGAACCGGTGCACCTGGTACAGATCGATATAGTCCGTCTGCAGCCGCCGCAAGCTGTTTTCGACCGCGCGGAAAATATGATACCGGCTTTGCCCGGCGTCGTTCACCCCGGTGCCGACGCGGCCGTGCACCTTCGTCGCCAGGATGATCCGGTGCCGCCGCTCCTTCAGCAAATTGCCGAGAATGTGCTCCGACTCGCCGATCGACTCCGGATTGCCGAGATCGGCCCCTTTGCCGTACACGTCCGCCGTATCGATCAAGTTGATGCCGCTGTCGAGCGCCGCGTCGAGCACGCTCGCCGACGCCCGCTCGTCGATCCACCGTCCGAACGCCATCGTGCCGAGGCTGACCTCCGATACTTTCAACCCCGTTCTTCCCAATCGCCGATAATGGGCCATTTGCCGCATCCTCCTCTTCGGTTCGCCGTCGCGAGATAAAATCACACTAAGCCGATAGGTTTTTAAGTTTTTTTCTTCTCGATGGCACTTACTATAGCAACGGTTCCGGCACGTTGTCAACCGCATTGTTTGGACAATTCGCGCAATTCCGGCCGTTTCCCACCGCGGAACGCCCCCTCGAAACGGGCGCATAGATGAAGGCCGATCTTTGCCGTTGCCGCGAAAAAAAATGCGCGTCCTATTTTGCAAACAATCGCCCGATTGGAAACATAAAAGATTGTCCAAGCCTTGCGATCGATCCTTTCCGGAGTTTTGAAATTTCGCAAAAACACCGTTGACAGCCCTCCGGAACCGTGCTATATTTCGACTAAACTCATCGGGATACGCGATTTTAAACGATCCAGAATGACAACAAAACAAACCGGTCAACCGGATGCATGCCGCCTCGGCTGTGTCCGGTTTTTTGCGTTTCCCGCTCATCTGAAGGTCGGTCGTTCGCAAAACAAAAAAGCGAGGTGCAACGAAATGGCGCAATCGAACAAACTGCTGCATTTGAACGTATTCATTCGCGGAGCCGGCCATCATGCCGGCGCTTGGAAGCATCCCCAGACGAACCCGAAGCTCGACCTGACGCTGGACTATTACGCGGAACTGGCGCGCATCGCCGAGCGGGGCTTATTCGACTGCCTGTTCATGGCGGACAACTACTCCGGCCTCGGACGGAGGCTGGAGCCGTTCACGCTGCTCTCCGCTCTGGCCGCCTTGACGAAGCATATCGGCCTCATCGCCACGGTCGGCACGACGTACAACGATCCGTACCACGTCGCGCGAAAATTCGCTTCGCTCGACTACATAAGCGGCGGGCGCGCCGCCTGGAACATCGTGACCGGCCATTCGCAGGCGGACGCCGACAATTTCGGCAAGCCCGGCCATCCCGAGGTGGCGAAGCGGTACGAGATCGGCGACGAATTCGTGCGGGTGACGAAGCAGCTGTGGGACAGCTGGGAGGAAGACGCGCTCGTGTACGACCGGGCTGCCGATACGACCATCGATTCGAACAAGGTGCACGAAATCAACTTCAAGGGCAGCTACTACTCGGTCAAAGGCCCGCTGAACATCCCGCGTCCGCCGCAAGGGTACCCGGTGCTCGTGCAGGCCGGCTCGTCCGAGGGCGGCAAGGAGCTGGCGGCCAAAACCGGCGAAGTCGTCTTCACCGCCCAGCAAACGTTAGGCGCGGCCAAACAGTTTTACGCCGACGTCAAATCGCGGCTCGCCAAATACGGCCGCACCCCCGACCAGTTGCTCGTCATGCCGGGTCTCGGCCCGATCGTCGCCGATACGGAGGCAGAAGCGAAAGACCTGGAAGCCGAGCTCGATTCGCTCGTCGACGCGAAAAAGTCGCTCAAGTATTTGTCCCGCTACTTCGACGTCGATTTGGCGGACTATCCGCTCGACGCGCCGGTTCCGGTCGACAAGGCGAAGCCGTACGGCTCGATCGACGTCGGCATTACGAGCCGGCATGAAGTCGTCATCGACGCGGCACGCCGCGAAAACATGACGATCCGCCAGTTTCTGAGCCGCAGCTACGGCGGACACGGCCACGCCACGTTTACCGGCTCGGTCGTTCAGGTCGCCGACTTCATCGAAACGTGGCTGCGCGAGGGCGGCGCCGACGGCTTCAACCTGCTGCCGGCCGTGTTCCCGGGCGGGCTCCAAACGTTTGTCGACAAAGTCGTTCCCGAGCTGCAAAACCGCGGCATTTTCCGCACCGAGTACGAAGGCCGGACGCTGAGGGAAAATCTCGGGCTGGCCCGTCCGGACAACGTCCATAAACGGGTATGGGCGCTGAGCCGCGAGGCGAATTAAGCGATACGAAAAGCTCCCTTGACCGTGTATGCGTATCGGCCGGGGAGCTTTCCCTCGTCAACGTTTTATATGGCGGTCCGTCCTGCGGCCGCCGCGCTTGCCTGCGGCTTCCGCCCTACTTCCGGCTCCACAGGATCGTCGTTAACCGCTTCTTCTCCTCTTCGGCGGGCAAAGGAAGGAGTCCGCGGCGCTCCAAAACTTCCATAATCGCGAAGATAATCATACCCCCGCTGTTCATCGCCTTATTGACGATTTCCGTTTCCGCAATGTGCGCGGGGGCCAGCTTTTTCCACAGCCGGACGAATTGATCGTGCACGTTTTCCAGCACCGGTTTCGCTTCGATTGCCGCGAACGCCTCGTCGACGATCGCATTGAACTCCCGGAACTGCTCCTTCGTAAAAAAGGGGACGAGCGATTTCAATCGGCCTCCTTCGTTCGACGCATACCCCGCCTCGACCATGCGGCTGATCAGCAGTTTGTCGTACTCGCCGTGCGCCTCCCCGCTTTCGATCAGCTCGACGATGCGCGCCATTTCGGATAATTGCGGCGCATCGAAGTACCGCCACTGAAGGCCCGACCACCACGTTTCCATTTGCAGACTGGAATAGGGGCCGCTCGATCTTGATTTGATGCCGTTGGCGACGTATTTGCGCACAATATCGTAGTCCGGAATGACCCGCTCGTATTCGGACGGCTCCTCTATAATTCTCGCGGCAACGATATATTTGCCTCCGTCCTTTCGTTCCGGCGGCTGGTACCGTTTATAGTAGTCGGCGTCCTTGACCGAGCCATAATGCCGATACACCGCATACGGAACGAACGCCCACAGTAAAAACGCGTCGTTCGCGTCGCTGCCGCGGAAGCCGAGCGCCCGAATGTCGTCCAGGCGCGACGATACGGCGTCGTAAATCGGTTTGGCGATCGTTTCGGCCCCCGCGCGGAGCAATGCGCTTTCCTCCGCTTTGTCGGCGAGCGTTTCGATGATGAAATTGGTTTGGTACTTCCCGTTCCCGGTTCGGCGCAGCAGGTCGGACTTTTCGCATTTGTCGATTTCGTCTTCGACATAAGCGGCGCCGACACCGATGGTGCGGGCGATTTCTTCGACGGTCAACGGTTTGTCGTACGCCGCCGCGAAAATGTTCGATACGACGAGCGACTGGAAGTAGCAGTTCGGCTCCCCGTTCGGCCCGGGTGTCCCGTTATGGCCGACGCCCAGACGAACGGGCTTGAAGCTCAAGCTTTTCGCTTCCGCATTCATGTTTAATCCCTCCCTCAGCTTTTTGCGCGCTTCGAACAGATGCCATTTGACCGTGCCCGGGGCGATGGCCAGCGAAGCGGCGATCCGGTCCACGCTTTCGCGGTCGTAATAATAGCGGATCGCGATGTCGCGATGCCGTTTGGACAAGCAGGCGACTTCCATGGCCAGCCGCTCGAGTCCGTCCTCCTCCCCGATCCGGGATTGCGGGGGCTCGCCGGATGCGACCCAAGGAACGTCGTCGATATCGGCATGTCTCCAATGCCGCTTTTCTTTGTTCACGTAATTGCTCCATGTGTAGAAGCATAGCGTATAAACCCAGGAGTCCCAATTGTCGATCCGCTTGCCCGACCGTACGGAACGGAGCAGCGCGATCGCGATTTCTTGCGCCAAATCTTCGGCATTTTGCCGGTGACCGGTCTTCGCCAGCGCAAAGCCGAATATCCGTTTCGAATAGCGGCGGATCATCGATTCGTCGAACCCGTTTTGCTGCAGCATGATCAAGCTCCTTGCGAGACGTCTCCCTATTCAAGTAGGCGTTCGGAACGAACGGTTGGGCCGCAGCCCCATTTTTGCGAAAAAAAATCCGCCGTTTCCCCGTTCCTATCATCGCCTACACTCGCTCATTGAAACAAGCGGCCGTGCTGTGGTATAATGACATGAATTTGGATAAAGCGGTGATTGGATTGAATTCGCGATTATTGCATAAACTTCAAGTATATTCCAAAACCTTGACCGGAAACGGTCAAGGTTTTTTGTTTCCTTCGGGAAAAAAAACTGTAGGGGGTAATCAATTGTGACCGGAGGGAACAATAAATCGATGCTGGCCGTCTGGATCAGCCTGATCAGCAACATCGTCCTGACGGCGCTCAAGCTGATCGTAGGCTTGCTGGCGAACAGCCAGGTGCTGATCGCCGACGGCGTCCATAATGCGGGAGACGTCATCGCGACGATGGCCGCGCTCAGCTCGATGCGCATTTCGAAGCGGCCCGCCGACGAGGACCATCCGTACGGCCACGGCAAGGCGGAAGTGCTCGGCTCGGGGATCGTGGCCTTCATTCTCGTGATTGCGGCGCTCTATATCGGCTACCATGCCGTGCTCGCCTTTTTCGAGGAGCCGGGTCACGCGAGCGTGCTGGCGCTCGCCGCGGCCGTCGTTTCGCTGATTTGGAAGCAGTGGCTGTATGTGTATACGATGCGCATCGGCAAAAAAGAAAACAGCAAAGGGCTGATCGCGACCGCCTACGACCATTTGGCGGACGTGTACGCCTCGGTCGCGGCCGTTATCGGGATCGCTCTCGCGCTCGCCGGCGACCATTACGGCATACACCTGCTGTCGTACGGAGACCCGGCCGCCGGACTTATCGTATCGATTCTCGTCTTGAAGCTCGCCTGGCATATGGCCCAGGAAGCGATGGATATTTTAATGGAAAAAGCGGTGAGCGCCGATAAGCTGAACGAGTATACGACGCTCGTTCGCAGCATTCCCGAGGTGAAGCGGATCGACCGGATTCGCGCGCGCGAGCACGGCCACTACATCTTGGTCGACGTGCGCGTGAGCGTTCCCGGCGAGCTGAGCATCCAGCAAGGCCACGACATTTCCCGCTCGATCAAAAAGGCGATCATGGATCGCCATCAAGAAGTGGACGAGGTGCTCATCCATCTGAACCCGTGGTACCGGCAGGACCGTTAATGGCCGACGCCGGTTTCGAGCGGGACTTCCTCGGGCAGCCGCTTGGACATGCCGGGCACTTCCCGCGGCTTGTATTCGATCGCATCGGTCGAATACACCGCGACGAACATCGTGCCTCTTCCGGCGAACGCGCGGATGAGCACCGGCTGGTTGTACGCGTTGCGAAAAACGAAATCCGGCCCGTCCCAGCTCACCGTCGCATCGCGGCCGGGCGGCACGTACGGCACGTGGCGGCTGTGCGAATAGCGCTGAACGATTTGCAGCCCGGCCCGGTCGATCGCGTTGAACAGCGTCGACGATACTTGGCATATGCCCCCGCCGATTCCTTCCGAAAGCTCTCCCCTCACAATGACCGGGGCGCGCAAATAGCCTTTTTCCTCCGTCCGTTTGCCGACCGTCCGGTTGAACGAAAACGTCTCGCCCGGAAACACGACGGTGCTGTCGATCGCCTTCGACGCGAGGCCGATATTGTGCGATCGGCTTTTGTTGCCCGCGTTGAAATATGTCGCGTATGCGCCGATTTGCTTTTGGCGAACGCTCGCCAGCAGCTCGCCGTCGACTCTCGGGTAGACGGGGCTGAGCGCGACGCCGGCCCGAGCAGGCCCGCTGCCGTAAAAATAAGCGTACAGCTGCTCGGTCGTCGCCTCGCGGTTCAGCTTCCGGCCGGGCCGGGCGGGGACGATTTGGCCGCCGTCGCCGAACTTCGCGTTTTTCGGCGCCTCGTACGTCAGCCGCTCCGCTTTGTCGAGAAGCCGGTTCAGCTTGTCCGTATCGACCATCGTCTGGCCGGGCAGCGAAAAATCCGCTCGGTTTATTGTCAGTATGTTGCGCCCGTCGTTCTCCAACGCGAGCGAATCGGAAACGTCCGGCTGCTGCAGCAGCGCGGCGAGCAAAACGAGCCATACGGCTTTCACGTGTCGGTTCCTCCTCGGACAGCCAGCAATGAAAAATAGCCTCCTAGATACAGTTTCCTAAGGAGGCTCAATTTATGTTAAGCGTTTGCCGTACGTTACGGCCGGCGGCGCAAAAAGTTGTCCGCGGCGAACCCGCGCACTTCGTCCTCCGTGTAATGCTTCAGCAGCTCCTCGATCAGCCGGCCGGTATGCCCGGCATGCTCCAAACCGGCGATATGGGACGAAATGCCGTCCAGATCGGAGCCGAGACCGATATGCCGCACCCCGCCGAGCGCGCAAAAATGGTCGACGTGCTTGATCAAATCGGCGATTGACGCGCCTCCGCCCTTCTTCGTGAAAGGCGGGTTGTAGATGACGTGAACGGTCGCGCCTTTGGCGAACAGCGCCCGCGCCTGCTCGTCGGTCAGGTTGCGCGGATGATCGCAAACCGCCTTCGCGTTCGAATGGCTGGCGATCGGATAATGCGTCAGCTCGATGACGTCCCAAAACGCTTTTTCGCTCAGATGGGAAACGTCGGTCAATATCCGGTTCGCGTTATTGAACGCGACGATTTCTTTTCCCCACGAAGTCAGCCCCGCCCCTCGCGGCTCCATGACGCCGTCCGCGGCCAAATTGGCATGGTTCCACGTAAGGCCGACCGACCGGACGCCGAGCCGGTGCAGCAGCCGAAGCTTGCCCGGATCCGTCCCGATCGCGTCGACGCCTTCGAGCGTCAGCATCGCGCCGATTTCCCCGTCTCCGAGCGAGTCGAAGTCGCTCCACTCGACGATCTGCTTCATGTCCGGATTGCGGCCGAGCACGTTGTCGTAAAAATAATCGATTTGGTCCAGCATGGCCTGGAACCGGTGCTCCTCCTTCACCTCGGGCGGCACGTACAGGGCGAAGCACTGCGCTTTGACGCCGCCGGCGGCGAGCCGCTCTTTGCTCGTCTCCAGCTCGGGGGCGTCGCGGTAGGCGAGCGTTCCGCCCGATTTCCATATTTTGTACAGCGCGTCGCAGTGCAGGTCGATAATTCGCATGCTTGATCGTCCTCCCGTCGAATCGTTTTGCTCTCTTCCTCACGATAAAACAAAAGAAAATCCCCGACAAGCGAAATTGTCAGGGATGATTGCGTATGATTGCGTTTAAGCCGTTACGCCTTCACGGTCGCCTCCACCGGATTCGGCTTGCCGAGGAAGCGCCAGAACGAGCCGCCGAACAGATCGGCCACGTCGCGTCGGATTTCTTTCTTTTTCAGCTTCCAGCCGGTATCGAGCAGGTCGCTGTATTTGTCGATCAGCACGTTCGCGATAATGTCGCGCGAGTGGTCCCACTTGTACAGCAGCTGGTCCAGCACGCGGCAATCGGAATGCTGCGGCGTCACGCTCGTGCCGAGCAGCTCGAAGCGCATGCGCGTCATTTCTTCGATCAGGCTCGGGTTGTTCAAAAACCACCAGCAGCCGAACACGTGCAGGTTGCGGAATTTGCGGGCGGCTACGGCGAGGCCGTGCTGGTTTTCCCGGGCCAGCATCGTGCACAAAAACTTGTTGTCCGGGTGCAGCGCGCACATCCGCTCGACCGACCGGACGTCGCTCGGACCGACGCTGTCGCCGGCGTCCCCGAGCGCCGGGTTGACCCGTTTGTTGACGCCGATCATCATCGCGAACGGAATGTCGAACTCGCGGGCGACCGGCAGTATGCATTTCTCGATAATCGCGCCGCGCGCGGACTGCTCCGGATAGCGGAACGACGGAGGCAGCGAGACGGCCATGTACAGCGGATTCATTTTGCGAATCCAGAAGCGCAAAAATTCGCGGATGCCTTCGACCGTCTTATCGGACACCTGCCGCTCGACGTCGTAGCCCCAGTCTTTCAGCCGCTGCCAGGTCGACTCCTCCCACTGCATAAGCAGCGGGTCGATGCGCAGCGCCGTGTTGAACCGCGGGTCGACCTTCTCGATCGTCTGCCACCCTTCGCGCTCCGCGTCCACGAACGGATCGTTCGTCATGCAGACGTTGGCGACGCCGGACAGATCGAAGACGAGATCGATATATTCGGAAGTCGTCTTGGAGGCGAAAAAGGCGCGGTACGCTTCCAAATCGCGGGACGCCACGTCGAGACCGAGCCGGTTCAGGACGGTCAGGATGCCGCGGCAAGCTTCGCTGTACGGCGAATGGTCGAGAAACAGCGTTTTCCAGACGAGATCGGCCTGCTCGCGCTTCGACATCGCCCAGAACGTCTCGTACTCCAGCTCCGGATGAAACCGGAACGTCTCCGCGACCAAGTAATGGTACGTAAGAAGCTCGTCGATTCCCCACAGCAGCAAATCGCCGAAATGCTCGGTGAACAGGTGGGTATGAATGTCGGAAATCGGGGTCGTGCGGACCGTCTCGCGAACGAATGCGCGAAGCTCTTCTTTGGTTTGAATAGCCATGTCACGATTCCTTTCCCGGAAAATGGTTGATTGGGCTTGTTAACGTGTGCATTGCGTGCATAGCTTTATTGTACACGTCTCCGCGCTATTTGCCAAGAAGCTCCAAATGTTTCCCGATATGGGCGCTAAGCGCTTCGGTGTAGGCCCGCTCGTTTTCGTCCATCGTCTTGAAAAATTCGTCGCGGAACAGCGGCCGGCCGCTTTCGTCCTTCGCCTGCAGCAGCACGCCGTACGTAATGTGCAGCATTTGGCGGGCGTCTTCGTCGTTCAAATAGTTCGGCAGCTCGGCATCGGATACGCTGTCGAGCGGCTCGATCGCGTTCAAGTCCGCCTTTACGTGATAGTAGGCGGTCGCGACGTGGAAATGGCCATAGGCGTACGCATGCATGCGCCGGTACAGGTCCGGGTTCGTTTTCGCGACGACGCGCATCGCTTCGAGCCAGTTCGTGCCGGCCGTCTTCAGATGGAACCGGCCCTTCGTATGGACGCCGATCATCGGGAAAACGGTAAACTTGTCGCTGCCCGAATGAATGCTCAGCTTGTAGCCGAAATGGTCGGCGATGGCGGCATGGATTTTCAGCTCGTCCTCGAAGCGGGATACGTCGCCGATATAATCGATCCCTTTCTGAAACTCGCCGCAAAAGCGAGGCGCCATCGAAAACAGCGTCACCCCGCGGTCGTACAGCTCCGTCGCGATCAGGAAATGCGAAGCCGGGTCGGTCGGCGTCAGCGTCTCGTCGATCGACACCTCGAAGTCGATATCCCGACCGGCCGTTCGGATATAGGTGCGGAACACGTGCTCCATATAATCGATCGCCTTCGCGTAGATGAGCGCGTTTTTGGCGAGCGAAACGGCGTCGAAGGCGAAAACGGTTCCGGCCGCCTCGAACGTCCGGTTCAAATAACGGCTCTCGTAATGCGCCCGTACGTCCGACGGCAGCTGCCCGTATTTGGCCGTAATTTCGGCATCGGAAAGCCCTTCCACCGTATTGTCGATATGCTCCGAGCAGTCGAGCGTCAGCATCGTGAAGCCGAGCCCGAGCGCCATTTCGATGTCGGCTTCGACCTTCAGATGGTCGCCGTCGGCGCCGAAGCCGTCCTTGTACCCTTCTTGAAATGCCGCGTAGCAAGCCGCGTCGAGCACTTCCTTGTAGTCGCGCCCGGTCAGGTTCAGCTCGCGGATGCTTTGCTGCGCGAGAATCGGGCGAATGTTTCGGCCGCGCACCGTCTCGATATGTCCGGGCGAAGCGATGCCGAGACGGTCGCCCAGCCCGATCGTCGCGACGTTCGTGCCGAAGGCGCGCGGCGCCGTGTACGGGAGAAAGCGGTTCAGCGCCAGCCGGTTGGCATGGGTCAGCGGGCATAGCTTGGCGTTTGCCGGACCGCCCGCGACGGGCTCCCCGTCCAGCGCGTCCGCGAGCGGCCCCGTTCCTTCGGCCAGCAGCGCTTTGCGGCCGTCCAGCTTGACCATGGCGAGCCGCACGCCTTCGTGCTCGGCCAGCGACCGCTCGTACACGGATGCGTCCGTACCGCCGCTTTTCAACTGTTCAATGACAGAATATATCGCTTGCATCGATGAACCTCCTTACGAAAGTGGCGACAGTCAGTCGGCGTTTCCCGCGAGGCGGCGGTCCGGTCCAAGGAAAATGCACTTTCCCGAACGCCCGGTCGCCGGCGAACGGACGGACGGATGGACCGCAGCCTCGCGCCTAGCCTCATCTTAGCGCAATTTCCGTCTTGTTTCTGTTCAAAATTTGCGGATTGCACGATTTATTCCGCATTTTTTGCTCATCCGCGTTCCGGGATATGCTCCGGCTGACTTGTCACGACCGTGCCGTCGTCGAGCCGCAGCCACGATTCGAAGCCGCGCCGCCCTTCGTTCAGCCGAATGAGCCGCGCCCCGCGCGGGAACCCGTCGCGCCCGTACGTATTGTAGCCGGTCGCCCGCCCGTAGCACAGCCGGATGCCGTGCAGCTCGCCCCAATAGTCGTTGACGTGATCGTGTCCGCAAAACGTCCCCATCACATCGCCCGCTTCCGCCAGCGCGGCGAACAGCCCGCTGTTCAGCTTCGGCGCGCATACGTCCTCGTGCTTGCTGCCGTAGCACGTCCGCGTTCGCCATACTTGCTCGTATTCCGGCAGCGGGATATGGAAGAAGGCGAGCGCGGGCAGCGGCTCGCCCCCGTTCCGTTCGGTCAGCCGGCGCGATTCGCGCAAATACCAGTCGATTTGATCGCGGCGAATCCAGTCGTAGCCTTCTACGTGCGGCAGGCCGGAATAGGCGCCGGAATCGAAGCCGTACAGCGCCGCGGCGGCTTTGCCGTCCGCGCCTTCGATCACGAGCGCGTAATTGCCGCAGCCGGACAGCTCCGCCGGTCCCCGTTCGAAGACGGAGTGCGCGAACGCCTCGACCTCGGCGGCAAGCTCCTCGCGCGTAATGTAGTTTTCCGTGTCGTGATTGCCGAAGACGAGCGCCCACGGGACGCCGCGTTCCTCCGCGCAGGCCGCCGCTTCGCGGAGAGCGCCTCTCGGGTCGAGGCAGGGCTGCCGTCCGGCCTTGACGCCTCCGGTATAAATGACGTCGCCGGTAAAAAACACCACGTCCGGCTTCTCCTCCCGGATGACCGTCTCCATCAGCGCCCGCGAACGCAAATCTTCCTCGCAGCCGTCGATCCAATGTACGTCCGTAAATTGGGCGATCGTAAACGTCCCGTCCGGGCGAAATTTCAATGTCCGTTTGTTTTTGCTCATGTTCGCGCCTCCCCATGTACGCTGCTTTCGGTATGTATGAACCTGCGACCGCCGGTTGCCTGCCGGGTCGGCGGGTGAAGTCGGTGCCGGTCGCCACTCGCTCGTTATGACCGGCTGTCCGTTCGCCGATCGATCGGTACCGTACTGATTGCGTCGTTCGGTTTCTGTCGTTCGGTTTCTGTCGTTCGTTTCTGCCGGTAGGGGCGGTCTCGGTCGCTCCCGGTCAAACCCGGTCGGGTTGGCCCGACTGCGCCGACTGCGCCGCCTCTGCCGGATTCGGGCGGACTTCCCGGACTCGTCCGGTCTCATTCGACCGCGATCAGCTCCGTTCCCCGCTCCCGGAACTTTTCCGGCCATTGCGGCGGACAGTCCCCGTCCGTGACGATCAGGCGAACCTCATCCAGCTCGGCGATTTTGGCGAACGCCGTTTTGCCGATTTTCGAATGGTCGGCCAGCACGATCGCTTCCTCCGCCCGTTCGAGCATAATCCGGGATATGCTCGCTTCGCCGTAGTCGAAATCCGTAATGCCGTCCTGAAGCGAAACGCCGCCTACCGACAAAAACGCTTTATGGACGTTCAGCCGACCGAGCGTCCGTTCCGTCATCGCGCCCGCAACCGACTGCAGCCGGGCGTTCAGCTCCCCGCCGGCGAAAAACAGCTTGCCCGCGAACCGTTCCATGGCCAGCAGCAGCACCGGCACCGAATGCGTCACGATCGTCACGTCCGCGCGGTCGCGCAAATGCCGGACGAGCCCGAGCATCGTCGTGCCGTGGTCGACCATGATCGTTTCGCCTTCGCGCACGAGCGACGCCGCATACCGGCCGATCGCCGCCTTTCCGGCTTCGTGCAGTCCGAGCCGCTGCGCGAACGGCGGCTCGCGAAGCTCCATCCGCGGCGGAACCGCTCCGCCGTATACTTTTTTCAGCAGCCCTTCCTTCTCCAGCCGCTCCAAATCGCGGCGCACCGTCTCCGCCGAGACGGCGAGCCGTTCCGCCAACGCCTGCACCTCGACCTTCTCGCGCTCGGCGAGCTGCTCCAATATTGTCCTGCGCCGTTCCTCGTACGAAAGCGACATGATCGCGATAGCGGACCTCCTTCCAGTATATGACCGTTCATGACCAATCATGTTGTTTGTTGTTGATTTTATGGGATGGGCGTGCTTTTTGTCAATACAAAAAAGCGGATCGCCCCGGATCGCCGACCGGCGGAACCGGACGGTTCTTTGGCGTGCAAACCGATACGCTTGATCGCAGAGAGGGAACGGATATTCGGCTTCAACGTCTTACGAACCGAGCGAACGTTATCGCAGCCGAATGCGGCAGCTTGAATTTGTAACGAACTCCGGTAACGTTATTTCCGCAAATCGGATCGTTTTCATCATTCTTTCGGCTCGATAACGATGCATGGATTCGTTAGCCACCGATCCGGATCCGCCCGGTTGCCGTGAATACCATATACGATGTGACGCGCTTCTACAGAGAAACGAAAGAAAGAGAGGTCCCCTCATCGGACCGTGGGGCACGGTCATGGCACCGTCTCCGGTACGGAAAGCCGCACTTCGCTCTAGCTTAGCGAATTTTTAACAATAAAAAAAGAAAGACCGTCCAGCGGACGATCTTTCTCAATAGTTGGAGCGTATGCACCCGTTCAGCGATATAAGTATATTCCGGCAAGCGCGATTTCCGGTCGGGACAGTCTGGCACAGACGAGCCCAGGCAAGCCCGGGTTCGCGTTCCGGCGCTGCGAGATTGCCGGTCCATTTCTGCGTTCGGAACGGTTGGCCGTTCCGGCGGAAGCTTATCCCGATCCAAAAGGCGCTTGCCGGTACCCTATGCCTGGTCGACCCAGACGGACTAAGCTTGTGAGCCGTTCCAGTCGAAGCCGACTTCGTTCAAAAAGGCGCGCGCCAGCACCATATGCCCGGTCATGCTCGGATGCACCCGGTCCCAGGCCAGCGCGGCCGGATAATAATGCGGCAGCACGGCGTCGAACGCTTTTTGCGTATCGACGAATACGGCCCCGGCTTCCCCGGCCAGCTTTTCGACGACGCGGCCGTAACGGTCCATCATGGCGCGCATCGGATCGTCCCGGTTCGGCTCGATGTAGAACGGCGTCATGAGCACGAGCTTTTTCACGACCGGCTTCGTCAGCTCGATCAGCTCGCGCAGCGTGCGCTCGTATTCGTCGATCCGCACGTGCTTCTCCGTATACGTCGGCAAATCGTACTGCCGCCATACGTCGTTGATGCCGATCATGATCGACAGCCAGTCCGGCTTCAGCTCGATCACGTCGGTCTGCCACCGATCTTTCAGGTTGCGGACGGTATTGCCGCTGATTCCCATGTTCGTGACGCGAATTTCGCGATCCGGATATACCGTTCCGAGCAGCGCATCGACCAAAGAGACGTACCCTTTGCCGAGCGCCTCCCCGCGGCCTTCCCCGACCGGTCTCGCGCGGCCGCAATCGGTAATCGAGTCTCCAATCATGACTAGCCTGCTCTTCGGTTCGATAAGCAAAATGGATTCCCTCCGTTTGGTGTAATTAGTCCACAACCCATTATAAGGGAATCCGAGCTTAAGCGGACAAGTTTTTCGCGTTTTTTCGGTGCCGGAAAATAAGAAAAGCTTAGCGGCGGCCTATTATTCGTACAGAAAGCAGCTCTTCGCTTATCGCTTGGCGAATTCACCTCTTTCCTGCTTCGAAAAAAAGGGAAAACGGCCGAACCCGTTTCCCCCCGATCGCTACAGCATTCCGCCGCTTTGCTCCACGGCGCGCAGCGCCTGATGATGGACCTCCTCGTCCATGACCGCCGTCAGCAAATAGTTGCGGCCCATCGTATCGTCGTCGCCTCCGGTCGCCATTCCGCTGGCGCTCACGTCGGCTGCGGCCAAAATGCGCGCATCCCTGTCCAAAACATTTCCGCCCAACGTCAAATTGCCGAGTCCGCTAAAGTCCGCATTGATCGGATTTTCGATTCGATCGCTGCCTTCCCCGGGAAACCGGCCGATTTCGTCGATGCGCATATCGGTAATGCGCAGCGATTTCAGCTTCGCGACGGCGCCTTCCGCTTCCTCGCGGCTTTTGAAATAGGCCAATATGTTTTTTTCCGCCATATTCGTTCACCTCCGCATCCGTTCGCGGCGACGCGCCGCTACTCGTTTTGTTGACGCTCGTCCGCGGCTTCCGCCCGCCGGTTCGCTTCCCGGTCGTCCGAATCCGCCAGCGCCTCGGAAAATTCCACATCTTCGTTTTTGCCGATCGGCAGCTCTTCGTTCGCCTGCCGTTCCGTCTCGTTTTCGTAGTAATTCAAGCCGCTTCCTCCTTCGGGTTGCGATAGTCGAATGGGTCCATCCTTGCTTACATAGGTTTCCTTGCCGAGGAAAATTTTATGCGATCGGCGGCAAATCCCGCAAAGGAAGCGCGTTTGCGAAACGGACGTCCAAGCTTCCGCAAAAAAAGACCGTCACCCGGCATGCTTGCAACCGGGTAACGGTCTCGCGGCGGGATGGGGCGAACCGCCCGATCCTCGCCAACCTTTATTCGCCCAAAAACGCTTTTTTCATCCGCTCGAAAATCGACTGGTTTTGCTCGTGGGTATGCTCTCCGCTCTGTCTGGCGAACTCGCGAAGCAGCTCCTTCTGCTGCTCGTCCAGATTGGTCGGCGTCACGACGACGACTTTGACCTGCTGATCCCCTTGGCCGTAGCCGCGCAGCCGCGGAACGCCTTTGCCTTTCAAACGGAAATACGTCCCCGTTTGCGTGCCGGCCGGAATTTTCAGCTTTACCTTCTCCGACAGCGTCGGAATTTCGATTTCGTCGCCGAGCGCCGCTTGAGCGAACGTCAGCGGCACTTCGCAAAAAATGTCGTCCCCTTCGCGCTCGAAGAAATCGTGCGCCTTCACGCGGATGACGATGTACAGGTCCCCCGGAGGGCCGCCTCTCGTACCGCCTTCTCCTTCCCCGGACACGCGGAGCTGCGCGCCGTCGTCGACGCCTGCCGGAATTTTCACGTGAATTTTGCGCTGGCGCTTCACTTTGCCCGCTCCGTGGCAGTTCGAGCATTTTTCTTTGACGATCGTGCCCTGGCCGTTGCACGTCGAACAAACGCGGCGGTTCACGATGCGGCCGAACGCCGTATTTTGCACGACCTCCTGCTGCCCGGTTCCCCGGCACGTCGAACACGTTTCCGGCTTCGTTCCCGGCCTGGCGCCCGTACCGTGGCAGTTGTCGCACGATTCGGTGCGCGGAATTTGAATGTCCGTTTCTTTGCCGAACACCGCTTCCTTGAACTCGATCGTCATCGTATATTGCAGATCGGCTCCGCGCTGCGGCGCGTTCGGATTGCGCCGCTGACCGCCGCCGCCGAAAAACATGTCGAAAATGTCGCCGAAGCCGCCGAAGTCTTGCCCGCCGAAGCCGCCGCCCATTCCCTGGCTCGGATCGGCCGAGCCGAAACGGTCGTAGTTGGCCCGCTTCTGGCTGTCGCTCAGCACCTCGTACGCTTCTTTCGCTTCCTTGAATTTGTCCGCCGCGTCCGCCGCCTTGTTGACGTCGGGATGGTACTGGCGGGCCAACCGGCGATACGCTTTCTTGATATCGTCCTCCGAAGCGTCCTTGCTTACGCCGAGCACTTCGTAAAAATCGCGTTTGCTCACCGTTCCACCTCCCTCAAAACTACCCCCAAAAGTGTAGCATGCCTTCGAAGCTTAGTCCAAGTCCTTTTGGGGCTTTACCTAAAAAAACCATCGTCGCCCTATCCAACCGGAGGCATATAGAAGACTTTTGGACCTTCTATTTTTTTGCCAAATCGCCTATTTTTCGCGTAAAATACCGGTCTTTCGGGACTCTTATTCCGACAAAACGGCCCGATTGCAGCGAAAAACCGATAATAAGAGTCTCAAAAACATCTTAATCAGCCCGTTATCCGTCAATCAACCAAATAAGAGCCCCAAACGTCCGCTAATGGATCCGCCGCCACTCAATGAACCAATCGAAACGTAACGCCTTCGCTGGGGGGCAATCGCAATATGCGTCATCGCTTCCCATCCGGGGGGTACCGCAACTGCGCAACTGCTTCCCCGACCGGGGAAACCGCACGTGCGCCTATCCCCCCAACCGACAGCCGGCGCAACCGGCGCGATTGCAAAACGAAAGTCAAAGCCAAGGCCAGCCTTGACTTTGACTTTGACGAACGTTTCGCCCGCTGCTTCGCTTACTTTTTGTCGTCCACGACTTCGTAGTCGGCGTCGACGACGTTGTCGCGCTTCGCCGAGCCGCCTTCCGACGCGCCGGCCGCTCCGCCGTCCGCGCCTTGCGCGTTTTGCGCCGCTTGCTCGTACAGCTTCACGGACAGCTGCTGCACGACTTCGGACAGCTTCTCCGTCGCTTTCGTGATCGTCTCCAGATCGTTTCCTTCGAGCGCCTTCTTCAGCTCGTCCTTGGCCGCGTTCGCTTTGTCGATTTCGCCTTGATCGACTTTGTCGCCGAGGTCCTTCACCGTTTTGTCGACCGTATAAATCAATTGGTCGGCCTGGTTGCGCGCCTCTACGAGCTCTTTGCGCTTGCGGTCTTCTTCGGCGTGCGCTTCGGCGTCCTTCATCATTTTGTCGATCTCTTCGTCGGTCAAGCCGCTCGACGACGTAATCGTAATTTTTTGGCTTTTGCCCGTCCCTTTATCGAGCGCGGATACGTTGACGATGCCGTTGGCGTCGATGTCGAACGTAACCTCGATTTGCGGGATGCCGCGCGGAGCCGGAGGAATGTCGCCGAGCATGAAGCGGCCGAGCGTTTTGTTGTCCGCCGCCATCGAGCGCTCCCCTTGCAGCACGTGGATTTCCACGCTCGTCTGATTGTCCGCGTAGGTCGAGAAAATTTGCGATTTGCTCGTCGGGATCGTCGTGTTGCGGTCGATCATTTTCGTGAACACGCCGCCCGCCGTCTCGATGCCGAGCGACAGCGGAGTGACGTCGAGCAGAACGACATCCTTGACGTCGCCCGTAAGAACGCCGGCTTGGATCGCCGCTCCGAGCGCCACGACTTCGTCCGGGTTAACGCCTTTGTGAGGCTCTTTGCCGATCAGCTTCTTGATCGCTTCCTGAACGGCCGGAATGCGCGTCGATCCGCCGACGAGAACGACCTTCGTAATATCGCTCGTCGAAAGTCCCGAATCGCTCAGCGCCTGGCGCGTAGGTCCGAGCGTACGCTCTACGAGATGAGCGGAAATTTCTTCGAATTTCGCGCGGGTCAAGTTCAGCTCCAAGTGCTGCGGAACGCCGTCGACTACCGTGATGAACGGCAGCGAGATCGTCGTCGTCAGTACGCTGGAAAGCTCTTTTTTCGCTTTTTCCGCGGCATCCTTCAGACGCTGTACGGCCGCTTTGTCTTTGCTCAGGTCGATGCCGTGCTCTTTCTTGAATTCGGCGACCAAATAGTCGATGATGACTTGGTCGAAATCGTCGCCGCCGAGACGGTTGTCCCCGCTGGTCGCTTTTACTTCGAAAATGCCGTCGCCGAGCTCGAGAATCGAAACGTCGAACGTGCCGCCGCCAAGGTCGTAAACGAGAATCGTTTGGTTCGTGTCCTGCTTGTCGAGACCGTAGGCGAGCGCCGCCGCCGTCGGTTCGTTGACGATCCGCAGCACTTCGAGGCCGGCGATTTTGCCCGCGTCCTTCGTCGCTTGACGCTGGCTGTCGTTAAAGTAAGCCGGAACGGTAATGACCGCTTGGGAAACGGTCGTGCCCAAATAAGCCTCGGCGTCGGCCTTCAATTTTTGCAAAATCATCGCGGAAATTTCTTGCGGCGAATATTCTTTGTCGTCGATTTTTTCCTTATGATTCGTGCCCATATGGCGCTTGATCGAAATGACCGTCCGGTCCGGGTTCGTGATCGCCTGACGCTTCGCCGTTTCGCCGACGATGCGCTCGCCGTCTTTTTTGAAGCCGACGACGGAAGGGGTCGTCCGGTTGCCTTCCACGTTAGGGATAACGACGGCTTCGCCGCCTTCCATAACCGCTACGCAAGAGTTCGTCGTACCCAAGTCGATTCCGATTACTTTACTCATAATGGTGTACCTCCTAATGGTTGGGTGAAGTTCGTGTGGCCGAAATGCGATTACCCGCTAACTTTGACCATGGCCGGCCGAAGCACTTTATCTTTCAGCTTGTAGCCTTTTTGCACTTCTTCGACGACGATGCCTTCCTCGTGCTCCTCCGACTCCACCTGCATGATCGCCTGGTGAACTTCCGGATTGAACGGCTGCCCGACCGACTCGATCGGCGTAAGCCCTTCCTGGACGAGCACCGCGTCCAACTGGCGGTATATCATGTCGACGCCTTTCAGAAGCGCGTCGTGATCGCTGCTGTCCTTCGAGACGGTGATAGCCCGTTCGAAGTTGTCGACGATCGGCAGCAACTGCTCGATCAGCTTCGCGGATGCGTATTTCGCAAAATCTTCCTTCTCCTGGCGCGCGCGGCGGCGGAAATTATCGAAATCCGCCTGCGTGCGCAAGTAGCGCTGATAATGCTCGTCTGCCAGCTTCCGCTGCTCCTCCAGCTCGCGCCGAACGGCCGCCGTTTCGTCAGCCTTCTCTTCGTTCTCGGCCCGGTCTTCCGCTTCGACGGCTTCCGCCGCTTCCCCGGCCGTTTCGCCGCCCGGCTCGTTCACGAGCTCTTCCTGCTCGAGAGTCGCTTGACGCTTCTCCTGTTCCGTCACCTTAAGTAGCACCTCCGTCGTGTTTCCCGCTTCTATTCGATCGTCAATCGTCGGATTTCATTTTGATTACCGTATGGATGCGCAGCACCGCCGCCGCCACTTCGCCGGCCGCGCGCAGCGCGTGCACCTTGACCGGCGCCGGATCGATAATGCCGCCGGCGAGGCAATCCGTCACCTGCCCGGTATCGCAGTCGATGCCGTGCCTGTCCGAACGTTCCGCCAGCTGCGCCGCCTTCACCGCTTCCAGCTTCTCGAGCGGGTTGAAGCCGGCGTTTTGCGCCATTTGCGCCAGCGGCTTGCGCAGCGCGTGGGCGACCGCTTCGACGCCGAACGCCTCCAGGCCGGCGATCGTCTCGCGGTACCGCTCCAGCTCGCGGGCGACCGCCACCTCGACGGAGCCGCCTCCGGGCAAATAGCCGCCGCGAATCGCGGCCTGCACGGCCGCCGCCGCGTCCTGGGCGATGCGCGCCCGCTCGCCGACGACCTCGCGCGTGCTGGCCCCGACGAGCAGCGTCGCCGTCGGCTTGCCGGCTCCGCCGGACAGGCGCACGCGGCGAATGCGGCCGTCGTACCGCAGCGATCCGCATCGCCCCGCGTACGCGGCCAGCTCCGCCTCCGGCTTGCCGAGCGCCGAACGCCGGGCCGGCCTGGCGCCGGTATGCTCGCACAGCCGCTCCAGCTCCCGCTTCGGTACGCGCTGCAGCAGCATGATGCCGTTGTCCGCGCAAAATTGCTCGGCTTCCGGATCCGCGCTGCGGTCCAAAGCGACGAGCCGCACGTTCAGCCGGACCAGCTTGCGCAAATGGTCCGCAAACCGCTCCTTCAGCCGCATATACGTCTGAAAGCCCGCTTCCGTGACGAGCGCCTCTTCCCCGAGCTTTTCGGGCTCCAGCGCGTCGTACAGGACGAGCACCGACGGGTTGTCGAGCGCCGCCTCGTACTGATGCGGTTGAAACGGCTGCTGCTCGAGCAGCAGGCCGGGCCACACCTCGCTCGACTGGCGCTCGTGCGAGACGACGAGCTCCGGGAAACGGAAGCCGTCCTCCGCCAGACGCGCGGCTCCGAGCCGCTTCGCGGCGTCGACGACGAGCTCGGCGATGTCGCCGTGCTCGCGTCCGGCGACAAAAGCGATCCGGTACAAAATCGGATCGTCCGGTCCGCTCACGCCGCGCGACAGCTCCTGCATCCGTTTCGACGCGAAGCCGACGCCGTCCATGATCCCCTGCACCACCTTCGCCACGGGGACCCCTTTCGTCACCTGGGCGACGCCTTCGGACACGAGCGCGCCGGCGAGCACGGTCGCCGTCGTCGTTCCGTCGCCGATCTGCTCCTGCTGCGAGCGCGCGACCTGAACGAGCATGCGGGCGGCGGGATGCGATACGTCCATTTTTTGCAAAATCGTCGCCCCGTCGTTCGTTACGAGCACGTCGCCCCGAGCGCCGACCAGCATCGTATCGAGCCCTTTCGGCCCGAGCGTGCCTTCGACGGCCGAGCAGATGGCGCGAACGGCGGCGGCGTTGTTCAGCAGCGCGGCGTGGCGCTCGCCCTCTTCATGATTCGATTGGTTCATAACCGCTTGATTCCTCTTCCGATCCGCTTGTCTGCGCCGCTTATTTGTACCAGCGGGCGAGCACTACGGCCATATCTTTCGACAAATGGTCAAGCAGGCTGATCACTTTCCCGTACTCCATCCGCGTAGGTCCGAGAATGCCGATCGTTCCGAGCAGTTGTCCGTCTATCGAATAGGATGCCGTAATCAGACTGCAGTTATTAATCGCTTCGACGCTGTTTTCCGTGCCGATCTTCACCTGGATGCCTTGCGGCGCCGAGGAGAACAGCTTCACGAGCGTATGCGCCTCGTCGAACAGATCGAGAATGCTTTTCACTTTGTCGACGTCCTTGAACTCGGGCTGGGTGAGCATGTTCGTCGATCCGCTTACGAAAATGCGGTCTTCCTCGTCGCTTTGCAGCGTACCTTCGATCAACCGGATCAGTTCCTCGTACTTGCTCGCGTAGTTGCCGAGCTCGGAGCTGACCAGAGAGTGGAGTCTCGATTTGAATTGAAGCAGCGGCACGCCGGACAGGCGGGCGTTCATCAGATTGACGAGCCTTTCCATTTCGCCGACCGGCATTCCGTCCGGAATCGAGATCACTTTGTTTTCCACGTGCCCGGTGTTCGTCACGATGATGGCGACCGCCGACGAATCGTTCAGCGGCACGATTTGCAAATGCTTCAGCGTCGTGGTGAGCAGCTCGGGTCCGAGCACGATCGACGTATAATTCGTCAGGCTGGACAGCGCCGTCGCCACGTGCTGGATCATATGCTCCATCTCCTGCAGCTTTTCGGCGAAAAATAGCTTCAAAATGTCCAGTTCCTTGACGGACAAATTGCCGAGCTTCACGAGATGGTCCACGTAATACCGATACCCTTTATGGGACGGGATGCGCCCCGCCGACGTATGCGGCTGTTCCAAATATCCGAGTTCTTCCAAGTCCGACATTTCGTTGCGAATGGTCGCCGGACTGAATCCGACCTCGCCCCGCTTGGATATCGTACGCGACCCGACAGGCTCAGCTGAACGAATATAGTCGTCGACAATGGTGCTTAAAATCAGTTTTTGACGTTCAGTTAACATGCGCGGTCCTCCTCCATATGCCAAGCTTGCGGCGCGTCGTTAGCACTCAATACAAAGGAGTGCTAAAACCTTATAACAAAAATACCAAAAAGAAAAGCACCTTGTCAAGTCAGTCAAGGCGCTTCAACACTGCTATTTCGTCGCAATTGTGCTGCTTCTTGCAATGGATGCAATCCGTCCAAACTTTCTCCGGAAATATTTCTTTCGGTACGACCGAAAACCCGTTTTTTTCGAAAAAGGCGACCTCGTACGTCAGCGCCATAATTTTCGGAATGTCCTGCTCCTTCGCTTCCTCCGTCAAAAACGTGACGAGCTTGCGCCCGATCCCTTGGCCCTTGTAGCCGTCGCTTACGCCGAGCGAACGAATTTCGACGAGGTCCTTGCCGAGCCGGAACAGGGAGCCGCAGCCGACGAACCGGCCCTCGAACTCGGCGATCACGAACGTATCGATATGGCGGCCGAGCGCTTCCTTCGAGCGCGGCAGCATGATGCCTTTTTCCGCATAGCTTTGAATGATGTCGTATAGCGAGTCGACGTCGTCCAGCGTCGCTCTTCTGCATGTTACCGTCATGTGCTTCCCCACCCGCTGCATTCATTAATACGAATAAATATACAACAGTCGGGCGGTTCGTTCAAGAACATTTTTTCGTCTTTTTTCCGCCGGCCGAAAACGAAAAAGCTCCGGTCGCCCGAAGCTTTTCGCCGTCATCCTTTATTCCAAAAATTCGCCGAACACGTCGTTGCCGAACAAAAGCCCCCGCTCCGACAACCGGTAGCCGTCCCCGACGGCTTCGAGCAGCCCGCTTTGCACCATTTTCTCCAGCTTCGCACCGAACGGAAGCTCCATCGGGACGCCGAACTGGCCGCGAAAATCGTCGTTGCGGACGCCGTCCAGCAAACGGAGGCCGACCATCATGAAGTCTTCCATCGCCTCCTGGCGGCTGACGTCGTGGGTTTCCTTGACCGGCAAACCGGTCCGGCAAGCGTCGATGTAGGCCTGAACGCCTTTGATATTGAAATGCCGGACGCCCCCCGCGTAGCCGTGCGCCCCCGCCCCCAAACCGTAGTAGGCTTTATTGCGCCAATACGCTTTATTGTGGCGGCTTTCCATGCCCGGCTTCGCGAAGTTGCTGATTTCGTACTGGCGCAGGCCGGCTTCGTTCATCCGGCGCCGGACCGTCAAGTACATGTCCAGCTCTTCGTCCTCGTCCGGCAGCGGCAGCTTGTTTTTATGGTACAGCGTATGGAACAGCGTATGTTCTTCGATTTTGAGGCTGTAGGCGGAGTAATGCGCAAGACCGAGCGCCAGCGCCGCGTCCAGCGTCGCGTTCATCGCGCCGATCGTCTGGTTCGGCAGCCCGAGCATCAAGTCGATCGATAAATTGTCGAACCCGGCGGCCCTGGCGTTTTCGATGCTGCGGTAAACGTCGTCCGTATTGTGAATGCGGCCGATCGTCTCCAGCAGCTTGTTGTCGAACGACTGCACCCCGAAACTGATCCGGTTGACGCCGCCTTCACGCATCGCCGCCAGCTTCTCCGGATCGGTCGTCCCGGGATTCGCCTCCATCGTAATTTCGCAATCCGCTGCGCGATCGCCGAAATACGCGTTTACCGTGCCGAGAAAATACCGCATTTGCTCCGGCGTCAGCACCGTCGGCGTGCCGCCGCCGACGAAGATCGATTCGACTGACTTCGCGGGTATGCGGCTCACGGTTCGTTCCATTTCCCGTTCCAGCGCGCGCAAGTAGTCCATGACGGGCTGTCCCTGCACGACGTACGAGTTGAAGTCGCAGTAATGGCATTTGTTCGTGCAAAACGGAATGTGGATATAAACCGCCCGCGGCGGCGCTTGATCGTAGCCCGGGCCGGAAGCCGTCGCGATTCGGCCGTCGGGCGCACGGTGCGTCATAACGCTCGCCTCCTTCCTTCTGCCGGGGGAGACCCCCGGCTTTCGTGACGCTCATAATAACGGAAGACGGTTCCGCCATGAGCGATATTTCCCGTTATTTCCCGGAAATAACGGAAGCGTCTTAAAGCGTCTTCCGTTATTCCGCTGTCCAGACTCCCCGAACCGGATCCGACCGCCTTTTTAACGGAACCGCGTTCCGTTATCGTTCCATCCAAATAGATGAACCGTTCGAATAACGTACTTTCGTTCCGCTGCTATCCGCGCCTTCCCCGGTTCGTCCGCCTTCTATCGTTTTCCGGCCGCATCGACCGGACCGGCTCATTCGTCGATTTTCAGCACGGCCATGAACGCTTCCTGCGGCACCTCGACGTTGCCGACCTGCTTCATCCGCTTTTTGCCTTCCTTCTGCTTCTCCAGCAGCTTCCGTTTCCGCGATATGTCGCCGCCGTAGCATTTGGCCAAAACGTTTTTGCGCATCGCCTTGATCGTTTCGCGCGCGACGACCTTTTGCCCGATGGCGGCCTGAATCGGCACCTCGAACATTTGCCGCGGAATGAGATCCTTCAGCTTCTCGCAAATGATCCGTCCGCGGTTGTAGGCGCGGTCGCGGTGCACGATGAACGACAAGGCGTCGACCTGCTCGCCGTTGAGCAAAATGTCCATCTTCACCAGGTTGGAGCGGCGATAGCCGGACAGCTCGTAGTCGAACGAGGCGTATCCTTTCGTGCTCGACTTGAGCTGGTCGAAGAAATCGTAAACGATCTCCGACAGCGGAATGTCGTAAATGAGCGTCACCCGCGTCGTGTCGAGATATTCCATATTGATGAACTCGCCGCGCTTGCCCTGGCACAGCTCCATAATCGGGCCGACGTAATCTTTCGGCACGATGATCGAAGCTTTCACGTAAGGCTCCTCCACGAAATCGATGCGCCCCGTCTCCGGATAGTTGGACGGGTTGTCGATATGCACGACTTCGCCGTTCGTCAGCGTGACGCGGAAAATAACGCTCGGGGCCGTCGTAATGAGCGGAATGTTGAATTCCCGTTCGATCCGCTCCTGGATGACGTCCATGTGCAGCAGGCCGAGGAAGCCGCAGCGGAACCCGAAGCCGAGCGCCGACGACGTTTCCGGCTCGTACTTCAGCGACGCGTCGTTCAGCTCGAGCTTCTCGAGCGCCTCGCGCAAGTCGTTGTAGTCGGCCGTGTCGATCGGATACAGGCCGCAATACACCATCGGATTGATTTTGCGGTATCCCGGCAGCGGCTCGGCGGCCGGACGGCGCGAATCCGTAATCGTATCGCCGACGCGGGTATCCTTCACGTTTTTGATCCCGGCCACGACGAAGCCGACGTCGCCGACCGTCAGCTCGTCCACGATCGTCATGCGCGGCTTGAAGGCGCCGACCTCGATAACCTCGAACTCCGCGCCGGTCGCCATAAATTTGATCGGCGTCCCTTTGCGGATCGAGCCGTCGACGACCCGCACGTACACGATGACGCCTTTGTACGCATCGTAGTGCGAATCGAAAATGAGCGCCTTGAGCGGTTTGTCCCGGCTGCCGCTCGGCGCGGGCACTTTTTGGACGACCTGCTCCAATATTTCTTTGATGCCGATGCCCGCCTTCGCCGAAGCGAGCACCGCCTCGCTGGCGTCGAGGCCGATGACGTCCTCGATTTCCTGCTTCACCCGTTCCGGCTCCGCGCTGGGCAGATCGATTTTGTTGACGACCGGCAAAATTTCCAGGTTGTTGTCGAGCGCCAAATAAACGTTGGCGAGCGTTTGGGCTTCGATGCCCTGGGCCGCGTCCACGACGAGCAGCGCGCCCTCGCAGGCGGCGAGACTGCGGGACACCTCGTACGTAAAGTCGACGTGCCCCGGCGTGTCGATCAAGTTCAGTATATATTCGTTGCCGTCGTCCGCCTTGTAGTTCAGACGAACGGCCTGCAGCTTGATCGTGATGCCGCGCTCGCGCTCCAGGTCCATCTGGTCGAGCACCTGCTCCTGCATCTCGCGCGAGGACAAGGCGCCCGTATATTCCAATATCCGGTCGGCAAGCGTGGATTTGCCGTGATCGATATGGGCGATAATGCAAAAGTTGCGAATCATGCTTTGATTGTCCGTACTTTGCGGCATGTTGACCCTCCCGGTTTTCGCGCATTACGCTCCATTATACCAAAAGAGCGCATCGCGCATCAATGGCGGCAATGCGTCCGCAATGCGCCCGGGCAACCGCGGGCCGCCCGTCTCGCCCGTATGCCGGTAGAAGCGCCAAAAGGACGGCGACGGCAATAACCGCCGTCCCGTCCTCGACATTCAAGCTTCCTTTCTATAAGGCCGGCTCCGTCGCGCCGGAAGCCCCCATTTCCCGCAGTAGGGTTAATATGCCGAAGTAGTGCCGATCGCGATACTCGTTCAAAAGCTCCGGCGTTGTTCGGTCGGTATGGGATAGCTTCGAGCGCTCCTCGCCTTCCCATTCCAAATCGAAGCCCGGTATCGAGCGCTCCCTGTACAGCCAAGTCGGCAGGCTGCCGGACGAGCATGCGTGGTTCAATTGAACCGGCTTCTCCTCTCCCGCGTAAAATCCCCGGGTGTAAGCCGACAACAGCGGGCGGCTCCGCTCGGCGAACGCCCCGTCGTCGCTGGCGTATTTTGACGCGAAGAAGGAAGGGCCGCATATGCTGGCCAAGCAGTGGAACGAAAACAAAACGCGCGGCTTCGTTTCCCGAACGAACGCCATAGCTCGCGCCGGAGTCGTCCTGCTGCCCGCCGTCGCGACCGACGAACGGGAAAGGCTTGTCCGGGGGCATCCCGGTTATTTGCGAACGAATCATAACGGAGTCGACCTGAACCGCAACTTCCCGGCGGAATGGGAGACGGTCGAATATGCGTACGGCCTCGTTACGTCCGATCCGGACGAAATTACGTATCGGGGTCCGGGGCCCGGCTCCGAGCCGGAGACGCAAGCCGTTAGAGAAGGAGAGGCTCACGGCGCCATCCTCCGCCTTGATATGCATATTGTAAAAAAGCTTTCTGGACATTGCGACGCACCTTTCCTTCGACGTCCGCATCGGAACCTTTCGATGAAGCGCGGATACGCGTTCTTTTTTCAGTTACTTTTTCATCGCCTTCGCTTCCGCGACCTTTTTATTGATTTCCTCTTCCGCTTCCCTCAGCGCGGTATTGGCGTCTTTCTCCCCTACGACGAAGGACAGCATCGCGTTGGTTACGGCCGTTTGTCCGATGGGCAAATATTCGCCGACATAGGCGGGCGGACCGGCCGGCTTCAACGACGTGATCGCCGCAATATGTTTCCCTTGCCACTGCGCTACGTTTTTGCCGAAGGCGGATTTGACTTGCGGGTTCTTTAACGGGCTGATATTGGCAAAGTCCGACGCCAGCTTCGTCTGCACGGAATCGGACAGCAAGTGGGCGATGCTCAAAAACGCTTCGTCGCGATGCTCGCTGGTGGAGGCCACTCCTATAAAGACCGGGTACGGCTGGGCGCCGACGCCGGGGGCGGTTTTCAATTCCGGCAGGCTGACCGCATCCCAGTTGATGCCGTCTTCCGGCTTAGGCGCGTCCGAGTTGAACATGACGAACATGGCCGACGACTTTTCTTTGAAGAAGGCATCCTTGATCCCGTTGCCGCTGATCATCGCTTTCGTCGGATTGTACCCGGGCATCGAATAAAGCGGCTTCATCAGCTCGAAATATTGTTTCCACCCGTCGGTTTGCACCGCCGCCTTTTCTCCGCTCGCGTCAAAATAACCGAGCGAAGCTTGATTGACCATGACCAAGTGCGACGGAGACGTTACGAATCCGCGATACTGGACGCCGCCGTCATTTCTCGTCAGTCTCGTGGCGATGCCATACAGGTCTTCCCATTTCATTTTATCGGTCGGATAAGGCACACCGAACTTGTCGAAGATGTCCTTGTTGTAATAAAGCAGCAGGTTGAGATCGTACAACGGAAGCCCCGACACTTTGCCGCCGTCGATATTGCGGATCATGTCCATATAAGCGTCCTCGACCCGATTCGTATCGAAGCCGTGCTTTTTAATCAAATCCGTCATGTCGGAGCTGAGCTCGACCGGCTTGATTTGGCCGCGGTATCCGGCGAAAGAAGTAATGATCAGATCGATTTTTCGCTTCTCCGTTACAATGTTTTGAATCGTCGTACCGGTGTTCTCCATGATCTCGAAGGAGAAGTGCGGATATTTCTCTTGAATGCTTTTGCCGTACCGCTCCATAAACCATTGCTCGTTGCCGCCTCCGGGCGTCAGCACTTGCAGCTTCACCGGTTTCGGGCTTTCCGCCGGCGTATTCGCTTCTTTGTCCGAGCCTTGCGGTTTCCCTCCGCACGCCGTCATGACCAGCAGCGCGGCCATGGCGGCAGCAGCTGTTATTCCGCTCCTCCAATTACCCCCCATTACGCTCACCCCAACATTCATTTTATATAAAGCGGTTGTAACCCGCCTCATACCGAGAATGACAATTAGACGAATCAAATTCGAATGTAGCGCTTTCATTTTCTTTTAAACAGATTAAAACAGGAATGTAATATTGTCAACAATATTTTCGTCGACAAAACTATGCAGCCTTCTAACCGAAGTTTTCGCGGTGAAAAGAAAACCAGTCCGGGGAAAATGCCCGGACGTTTTTTTGACGTGCAAACCGATACGCTTGTTCATGAGTAGGGGACGGGGATCGACTCAGCCGCCGGTGAATTCGCGTTGTCTTGATTCAGTCTTAGGACCGCAACGACGACTTCTAAGGCGGCCGGTCGATGATTCGCCTTAATCGCCATTCCCCGGCTCGGCAGCCGGGCGACCGCCATCGGCACCGTCACGATCGTGCTCGGCCATCTGTTCGGGCAGCCGCAGGCCGCCGGATGACGAAGCGCCGTCGACGGTGGATCGTTTTCTTCCATTTTTGGCTTATAGCGATATCCGGATTCGTTAGCCTGAAAAACGATCGCTTTTTCCGCCGATAAGCATACTACGATTCGTTCCATCCCGCATCAACCGACACGGAGCCCGGTTGCCGGACGATCCCTAAGAAAAGATCGCCGGAACTGACACCTGACGGTCTTCGCAGTGCAAACCGAACCGTTTTGCATGCCGAAAAGGCGGCGGAGCGGGAATGTGCTTTCACAAAGCGCCCTTTCCAGCTGTTTAAAAAGCAAATCGGGGAAACCGGCTTAACGGCATCCCCAGATTATTTTGCTCGCTTCTTCTATTCGGAAACTTCTCCTACTTCGCTTTCAATTCCGCCATTTTTTTCTCGGCTTTGTTTTGCGCGTCGCGCAGCGCCGTATTGACGTCTTTGCCGGTTTGGGCCATCTCCTTGGCCGCCTCGCCGATTATTTTTTTGAGTTCGACGTCGTAATCGGTCAAAACGGTGCCGGGCGCCTGCTTCAGCATAAAAACCGCCTGAACGTTTTTGCCCTGAAAGCTTTTCAGCTCGGAAGCGAACTGCTTCTTGATCGCGTCGTCGTTCAGCACGGTCAGGCGCCCCTTCTTGTTCAGAGCCGACTGCACCTCGTCCGAAACGAGCGTCTCGATTGCGCGAAACGCGGTTTCTTTATGCGGACTTTTCGGAAAAATCATGAAGACGGGCATATTCGCCGGTCTGCCCAAGTCCGGCCGATCCGCGAAGACGGGCTGCGTCACGAGATCCCAATTCAGCTGCTGTCCCTGCCGGGCGGCGTCCTCGAGCTGGCCGACGACTCCGTTGCCCCACGTCGGCATCATGGCTAACGTTTTATCCTTCAAAAAGGCGTTTCTCCCATAGTCGTACTTGCCTTTCTCGCCGATAAACCCGGGGATTTCATAAAATCGCTTGAGCAGGGAGAACAGCTTCTGGTACCCGTCCGAATTCAAAACCGGCTTCTCCCGCTTCTCGTCGACGTACGGCAGCGAATACTGTTCCTTCATTTGATCGACGGGGCCCGGATCGATGCCGACATACGATATTCCGCGCTCCGTGCGGGTCAATTTTTTGCCCAATTCGAGCATGTCGTTCCACGTCATCTTGTCCTTCGGATACGATACCCCGAATTGATCGAAAATGTCTTTGTTGTAAACGGTCATTCCGTAATTCATCGAAAACGGAATCGCGAACAATTGATTGTTCGTTCCGAACTGCCGGATCGCTTCCATCGCTCCGGCATCGAACCGGTTCGCGTTCATCCCGCTTTTCCGAACGAGCTCGCTCAGATCCATGTTCATGCCGAGCTGGTTGAACATGCCGATATAAATGTTGCTGACGAGCAAAATGTCCGGATACGTCCCCGATGCCATCAGCTTTTCCGGCGTATTCGCGTCGCCGCTGCGGTTAATCAGCTCGAACGAAACGTTCGGGTACTTTCGCTGCACCGGTTCGACGATCGTTTGCCGGAACTCGTCGTCGGTCAAGCTCGCGCTGTACGTGTACAAAACCAGCTTCACGGGCTCCCGAGCCGTTTCCTCCGAACCGGCGCCGCCGCCCTTTTCCCCCGAGCAGCTTGCCAGCAGCGCCATAGCCGATACGGACATCGCAGCCTGCCTCCATCGCGCTCTCATACCGCATTCCCCCCGATTTCGTTCAAGATCAGTTCCACCGCGCCGCCGCCGACGCATACGAGTTCGATGCGGGTGAAGTCGCCGCCGCGTTCCGCGATTTCGGCCGGGTGCTCTCCTTTCGTTTGCCGTACGATGCTCCACCGGCCCCGCAGCTCGACGGCGACTTTGGCGGGCTCGCTTTCCGTCCAAGCCGTGCGATCGTCCATCCGCTGATTCGCCAATTTCGGCAGCCGCAAATCGGGATCGGCCACGCTCACGATCAGCCCGCCGCCGCTCCTTTTCACGAATGCCGCGATCGGCGCGCTCGCCATCCGCAGCGGTCCGTCCGGCAGCCGGACGGTTTCGTCGAATACGGCGTAGCCGAACGCCTGCATGACCGTATGCTCGACGATGTGCGCCGCTTCGTCCTTGCGAACGACGCGGTACGGGACATCGTTTGCATAGGCGGCCAGCCGCTCCGGCGTCGTTTGGACGAGCACCGCGTATTCGTATTCGCCGTCCTCGGGCACCGGACCGTGATCGATCCATGCAACGGCGTACTCGCCCGATGTCGCTTCGACCCCGCGGTGATCGATCGAATGCTGGACGTCCCGCTCGATATGCAGCTTGCTCGCGTCCGCCACGACGTAGCCGTTTCCGCAAGGGTCCGTAAACCGGACCGGTCCGCCCGAAGCGTTCGGCCATATATAAGGAAGCTGCGCGATCCGCTCGGATTGCACGACGACAGGCGTATGCGGGTCCGGCAAGCGGCATTGGAACAGCGTCGTTTCGACGCGGCGTTCCGCGTCCGCGCAGCGAATGTTCGAGCCGAGCGCCACGATTTCGTCGCCGAAGTAAAAGTACGATTTGATCGCGCGGAAGCTCCGATCGAAGACGGTATCGTGCAGCTTCATCGCGAACAGGCCGTCCCGGTCCTCGCACGAAACGCCGCCCGCGAACGTTTCGTCGCTGAACGAGCGCGTATGCTCGTTGAACATGCCGCTCGCCGATCCGCCGCGGCCAACCTTCATCTCCTCCAGAGGCACCCGCTTCGCGGTCGTTCCCGGCCAGCGGCGCCAGTCCCACCCTTCGTCCGGCGCATATCCGCTATCCGGCGCGTTTACCGGCGAGCCCGACGCGAATATTTGCATGGCGCCGTAGCTGATATAGCGGCCGTATACGTTTTCCCCTTCGGTGAATTTGTGAACCGAACCGGCTTGTCTCGGCCCGTGCGCTTCGAAATCGAATACGTATTGGCTCCAGCCTTTCGTCGATACCATCCAATCGCCGCGGCGAAGGACGGCGAGGGCGGACGACGGCTTCACCCAAAATCCTTCCGGGCTCTTCTCGGCTGCGAATCCCCGGTCCGCCAGCTCGAGCATCAGCTGCAGCCCTCCGATCGTATCGATGTACTGCACGCCGTCCGAGCTTGCTTCGGGAAACAGCTTCTCTTTCAAATAAACGGATTCGGGCTCCCACAGCCGCATGAACGCCCCCGCCATTTCCGTATCGACCGGGTCGCCGGCGATAGCCATGTACGCGTAGGCGGGAAGGATTTCGTTCGTAATGCCTCCCTGGGTCGGGAAGCGGCCGCTAATGCCGACAGGAACGTCGTATTTGTTCGTGACCGTCCTCAGCGTGAGCAGCGCCTGTTTCACGTTCCCGACCGACTCGGAGGCCAAAGCGAACGGCGTGCCGTGCAGCAAATAGGCGATCAAGGCGGCGGTATGATAAGCGTTCGGCGCATAAGCGCTCATATAGACTCCGCGATGGTGAAAGCCCATATAGTCGCGCTTGATCGTTCCCGCATAGCCCGGGGCGACGGCCAGAGCATGGTTCATCCAGGCGAGCAGCCCTTCCATATGCCTTACTTTTTCAGGCGTATCGTCCATCGCCAGCACGTATTGCAGCTTGTACACGAACCGGGTTCGCACTTCGTCCGCGGTCGTTTCCGTATAGTCGACGCCCGGTACGCCGTACGTTTTGCCGACGTTCAAAAACCAGTGGACGGCCGCCATCTCCCGTTCCAGACGTCCGCTCGCGCGCAGCTCCTCGCGCATCAGGAAAAAGGCGTGAAAATAGCCGCAATTCCGGTTCGTCTCATGATCGAGCGTTTCCAGCCCGCTTCCGGCCGCCCACCCCTGATCGTGAAAATGGTCGAACAAATCGAGCGCCTTCTTCCCGCTTTCCGCGTTTCCGTTCATTTTGCAGTCCAGAACGAGCGGCAAAAAGATTTTGCGGGAAACGGCCGTCCCGAACTCCGGACCGTGCGCGGAGCGGCTCGAAAACAGGGGAACGCCGGTCATGTAACCGTTGTCATCCCGCCGCAGCCGAAGCTCGTCGAACTTCCCGACGCCCCGGCGAATAAACTGTTGCAAAGCTTCATGGCGAATCCGCAGAGGCTCTCTCGACAAATCCGGGTCCCGGCCGTACACCCATTCCTCCATTCGCCTTGCGATCGTAGCGAAAGCCCGAATCTGCTCCGGCGTTATCGAATCGGGGAGCGGAAGCCGCGGCTGCCTGCGGCTGTAATAAAAGGAACGGTCCCAGGAGCCGCCCTTTCCTCCGTTCGTTTTTTGCCGGAGAAACGGTATTTGATCGTCGGACGAGCGCGACGCCGGAATATGCTCCACGAATTCCACGACGTCGAAAAAGACGGCGCCGCTTTCCGCGTTTGCGGGCGGCACGATTTCCATCGCCGCAAGCGGCGTTTCGTCGGCTTGCGTCCGATCGCCCGAGGCGGCGGCGTCTTCGCGAAAATGCACGTTGACGCCGCGCCAGCCGGTAAACCGAATCCGCACATCGAAGACGTAGCGCGGCCGCCCGAGCGCAAGCTCCGCTTCGGAGCCGAAGCGGAACGTCAATGCGCCGTCGATCGCCTTTTCGTTGTATATCCATATCCGGATGCCGCCGCCGCGGCTTTCTCCGGCTTCCCGCAAATGGTCCGGGCTTCGCACGACGAGCTTCCCGCCCCGGCCCCACTGCCACTCGAGCGACCGGCGGCCGTGCTTGTAGTGCTTCCCCGACAGCCGCAGGCAGCCCTCCCCTTCAAAGGTCCATTCGCCCGGTACGCCGTCGCCCTCGAACGATTCGGCATTCCCGAACGTGCCGTCGTCCGGCGGCGGCGCCGACAACGCATCGACACCCCCGAAACGGCCCGGTTCCCCGGTCCGCCCTTCCCTTTCATTCCACACGGCTGCATTCCTCCCCGGATTGCGGATTCGATTTCATCGCCGTCACTTCTTCGATCGTTCCGCCGCTATATCTCTGGCGAGCAGCTCCGAAGCTTCCCGGATTGCCGTCGCGCTGTCTTTTTTGCCCCGGCCGATGTCGCCGAACGCTTCGTTCATCCGCTTCCACGCCAAATCGTTGTATTCGGTAAGCGGAGCCGGGGGCGCGTACGTTTGCGGAAAAATCGCTCCGATGTTTTTGCCGGCGTATGTCGGCAAATCTTGCGCGAACGTTTTTTTGACGTCCGGATGTTTCAGCGCGGTTTCGATCCCCGCTTTGGAGCGAATCGTTTGGAATTCGTCGGACGTCAGCGCCAGCAGCGCATCCATCGCGTCTTCCTTGTGCTTGCTCGTGCTGCTGACGTAAATATAGCCGGGGTACGCCTGCGGTCCGACCGGGCCGAGCTCCTTGAAATAGGGAAACGACGCGTAGTCCCAGTTCAGATCGCCCGGAAAGTTGACGGCCGCGTTGGAGAAATGAACCCACATCGCCAAATTTCTCTCTTTGGCGAACATTTTGGACTGCCCCGTCGAGGAGAAAAAGCTTCCTTCCAGCGGCTTTCCTCCCGGCGGCGGAATCAGCATGTAAAACCGCTTCAAGTTTTCGATGAACGTCATCATCTTCGGATCGTCGAACATCGGCTTCGAGCTTTTCGGATCGACGAACGGCGCCGAAAACGGGTTCGTCTTCAGCACATGCTCGGGCGACGCGAGCAAGCCGTAATAGGAGATGCCGCCATCGCTGCGCGTCAACTGCTTGGCCAGCTCGTACGTTTGATCCCATGTCATCCCGTCCTTCGGATACGGCGCTCCGAACTTGTCGAACAGGTCTTTGTAGTACATGATGACCGGCGAAGTGTTCGACAGCGGCAGCCCGTACAGGCCTCCCCCGGCGATTTCCCTTTGCTGGTCGATCGCGAACGGCTCGAACCGGGTCAAATCGACGTTTTTCTGCTTGACCAGCTCGGATATGTCGTACTGGAACCCGTTGCGTATCAAGTTCAGGTGCGTATGGCCGACGGACAACAGCAGCACGTCGAACTGCTGTCCGGCGGCGATCAGTCCGTCCATCGATTTCGCGGGCGGCACCGGAACGAATTTCGGCGTAATGTGCGGCAATTTTCGCTGGATGTAGGTTCCGTAATGGTTCATGAAGTCCGCTTCCGTCCAGTCGGCGTTGCCGGTTTGGTAGAAAACGAGCTCGACCGGCTTTTTGCCGCCGCCCTCGGCGGCTCCCGCTCCTTCCTGCGCCCCGTCGCCGCAGCCTGCCGATGCGACGGCCGCCAGCAGCGACGCCGCGGCGATTTTTCCCGTTTGACGTACCCGAACTTTCATTGGCGTCCCCCCTCTTTTTATAGTCGATGTTTCGCCGATTTGAAACGCGTGCGTCGTTCCGCATACGTTACGCCAACGCGTAAATGGGCGAAATCCAGGCGCACTGTCCGTTTGCTTGCCGGACCTCCGCATGGTACACGTCGCATTCGGATTCCGCGGACGTATCCGTCCACGCTTCCTTAACGGTGTATGCGTGCCGAGGAGCCGCGCGGTGCAGAACGATCGCTTCGGAGTTGTAGGCGCGCAAATGCCGCGTCGCATTGCCGTCCAGCAGCTGTCCGACGGTCGCCGTCAGTTCGGCGCCGTTCGCCCGGAAACGAATTTCGGTGTTCGCGTCCCCTTCGATCTCCAAAATGACGGCGGCCGTATGCGGATGAAGCGTCGTCGGATTTTTGAACGTCGTGCAGCTCCATTCCACGGACGAATCCGTTTGGCGGGCGATCCTGTTGCCAAGCGCGTTCATCGCGGGATCGTCCTTCATCTCGGGCGTAGGCGCAAGCACGCTGCGGCCGCGGAAGCACGATTCGACCGAAACGAGCCTTCCGCCGCGCACATCCGCGGCTCCGTTCCAGAAATAGCCGTTTTTGTTGTTCCCCCATCCCATTTCCGCTCTCACTTTATAGACGCCTTTTGCCGCGGCGGACGCCGCTTCATGTCCGGCGGCGAGCGATTCGCCGTTAACGACTTTCCACGGACGCGAATTTTTGTACACGATCACTTTGTCGATCCGGTCGCAAGCCGTAACATCCAACTCGAAATGCCGCTGCGGAGCCCTCGTTTCGCTGCCCATCGGCAGCCCGTTCATCGTAAACCGGCAGACGATTTTGTCTCCGGTCACCGCATACGTCCGGCGGGCCAATATCGCTTCCCAAATCGATTCGCGCGTCTTCTCGTCCGCCCATACGGCCAAACGGCCGTCTCCGTACGAACCGGGATAGCCGGCGTGATGGTCGGTCGAGCCGACGAAGCCGAACCGGTGCTTGCGCGCCAGCGCTCCGTAAACGCTGCTGCGGGAGTCCCGCGGCCCCATGTCGTGATAGTACGGATACGGGCTCTGATCGGACATGCCGCAGCCGTGCTTCGAGTACACTTCGACGATCGGGCTGATCCCGGCGTTGAAGCTGTCCCAATTGCCGCCGCGGTATCCCGGCGTATAACCGACATGATGAGGCACCGCGATGACGCGGCGGGGAGCCAGCTTCCGGACGATTTCGGCGGGCGATTCGCCTTCGACAATCGGCAGATCGTCGTCCGGCGACAAAAAATGGTGATCGCCGTAACGGCTCGAATGCGCTTCGTAACCCTGGAACGTGACGAACTCGCCGGGAACGTTGAAGCGCCGGACCGTTTCGCGCACCCGGTCCCAGTGGCCGCGCAGCTTGGCGAAGCCTTCCTTGTGAAAATCGACCAAATATTCGAGACCTTCCGTGCGCGCCGGAATGTCGTACCACGAGGCGTGGCCGATGATCGCGCAAAAGTCGAGCTGGCCTTTGGCCGCCAGCAGCGCGTTTTCCAATCCTCCGAATCCGTAGCTGATTCCGCAATGGTTGTGCAAATCTCCCCAATATATCGGCATATCTAAGTTCCTCTCCAATTGGTATGGTCGAAGCCGGGTCGAACCGGTCACGCTTTTAGGAAGCGAATCGTAAAACCGCCCTGCGGCACGGCATTGCGGGGCGTCAAGACGATCCGGTACAAACGTTCGCCCCACGAGTGTTTCAGCTTTCGGTCCTCCAGCTCGATCGTCTCGACGTTCGCCGCGAATTGTCCGGCATCGTACTCCATCCGCAGCGCCGGCCGGCCGTCGCGGCGGAACACGATCGCCCCGGCCGGATCGGCGTCGGGCCGGCAGCAAGCGACGTAGTTCAGCGTGAACCGGCAAGCGGACGGATCGGCGAACGCGAACCTCTCCGCCAGCTCGACGGCCGCCTGCGGACAGCGGACCAGACGGCAAGTTCGGCTCCACGAAGCGATTCCCGCTTCGGGAGGATAAGCGGAAGCGAGCTCGAGCGTCAGACGGGATGCGTCCGGGGCGGCTTCGTAGCTCGCATGCGCCGCCCGAAACCGGCTTCCGTTCCGCTGCATGACGCCGTTGATCGTCGGGACGCTGTGATAGGCGGACTGCATCGTCCATATGTCGTACCGCTCCGCGCCGAACGTCCTGGCCGTATATTCCTCCACGCCGACGTCGACGAGCACCGGCAAGCCGTCCGCATAAAGGACGAAATGACCGACGTCGTTATGGTTGTGGCTTTCTTCGTTGTGACCGCCCTTCATGGCGACGTACAGGCCGCGGTCGGGCGCTTCGGACTCGCGCGCCGCCATCACCTGGATGCCGTCCATCCAGACGTCGCGGGAAAACGCCGGCGCAGCCGGATCTCCGTCGATCGCCGCATAGTTGAACAAAGCGGGCAGCACCCGAAGGAAGGAAAGAAACTTCATCTTCTTCCAGCCCTCGGGGCCGAGCGCACGGTGGAACGCCGATCCGAGCGCCGTCAAATTCCCGTCGCCGATTCGCTTGCCGTATCGGTATGCGAGGTCGCCCTCGACCGCGATTCGCGGCGGACCGTCGGCGAAATTGAGAAAGAAATCGCCGTGGATATGGGCTTTGTGAATATACGCTCCGATGTTTCGCACGAGCGGCTCCGCGAACGGATCGAACCGTCCGCCCGTCGCCCCGTAAAGCAGCTCCAGGCAATCGAACAGCGAACCGCCGGACTTGTTCCAGTAGCCCGGCCCTTCGTCGCACCCGCCGTCGGCCGGATGCTCCGCGAGGAAGCGGTCGAGACTCGCGAGCGACTTGCGGACGGCTTGCAGCCGCCGCCCGGCGTCTTCTTCCACGAGCAGAAACGCGGCCAGACAGTTGGAGGTGCACCACGGCGTCCAGTTGTTCAGCCGCTTCTCCCGCCCGGCGATGCCCATCCACCAGCAATCGTCCCGGAGCAAATACGGCTCCAAAATGCGGCGTCGCACCTCATGCACGATTCGTTCGTCGATCAGCGGATGAATCCGGTTCAGCGCGGGGCGCAGCAAGTAATGGAGCCAGGCGAACAGACCGCCGGTCTCGAGGGCGAACAGGTCGATGCCGGGAACGGCGGAGACGTCCGGCAAGTCCGGGCGGCGGCGCTGGAACATCCGGTTATGGGCCGAAATGACCCAGCTCGTTTCTTCGGCGATAAGCCAAACGCCGTCGACGAGATCGTCCAGAAAACGGCCTTCGTTCTCGATGCATTCGGCCAGCGCGAGGCTCGTTACGGCTCTTCTACGCTTATGGTACGGTCCGTCGTATCGCGTCCGGTTGCCGTTTCGCAAAAATTCCATGTACATCGCCGCCGTCAGCCGCGGCCACTCGAAGCCCAAATAAGCTTCGCCCTCGGCTATGATCGACGTCCGAAGGTCCGCGGGAAGTTGTTCCCATGCGTCTCTTCGCTCGATCGTCGGGAACGGGCGGAAGTCCGCTTTGGACGGCAGGCTGGCCGCAATCTCATCGGGAGACAGCAGATCGGATAACGCGTTCATCTCGACATCGGCTCCTTTCTTCGCTCATTTCCATTCCGATAACGGCACGTATTCGCTCGCGGCCGCGGGCGCCGGTTCGCCGTTTGCGAGCGGCACGAGCTCGACGGCGATGCGCGCGTCCGCAACGCCTTCGAGCTTGACGGACAGCTTCCGTATGCCGGTGTTGTCCGTCTGCCCTTTCGGGTTCGGGGATTCCGGCAGCGGCTTCGCTTCCGTCACTTGAAAGGCGGCCGGCAATGACGCTTGCTTCGGAAACGCCATGCCGACCCACAGCCGCTTGCCGTTCTGCGTCAGCAGCGCCGATTTGCCGTCCGCGGACAATTCGATGCTCGCCTTCGTGTGCATAAACCACCAGACGTCGGACGGCGCCTTCGCCCGGATTTCGTCTTCGACGATAAGCCGTTTGCGATCCGCGAACTTCACGCCTCGCCACGCGGCGTCGGCAGTGCGGGAATAGGCGGGCAGCATGTCGGCGATCGCGAACGCTTCGTTCGGCTTCGAAACGAAGCTCGCGATTTTGCTCATGGAGGCCGGATTTTGCTGAAACTGCTTGTCGGGGCCGATGACGAGCGTATTGTGGCCTTCCGGCCTCAGCCGGTAATACGTGTACCGTTCCTTGTCATAGTTGAAATAGCCCGGCAAGTTATAGTTTTCTTTGCCCGGATCGATCGCCCACTGCTCGCCGCCGGCATGAAACACGAACTGCCCGATATCGGAATGCGAATGGCTGGCGACGGCGGTACCCGCCTTGAAGCCGACGAATGCGGTCGAGGCGTCGTTCCATCGGCCGCGCATCGTGACGAGCTCGGCGCTGCGGAAATATCGGTCGGTCGGTAGCGAAACGGCCGCTTCGCGCCATTTCGGATCGTACCAGAGCATATCGTATACGCCGCCGGCCTGTTTCGCGTCTTCCATCATGGCGATGCGGAAAGCGGACAGCTGCGGATCGTTCGTCGCTTTGGCCAGCCAAAACAGCTCCGGTATTTTCATCTTGCCGCTGTCGTTGTCGCCGAAGTTGAACGTGCCCTGCGGACCGGTCGCATAGACCGGAAAGTATGCCGTCTTATGCAGGCCCGGCGTCTGCGCATGGCCGTACGTCGTGCCGAGCGCCGTCTGCATGGCCGCCATGTAGCTGACGGCGTACTCCATCATATACCTCCAGTAGCCGGGCCCTTCGCTCCAGCCTCCGTCCGGCTCCCAACGCTTCAAGATGATGCTGTCCGCCGATCGCAGCGACCTGGCGATGATTTCCCCCGCCAGCCCTTTCTCTTCGTCGCCGATCGCGAGCGCGCCGACAATGATGCCGCCGTTGCAGACGGCGCTCCAGTTGCTCGCCGGTTCGGTTCTGACGGTCCACCACGCTTTGCCGTTATGGGCGTCGAGCGCTTTCCGCAGCCCTTTCTCCACGATCGCGCCGCGAACGGCGTCCCGCTGCTCCGGAGTCAAATAGTCGTACAGCCAGTCGTAGCCGATGCCCATCCCTGCCGCGATTTCCGCGGTATTGAGAAACTCCTTCGCATGATTCCAGTCGGGAAAAGCCGCCAGCGCGGTCATTTCCCGCACCGCCCGTTCCGCGTACTTCGCTTCCCCGCTCAGCCGGTACATCATCGCGTTTTGCTCGATGACGGGGCGCGCGTCGCGGGCGGACAGCATACGGCGGCCGTCGGGCGTCTCGTAGACGCCGACCGGCTTCGACAACGTTTTGTCGGCCGCTTTCCGAAGGTCGCCGTACCATTTGCGCAGCAGCGGGTCGCTTTTCGCCTGCTCCTTCAGCCTTTCGAACGTATCCGCGGATGCGTACAGACGCGGATGCCGCCGCTCCGGATTGCGCTCCTCCAGATCGGCGATAATCCGCGCGGCATCGGGCGGCGCGCCGGTATAGGGAGCGAATTCCGCCTCGGCTTTCGTTCGCGCCTCGGCTTTGTCCGTTTTCACCGGCACGGCGTCGTCCGTCCCTTCGGAGCAAGCCGGCAATGCCGCCAGGCAGAGCGCCAGGCAGAGCGCCGGCAATCGATTCCAATGTCGCTTTGCCGCCATGATTCCTTCGCCTCCGTCCCGGTCAGCTTTCGAACGGCGAATAATCGGCCAGAAACCGCTCGTACGCCCCGTCCGGAACTTCGAGCAAATCGTTCGTCGCGCGCATATGCTCCCGCAGCCTGCCGAGCATGCTTTCGACGCGGCCGCCGTACGTTTCCGCCCGAAACGCCAAATTGTTCATTTCCTGCGGATCGGACGCGAGATCGTACAGTTCGATGAACAGCTCATCCTTGAACAGGTCGACGATCAGCTTATGATGTCCTTCGACGACGCACCTCTGGAAGTTGCCGCGGGCGCCGTTGCCGTCGAACTGGATGAAAATCGCCTCGCGCGCAAGCCGCTTCCGCTCTCCGCGCGCCAGCGGCATGAGCGACACGCCGGACATTCCTTCGGGCGGTTCGACGCCCAGCGCCTCGCACAGCGTCGGAAGGACGTCCACGCCGCTGACCGGCTCCTCCGAGCGGCCGGCCCCGATCCCGAAGCCGGCGGGAAACTTCATGAACAGCGGCGTACGGACCGCTTCTTCGTACATGCACATTTTTTGCCATAACCGATGGGAACCGAGCATTTCCCCGTGATCGCTGGCGAAGACGATCAACGTATCGTCGTATAGACGGTGCCGCTTCAGTTCGTCCAATAGCCGCCCGACGCAATGGTCGAGCAGGGCGACAAGGCCGAGGTACGCTTTCCATACGACGCGCCATTCGTCCCGCGTGTACGAGCTTCCCAGCATGCCGGGCAAATTGTACAGCTGGAGCGGGGACTGGTTGTCGGCCCATACCCCGACGTTGTCCGGCAGCTCGACGTCGTCCACCATCGAATACCACGGCTCCGGAAGCTGCAGCGGAGGGTGCGGCGCGACGAACATCGCGTTCAGCGCGAACGGCTTGCCCGGGTCTCTGCGGCGAATCGCCTCCAGCGAATCGTTCAATATGAAGCCGTCGTAAAAGTAGTCGAGGCTTTCCTCGAACCGGCCCGTCGCCGGAATCGAATAGGTGCGCTTCCGCGTAACTTTGCCGAAGGCGAGCTCGGGAACGATGCCTTTGTAAGCCGGTCCGCCCGGCTTTTGTTTGCCGCTCGCCTTCATGAACGATTCGTACCGCCCTTCCAGCTGCAGCCAATGTGTCTTGCTGCCCGCGTCAAACTCCGGTTTCGGCTCGGCGAACAGATGCTGCTTCCCGGTATGCCAGCTGTCCCATTCGGCTTCCAGCAGCCCGTACAAATTCGCATGCCCCGCCCGCACCGTCCCGTGCGCCTTCTCCTGCTCCGTCCACGGATTGATGAGCGAGCCGGTCACGTTCGGGTATTTGCCCGTGAAAAATGCGCCTCGGGCCGGAACGCAGAGCGGAGAGGCGCAGTAAGCCCGCTCGAACGCGAAGCTTTCCGCCCGCAGCCGGTTTATATTCGGCGTATGCTTGCCGAGCGCGTCCCGGCGAAGCTGATCCGCCATTACGATCACGACGTTCGGTTTGCCTTTCATCTCGCGCCCTCCCGTTCCGCTCGTCTCTCGTCCGCGGCGCCTTTATAGCGCAGCACGATCGTTGCGGCCGGGTCCGCTCCGCGCAGGCAGATCAGACCGCCTTCGGCGCTCGCCTCGAAATCGCCCGCATGCCGCGGCTGCCGTGACGCTCCCGCTTGATCCGCACCGCCCGATCGCTCCTCCGCCGTCCATACGCCGGCCGCGAGATCGGTCACAATAACGTTCAGCGTGCGTCCTGCGCGGTACGCCGCGTTCGGAACGTTCGGAAGTTCCGTATCCTCCGCCAGACGCTCGCCGCTTTTGGCGAACAAAACGACCCAATCGCCGATCGCCGCGCCGACGAACGTTCGCCCCTCCACTTTGTATGTATCCAGCGCCGCCGGACCGTCGATATCTTTCACCTGCATGACGTTCAGAAACAAATCGAGCGCCGAAGGCTCGCGCGGACTAAGCTCGATGCGCCATTCTCCCTGCTCCTTCGTTCCGGGATAATCGTTGACGAAATTCGTGCCGAACACCCAATACGGTTTGTCCGGGCCGCCGACCTTCTCGATATGCCGGTTGCTCCGCTCCGGCAAAAGCGTGTCGTTCACCAATTGCCCGTTGTAGCCGTCCTCCCCGCGCGACACGATCGTTCGTCCGTCTTCGATGCGAGGCTCTTCGATGCTGTGCAGCAGCCAATATTTGCGGAAATCCGGATTCGCCGACACGACGCGGTCGAAAACGATCAGCGCCGCGGGATGATCGTCGTTTTTGAAGTTCAGAAACAGAAACGAGCGCTGAAACTGCTTCATTTTATCCGAATAGGCGGCTGTAATATCACCTTTCATATAGGAGTAGTCGGGTTTAAATTTGTCGGGCCCGAAGTCGTAGGCCAGCACGTCGCCCCGCCTGAAATCTTTGTTCAATAAATCGTGAAGCGTAAGCGGCGGCCTTCCCTCGTTCGGCCATCGCTGCCCGCCGTCGTTCACGTTCGGCCAAACGAGTCCACCGTCCTTGACGTACGGGTGCTTGGTCAGCTCGTCGGGATCGTACACGAGTATCGTATTGTGCGCGATCGACCGCTTGAAATAATATTTGTTGTGCGGGGAATGGTATTTCCCCGACGATCCTTTGTACGATCCCGAATCGATCGCCAGGTTGCCTTTGTAATACAGCTGGAACGCGCCGGCGTCCAAATGCTGATGGTTGTTGTACTGATACATGCCCACCTTCATTTCCGCGACGACCGTTTTGGCGTCGATTCCTTCGTCCCAGCCCGTCCGCGCCACCATCGCGCCGGTCGGAGCGCCGAAATAGCGGGTCAGCGGCAGTTCGTCCAGCGGCTTCGCCGCCGCGTCCGGATCGGCAAACAGGAACGCGAACAGCACGTCTTTATCGTGCAGCCGCCCTTCGTCCTTGCGCCGCTGGCATACGAAATACGGATCTTTGTAATAGCTGCCGAGCATCAAATAAAGGAAATGAAGTCTCGTGTACTTCGTCTGGTTCGGCATCGGCGGCGGCGTATCGCCGTCCCGCAGCAGCTTGCCGTCCGGACGCCGCGTATAAATCCATTGGTAGCCGACCTCGCGCTGCGACGGATCGTAGACGTTGCCGAAGCCCATCCGGTCGAACATCCACGTCGGAAACAATTCTCCCTGGAAGCGCACGCCGCCGTAAGCGTCCCCCTGATGGTGCCAGCCGGACGGATAAAAAAAATTGCGCGCGGGAACCATCTGGTCGAAAAAACGGCCCGCCGCCAAATCGTACATTTCCGGGTCTTCGTCGTAAATCGCGATGCCGGTCCCGAGCATGTCTCGCTGAATCATCCACTCGCAGCTGTGGCCCACGAAGGCGCCTTCCTTGACCGGAGGGTATCCGCATTCGAGCAAGCCCGCAAGCCTTTTGAAATGCCGGATCAAAAACGTCTTCTCCTCGGCGGTAACGAGATCGTGGCACCAATCGTAAACGACGGCGCCCGCCAGCATAAGCCGGCCGATCTCCCGCGAAATGTCCTGATAATTCGGATTGAACGGCTTCGTAATCGCGGACAAGGCGAGCCGCTTCGCCTTCAGGCCGGCGCCCCTGTCGTCCAGCAGCGCGTACAGAAGCGCATTCGCTTCGATGACGTACACGTCGCCCGGACAATGTTCGGCATTCGCTTCTTCGACGCCGAACCGGCTGTACCCGATCAGCCGTTCCCATGCCTGCTTCAGTTCGGGGTGCGTCGTCTTCGCCTTCAGCTCCGGCAAATGCCGTTTGCGGAAAAACAGCCGGGGATGCTCCGGCGGGGGAGTGATCGGCGGTTTCGGAAACATTCGCGGTCCTCCATTCGATCATAGTGCCGCAGATGCGCCCCCGAAATGGAAGCGCTCTCTGCCCGAGCGCGTCGCGCCTTGCGAGCGCTTTTCTTGATCATACGGCAGCTCTCCACTTATGTCAATATCTAAACTTAGTCACGAAAAAATTCGGCGATATTACTTTGAATTCGTTAAATTCGTTCGAATTTATGTATAAAAATTTATATTAGTCGTCCGTTCCCCGTTGCGAACGAATCCCGTTTTTGATATCGTAAAAGGAACGCTACGAAGCGACTTGTAAAAATTGCGAGGGTATCGTTTTGGAACAAATGCGCAAAGTATGGGATCAGAAAGGCAGCAAGACGGCCATTTTGCAAATGCTCCGGGTACACGGCCCGTTGTCCCGAATCGAGCTGACTCGATTGACCGATTTAAGCCGGGCGACGATATCGGTCGCGATCGGCGAATTGATAGAACTCGGGCTCGTTCATGAAACCGTCGTCCGCCAATCGACGGGAGGCCGGCCGGCGACCAGCCTGGAGCTCGTCCCGCATTCCCGTGTCATTATCGGCGCCGATTTGAGCCATCAGACGTGGACGATCGGCGCGTTCGACCTGCTCGGCAACGTGGTGGAGAAAAGCCGCGTAACGTTCAACCCGCTCTCGCCGGAGAACGCCGTTCGGGCGCTGGCGGACGAACTTCCGAACTTTTATAAAAAAATTGACAAAAGCCCGCTTCCGCTGATCGGAATCGGCATCCCGGGACTCGTCGATACGCACAGCGGCTTCCTTCGCAGCTCCGCCGCCATGGGATGGAAGCACGTCGAAATCGGCCCGATGCTCGAGAAAGCCGTCGGCTGGCCGACGGTCGTGCTCAACCGCAGCCGCGCCCGCGGGTTGTCCGAATGCCGGTACGGCGCGGGAAAAGCGTACAGGCATATGGTCTATATCGGCATCGATTCCGGCATCGGGGCCGGTATTTATGTCAACCGCGAGCTGATCCACGGCGCAATAGGCGGAGCGGGCGAAATCGGCCATACGACCGTCGATGCGGGCGGGCCGCTTTGCCCGTGCGGCAACAACGGCTGCCTGCAGATGGTGTCCGCGGCCCCCGCGATGGAGCTCGAGGCGCGAAGGCTGCTTCGCCTGGGCGGACATTCGTCGCTCCTCCAGCATCGCGATTTCGACCTGCAGACGCTTAAGGCCGAAGACGTTTGCCGGGCGGCGGAGCAGGGAGACGAGCTGGCCGGCGAAGTCGTCCGCAGTGCCGCGACTTATTTGGGCATTACGATGGCGAACCTGGTCAATTTGCTCAATCCGGAGGCGTTCATACTCGGCGGCGCGATTCCGCAAGCCTCCCCCTTATACGTGGAAACCGCCGTCAAAGTGATGCGTCAGCGGGCGATGAGCCAGCTGTCCGCCTCGACCGTCGTCCACGTTGGGCAATTCGACGAAATCGGCGGCGCATTGGGGGCGGCCAATATGGCGCTCGACCGCCATATGTCGTTCTCGTATTTCGCCCCGTAAGCCGAAGTCCGCGCAAATAAGAAAACCCGTCCGGGAAAACGTCCGGACGGTTCTTTGGCGTGCAAACCGATACGCTTAATCATGGGGAGGGAACGGGGATTACGCCGAAACGGCGGCGGCACGGGAAACGGGATGGACATGTTCCCGCTATTTGCGGTAGTTTCCCGTTTCAGGGCAAAACAACGGGAAATCGTCCCGATAAATTCGTCCATACCGTGCTTTTCGTCGATACGGTGACATTTTAACTGGAGCTTTTCCCGGTCATCCGAAACGATGCCTATAGGAGAGCGGATTAACTGGAAGGTTTTCCAGTTCGTTTATTCCAGTGGCCCGGCAGCCTAAGGATACGCCGTACGTGGAAACGAAAGGCCACTCGCTTCATGCTCAGCGTTCTTTTCGTTTTCAAAAAATGTGAGGCGACGCTATCGGTCTCATTGTGCATACCACGAGATTATCAAAAAGGAACCCGAAAAGATGTAAATCCTTTAACAATTAAAAAGACGCCCTGGAACCGCGGCATGCGGTGGATGGGCGTCTTTTCCGTCCGAACGCGTTCGGCCGCCGGGACGGTCCGCCCGGCGGTGCGCCTTTTCGAGACGTTATGCGGGCGGTATGCGGCGTTTGCCGGCGCGACGGTTCCTTAAAGCGTCTTCCAATCTTCTTCCGTAAGCTGTTCCTCCAAAGCGAATTCGAAATCCTCGACGTCGTATGTTTGAACGGGCACTTCCCCGTCGATCACTTTGTCAAGAAATTCAAGCTGATCCGTTACGATCGGAGCTTTTTCGTGCAGCGCCGTCAAAATCAGCTCCGTCTCTACGGGATCGAACGTTTCGCCGTAATGGGCGTTGTCGATCGCATAGACGATCGTAAACGTCACTTCGTCGTTTACGAGCAGCGGCGGACTTTTTTTCCAAGGCATTTGCAGCGCCCGCTCAATCTTTTTGCGATTGAACGATTCCTCGAAAAACGCGATCAGTTCGCCGATTTTTTGCTTTACATGGGTGTCGTCGTCTTGATCAGGCATGACGGGTTCGTCGCTGTCTCTCATTTCGTACAGCTCCTGGATGGTGGAATACGGTACCAAATATTCCACGGGACGGCCCGGCACCAGCAGTTGACCGTATACGGCAACCAGCACGGCTTCGATGACAAAGCGCCGGCTCATCTTAATTCCTCCTTAAGAGCTTACTACTAGCTTTGCATGCGCAAAGCTGACCTCGTAAGCGTTCGACAATTCACCCCTATATCATACCATTTGCTGCGCGGACAAACCAGCGGGTGTTTGACCGATTCGTCGAAAGGCGTCGCCCGCCTGCGGGACGGTACGATTCCGGCGAATTTGCCGCTTTTCGATTTCCAAAGTTTGTTGTATAATAATGATAATCGTTCTCATTTACTTAGGCGCGACGCGTGCCGAACAGGAGGATACGGCCCATGTCATCCGCACCATCATCGAGTTCCGGCCATTCCGCGCAGGCTCAGCCCGCGCTCGACCTTTCGCTGGCCGAGAAATATTTCCATATATCGCCGTCGGGCTCGGACGATCCGGTTTATTCGACGCCCGCCGCCGATCTGCTCCGCCCGGAAACGATGGACGACCTGCTGCGCCGCGGCCGCGACATGCTGAACGGCCTCGGACTCGACATCGCCGTTTCGTTCGTCGGTCTCGCCTTTTTCGGCATTCCCGCCGCCGTTCATACGTATATGTGGCTGTACGGCCGCGTGCTCGACTTGTCGATCGACAATTTGACGGTGCAGCTCGAGCGGCACGGCGACCATCCGCACCTCATCCTGAACATAAACGAGGTCCGCTGGTCCCCGCTTCCCGAGCAAGGGCGGGACGATGCCGTCGTGCAGGAGCTGACGCGGCTGTTCCGCCGCACGGTCAATCCGGTCGTCGAATTCGCCGCGGCGCGCGGAGGCTTCAAGCCGGATTTGATCTGGAACCAGTTCGGCGCCCGCATGGTGACGGTCTCCGATTTCGTCATCCAGTTCGCTCCGGACGAGGAAGCGCGGCAGAACTATCGGAAGCACCTCGAGCTGCTCGTCGACGGCCTCGGCCCGGAAGTGTTCAACCGCCGCAAAAATCCGTACGTCCACGAACCCGTCTATGTGGAAAGCCCGTACGACCCGGACAAAAAGGTCATCGTCCGCTCCTCGTGCTGCATGTGGTACCGGCGGGAAAACGGGGTCAAATGCTACACGTGTCCGATATTGAACGACGCGAAGCGCGAAGAGATGAAGCTCAAGCTTCGGGAAAAGTCCCGGGAGCGGGCAAAGTGACCGCGCCGGTCAATTGACGATGCTGTCCAGCAGCGAGACGATCGTCCGGATCGTGCCGTGGGCGACCGTCTGCAGCATGTCGCCGATTTGGTTGCCGACCCGGTTCATGCCGGAGTCGGCCACAATCGGCTGCGGCTGCGGCTTCGCCGCGGCCGGTGCCTGCGCGCCCGCCTGCGGGGACGGAGACGACTTGTCCGCGTTCGCGGGGAGCTCGCCCGTCGCCGCCCCCCTGCTTTGCTGTCCGGCCGCCGCGTTCGCGTACGGCACGCCGCCCGCCGCCGGCTGCCCCTGCGGCGCATAGCCCGCGGCAGAACCTTGAATGCGCTCCATTCCTTTGGTGGCGAGCTCGATCCCGAAAAATATGCCGAAGCACAGCATCAATATGACCGCGATCAACGTTACCGAATGGCGTGCCATCCCGCTTCACTCCTTCTGACCGGCGTCCGGCCGGTACGATTATCGGTTTGCCGCCAGCAGCCCGGCGGCTTTGCCGTCCGTCTTCGCGGAGGCGTTCGCTCGTTCCGCCTCCCAATACAGATCCGCGATCGCTCCGGCCAGCACGTCCGCCGTCCGGTACGTTTCTTCCAGCGAATTGTAAGGTCCGCCGACTTCGATCAGGATGCTGTTCGGCGACAGCGACTGGTTGTATTCCGCGTGCCCCCCGCTTCCTTTATCCCAGATGCCCCTCGACAGTCCCGGATACGCCGCCTCCAGCTTTTCGTGGATGCGTTCGGCGAACGCTTCGTTTTGCTCCCAGCGCTCGTTCTTCTTGCCGACGATAAAGTACACTTTGGCATAGTCCGTCCCGCCGATTTTAGCCGTCGTCACTTCGCGCGCCGCCGAATCGCGGTGAATGTCGAACAAAAACGTAATGTCTTTGTTTTGCGCGACGGCCTCCTTGACCGTTTGCTGCGAATATTTATAGGAATAGTTCCAGTTGTAGCCCTGCACCTTCGTCGGATAATCGGTCGCCGAATGAAGGGCGCCGATGCCGCGTTCCTCGAGCTTGTCCGCCAGCCTCTTGCCGACGAGCGTCACGTTTTTTTGCGAGTCTTCCGCTTCGTTCGCGTTTTTGACGTTCAGCTCCGGCACCCACGATTCCCGCGGATGGGAATGGTAGACGAAAACGACTTTCCTCCCCCCGGTCGTCGGCTTCGCGGCGACCGCGTCCGGCTGAACGTCCCCGCCGGTGCCCGCGCCCGCGGTTGCAACCGGCTTCGTCTGCGGGTCGGCGGCCGGAGCTCCGCCCGTCGGGGTCGGGACGACGCCGCCCTGCTCCGCCGGCGGCCCGTTCGCGCCGGCTGCAGCGCCGGCCTCCTGTCCGGCCGGCCCCCCGG
>NZ_JARBDC010000043.1:0-48660 GCF_036577625.1 Paenibacillus sp. GYB003 | reverse complement strand
CGGCTCGGCACGAACGCGGGCGGCGCCGTCACGGCGGCCGTCGCCTTCGGCGTCGCGTGGCTGCGCAGCTTCGCCGGCGGCATCTTCCGCCGCGGCCGCCTGGCGCCGCTCGCGCTCGTCTGCGCCGTCCTCGTCTGCGCGGGCTTCGCCGCGCTGTGGCTGCTGAACGGCGCCGTTCCCGCGGACGCCGGCCGGCAAAGCCACATCGGGCGGGCGATGAACGCGCTCGGCGACGGCCGCTTCGACTGGATCGCGGCGCTGATCGTGCGCAAGCTGCAAATGAACGCGCACCTGATCGGCGTATCGGCGTGGACGAAAGTGCTCGCCGCGGGCTTGCTCGTCATGGCCGTCGCCGTCGTCCGCCCGAAGGGCGCGTTTCGGCGCTGGGAAAGCCGGTACCCGCATTTGATGAACGGCTTCATCGCGATCGCCGTCGGCGCCGTCGCGGCGCTGGCGTTCAACGATTCGGGCATCGTGGCGGCGGGGACGATGATCGTATATGCCGCCGTACCGATGCTGCTGCTCCGGCTTCAGGAGGACAGCCGCTCCCAATCCGCGTAAAGCCGGTCCAGCTCGGCCTTTTTGCTTTCGAGGTCGGCGTTTACCTTCTGCACCGCGACATAGTCGTTGTACACGTCCGGGTTCAACAGATCGGCCTCCAAAGCGGCAATTTCGCCTTCGGCCGCTTCGATCGCCTGCTCCAGCTGCTCGATTTTCCGCTGACGGCCCCGTTCCTCGCGCTTCAGCTGCTTTTCCGCCTCGTAATCTCTCGGCCCGGCCGCCGTATCGGCGGCGATTGCGCCGTCCCGGACGGCGGCCCCCGCCGAAGCGGCTCCCGACGCTTTGGCCGCGGCGGATTTGCCCGTCGCCGCCTCCGCGGAACGCTCGGCCTCGAACGCGGCCAGCTCGCGCTTTTTCTCGACATAGTCGTCGTAGTTGCCCAAATAATCGTCGATGCCGCCGGCATGCAGCTCTAGCATCCGGTCCGCCATTTTGTTCAAAAAATAACGGTCATGGGAAATGAACAGCAGCGTGCCTTCGTAATCGAGCAAAGCGGCCTCCAGCACTTCTTTGCTGAACAGGTCGAGATGGTTCGTCGGCTCGTCGAGGATGAGCACGTTCGCCTGCTTCAGCATCAGCTTGGCGAGCGAGACGCGCGCTTTTTCGCCGCCGCTGAGCGAAGCGATTTTTTTCAGCACGTCTTCGCCGCTGAACAGGAAGCTTCCGAGCACGGTGCGGATGCGCACTTCCTCCAGATGGGGATACTCGCTCCACAGCTCCTCGAGCACCGTATGGTCCGGGTTCAGTCCTTGCTGCTCTTGATCGTAATAGCCGATCGTCACGTTCGTCCCCCAGTCGTACGTGCCGGCGTCCGGCTTCTTTTGGCCGGTCAAAATTTTGAGCAGCGTCGATTTGCCGATCCCGTTCGGACCGATCAGGGCGGCCATATCGCCGCGCCGAAGCTCGAAGGAGACGCGCTCGAACAGCACCCGCGTCCCGTCGTATGAGGCCGACAAGTTTTGCGCGCGAAGCACGTCCTTGCCCGATTGCCGCTCCGTTTCGAACCGGAACGACGCCCGTTTCAGCTCGCCGGCCGGCTTGTCGAGCCGTTCCATTCGCTCGAGCGCCTTGCGCCGGCTTTGCGCCCGCTTCGTCGTAGTGGCTCGCACGATATTGCGGCGGACGAAATCTTCCATGCGGGCGATTTCTTCCTGCTGCTTTTCGTAATGCTTCAGCTCGATCTCGTATTCGGCCGCCTTCAGCTCCATATACCGCGTATAGTTGCCGGTATACCGCTTGCAGCGCGTGCGCTCGATTTCGTAAATGACGTTCGTCATCGCATCGAGGAAAAAACGGTCGTGCGAAACGACCAGCACCGCGCCCGCATAACCGCGCAAATAATCTTCGAGCCACGTCAAAGTCGGAATATCCAAATAGTTGGTCGGTTCGTCCAGCATGAGCAGGTCGGGCTCCTGCAGCAAAAGCTTGGCGAGCGCCAGCCGCGTCTTTTGCCCGCCGCTCAGCGTCCGTACGATCGTCGCCGGATCGAACGATCCGAAGCCCATGCCGTGCAGCACGCTGCGCACGCGGGTTTCGATGCGGAACCCGCCCCGCTCGCGGAACTGGTCCGATTTGACCGAGTACCGGTGCAGCACATCCTCGTACGCTTTCCCGTTCTCGGCCAATCGGGGATCGGCCATGCGCGCTTCGAGCTCGCGCAGCTCCCGCTCCGCTTCGAGCAGATCGGCGAAAACGCCCATCATTTCGTCCCAGATCGAACGGTCCGACTGCAGCCCGCTGTTTTGCGCCAAATAGCCGATGCGCGTCTCCTTGGAGCGGAATATGTCGCCTTCGTCCGCCGAAAGCTCGCCGGCGATAATTTTGAGCAGCGTCGATTTGCCCGCGCCGTTTACGCCGACTAGGCCGATCCGGTCGCGTTCCTGGATTTGCATGTTTATATTCGACAGCACCGTTGTCGTGCCGTAATGTTTGCCGAGTCCGTTTACTTGCAAAAGCATGTCCGCGTCTTCCTCCGAAATGATGCTTGTTTGCGGGAGCGTCGGCCGCGCTTCAGCAAGCGCGGGCCCGCATCCCGGTATAACCCAAGTTTACCGATGGGACCGTCTTTTGTAAAATGACAGTTTCTATAGAAGCGAACGTTCGGACGATGCGGGACGGGCGTCCGGCAAATGCAGGCAGGTCGGACCCGATCGGAGCGACGGCGACGTCACCATGCTTTTCCGAACGGGAGAAACCGGCACGCAGCAGGCCAAAACGGCTCCGGACGCCGCTTTTTCTTCCCGCCGGTTGTATGATAAACTGAATACGAAATGGTCGCACAGCAGCCAGAAAGAAGGAAAAAACGATGACCGCAAAAGCGCTGAAATCCGAGCTGCGCAAACGGGCCGAAGCGGCGAGAGCGTCGCTTGCCGAAGCGGAGCGCGCCGCATATTCGGCGACCGCCTGCCGCGAAGCGATCCGGATGCTGGAAGAGCGCCGGAGCCTCGTCACGGACAGGTCGTTTACGCTGTTCAGCTACGTTCCGTTTCGCACGGAGCTTGACGTGACGCCCGTGATGGATTGGTGCTGGGAACGGGGAGGGCGCGTCGTCGCGCCGAAAGTGATCCCCGACCGGAAGCTGATGTCGCTGCACGTCATTCGGGGGATGGACGATCTGGAAGCCGGCAAATGGGGCATCCGCGAGCCGGGAATGCTCGCTCCGGTGCTCGCCGACTTGTCGGAGATCGACGTGATGCTCGTTCCGGGACTCGCCTTCGATCCCGAAGGAGGCCGCCTCGGCTACGGCGGAGGCTATTACGACGCATTCGTGCGCAGATGCAACGAAAATGCCGGCCGGGAGCCGTTCAAGCTGGCGATCGCTTTCGACGTGCAGATCGTCCCGCAGGTGCCGATGGACGACCATGATTTTCGCGTGGACGCCGTCGTGACGGAACGGCGCGGGTGGACGATCGCCCGGTCCGACTGAAGCTTTCGGAGAGCGCCGGCGTGCGGAGGACCGAACCGTACGGAAACAATCCGGAATTTATCTTTTCTTTAGGAAGCAAAAAAAGGACATGGCCCCTCGAGTGTCGAAGTGAAAAGAACCGGCGTGAGTGAATCGCGCTTCTATAAAAAAACCGTAACAGCCGCTGCACGAAACAGCATTTTACCGCTGCCTGACGCCGACAAGTTCCGAAACTTATTTTTGAACCAGGCCTATTCATGCAACGTTTGAACGAAAGAGGGGTGACGGGATGACGGACTCGTCCGGTCTCACTCATTTTAACGGCGAAGGCCGCGCCCGAATGGTCGACGTTTCCGGCAAAGCGGAAACGAACCGCACGGCGACCGCCCGCACGACCGTAACGATGCGGCCGGCTACGCTGGACGTCATCAAGCAGGGCAAGGCGGGGAAAGGCGACGTGCTCGCCGTCGCCCAGGTGGCGGGCATCATGGCCGCCAAAAAAACGTCGGACTGGATTCCGATGTGCCATCCGCTGCCGCTGACCGGAATCGATATCCGTTTTTCCGACAACGGTGCGAACGAGCTGGTGATCGAAGCGACCGTCAAGACAAGGGGGCAGACCGGCGTCGAGATGGAGGCGCTGACGGCCGTTTCGGCTGCCGCGCTCACCGTATACGACATGTGCAAGGCGCTCGAAAAAGAGATGAGCATCGGACCGACCGTTCTACTCGCCAAAACGGGCGGCAAAAGCGGCGATTTTTCGCGGAGTGAAACGTAAACGTCGTTAAGCGGCATGCGGGGCTTTCATCCGGCATGCAGATTGCCGGAATGCCGCCGACGTAGTTCGAAACTGGGGAGGGAAACGCTGATGCGCTGGAAAGTTGGCCTTTTAACGGCAAGCGACCAAGGTTCTCGCGGCGAACGGGAAGACACCAGTGCACAGGTGATTCGCGAACTCGTGGAGGAAGAACTGCAGGGGGACATAATCGAATACCGGATCGTTCCGGACGAGAGCGACGAAATTATCGCCGCGTTGATTGAAATGACCGACTATTACAAAGCCGATCTGATCTTGACGACCGGCGGCATCGGAATGGGACCGCGGGACGTTACGCCCGAGGCGACGCTTGAGGTGATCGACCGCCAGGCGCCCGGCTTTGCCGAAGCGATGCGCGCCGCCCTGATGCAGAAAACCGGAATGGGCATGTTGACCCGGGGCGTTTCCGGCATACGCGGCCGAACGCTGCTGCTCAATCTCCCGGGCGACCCGAAAGGAGTTCATGAGTGCATGGCGGCCGTCATGGATCAGCTGCCCGCGGCGCTGGCGCAAATTCGGGGCAAAGGGGGCGATGAGTGACCGATGGGCAGGGAGAGCGTGCTTCGGGAAGTGAAGGTCGACGATGCGGTCGGGCTGCCGCTCGCCCACGACTTGACGCGCATCGATCCCGGCCGATTTAAAGGAATCGCGTTCCGCAAAGGTCATCTGATCCGCGAGGAAGATATCCCCGAGCTGAAGCGGATCGGCAAAGAGCACATTTACGTGCTCGAGCTCGGCGACGGCGACGTGCACGAGGACGACGCGGCGATCCGAATGGCGCAGGCGGCTTGCGGGTCGAACTTGCAGCCGTTCGGACCGGGCGAAGGGAAAGTGCTGCTCAAGTCGGCGATCCGGGGACTCGCTATGATCGACCGGTCGTTCATCGACGAAGTCAACTCCATCGACCAGCTGGCGATGGCGACGCTGCCGAGCCATACGGTCGTCTCAAGCGGGCAGTCGGTCGCCGGAACGCGGGCGATTCCGCTGATCGTTGCCAAGGAGAAGGTGGAGGCCGTCGAACGGCTGGCTCGCGAGTGGCGCGAACGCCATCTGGGAGAAGGCCCCATATCGGTGAAACCTTTTCGAACAATGCGGGCCGGCCTCATCACGACGGGCAGCGAAGTGTATAATGGACTGGTTGAAGACCGATTCGGCCCCGTCGTCCGGAAGAAGCTGGAGGCTTTCGGTTCGTTCGTAGCCGAGCAGCGGTTCAGCACGGACGACGCGTCGGAAATCGCGGGGCACATTCGATATTTCGAGGAGCAGCAGGTCGACCTGATTTTGGTAACGGGCGGAATGTCCGTCGACCCCGACGACCGCACGCCGGGCGCCATCAAGCAGGCGGGTGCGCGCATCGTCAGCCACGGGACGCCGATGCTGCCCGGCTCGATGCTGCTGGTCGCCTATTTGGGCGCCATTCCGGTTGTCGGATTGCCCGGCAGCGTCATGCATGACAAATTTACCGTGTTCGACGTTTTGCTGCCGCGAATATGTGCGGGCGAAACGATCGAGCGTCAAGCGATTACCCGGCTCGGCTACGGCGGCTTGTTCGCGGATAGAGGGTAGGGGAAAAGGAATAACGCAAGGCCAACTCATTTTAGGAGGGAATTGACATGCCTAACATCGGCGCAACCGGGTTCATTTTGATCATTTTGGTGGCCCTTCTGTTGTTCGGTCCGAGCAAGCTGCCCGAGCTCGGCCGCGCCTTCGGCCGCACGCTGCGCGAGTTCAAAAACGGAGCCAAAGAAATTATGGAAGACGTCACGGACGGCAAAGAAACGAAAGCGGAGCCCGCCGCCAAGCTGGAACCGGCCAAGACGGAGCAGCAGCCGGTCGTTCAAGCATCGTCCGGGGCGCAAGCCCAAGCCGCTCCCGCTCCGAGCGCCGACAAAAGACTCCCCGACTGAGCCGGGGGAGTCCGAATCGACCGGGAAGACCCGCGGCGCAACCGCCGCCCCCATTTAAACGGTGAGGTTGGTGAAAGTTGGTGCAAGAACATACGGCATCCTTGGTTGAGCATCTGACCGAGCTCCGCAAACGGCTTATTTGGGTTGTCGCCGTCCTCGTCGTGGCAATGATCGGCGGCTTTTTTGCGGCCAAGCCCATCATCGTCTATTTAATGCATACGGAGCCGGCTTCGAGCATTGTCTCTTTGAATACGTTTTCCCCCTGGGATGCGATTCGGCTGTATATGCAGTTTTCGTTCGCCATCGGCCTCGTCGTCACGCTTCCTTTCGCTTTGACGCAAATTTGGCTGTTCGTCAAGCCGGGCTTGCACGAGCATGAGCAGAAAGCGACGCTGCGCTATATTCCGGGAGCCGTTCTGCTCTTTTTGCTAGGGTTGTCGTTCGCCTATTTCGTCATTTTCCCGATGGCGTTTTATTTTACGTCGACGGTCACGAAAAGCTTGAGCTTGACGGAAACGTACGGCGCCGCGCAATACTTTTCGTTTATGTTCAATATATTGATTCCGATGGCGCTTCTGTTCGAGCTGCCGGTCGTCGTCATGTTTTTGACGAAGCTGCGCATTCTCAATCCGGCCCGCTTGAAAAAGCTGCGCCGGTACGCTTACTTGGTGCTGGTCGTCATCGCGACGTTCGTGACGCCGCCGGACTTCATCTCCGACATTTTGGTCGCCGTGCCGATGATCCTGTTGTACGAGATCAGCATTATGCTGTCGGCGAAAATTTACAAGGTTCAGCAGGAACAGGACAAGCAGTGGCTCAGCGAAGCGGAGCAGGCCTAAACGGAGTGTTCCCTTTTTTTGAATAGAAGGGAGCGGGCGCGGATACAATAGCCAAGGTGTGGAAAAAACGGGAGCGATTAAAATTTTATGAAATGCGTCAAAAATACTTGCAAAGCACCCGTGAAATGATTAATATAAATATTGTTATTAGCACTAACCACAATCGAGTGCTAACAAACCTTCAATCCCAATCACTTTAATCGAAGGAGGCAGTTTTCTCATGATCAAACCGCTCGGTGATCGCGTAGTTCTTGAACCTATTGCCAAGGAGGAGACTACAGCTAGTGGTATCGTATTGCCGGACTCGGCAAAAGAAAAGCCGCAAGAAGGCAAAATCGTTGCCGTTGGCAGCGGCCACTTGAAAGACGGACAACGCATCGCATTGGAAGTCAAAGAAGGCGACCGCGTTCTGTTCTCCAAATATGCCGGCACCGAAGTGAAGTTCGAGGGCAAAGAACTGCTTATTTTGCGCGAGAGCGACATCCTGGCTGTATTGTCCTAAGAAAACGCCGTTTTCTTTAGCGTGCACTGCAACCGGTAAACTATACTTAAGCAACATTTGGGAATTGCCTTGTGATCCACCAAAACAATTCGGGAGGTATCCGATACATGGCTAAGGAAATCAAATTCAGTGAAGACGCTCGCCGGGCAATGCTCCGCGGTGTCGACGCTTTGGCTAACGCGGTTAAAGTAACGCTCGGACCGAAAGGGCGCAACGTCGTACTCGAGAAAAAATTCGGCAGCCCGCTGATCACGAACGACGGCGTAACGATCGCCAAAGAAATCGAGCTCGAAGACGCGTTCGAGAACATGGGCGCTCAGCTTGTTAAAGAAGTCGCTACGAAAACGAACGACGTCGCCGGCGACGGAACGACGACCGCTACCGTTCTCGCTCAAGCGATGATCCGCGAAGGCCTCAAAAACGTAACGGCCGGCGCTAACCCGATGGTAATCCGCAAAGGCATCGAGAAAGCCGTTAAAACCGCTGTCGAAGAGCTTGCGAAAATTTCCAAGCCGATCGAAGGCAAACAATCGATCGCCCAAGTCGCCGCAATCTCCGCAGCCGACGAAGAGCTCGGCCAGCTGATCGCCGAAGCGATGGAGAAAGTGGGCAACGACGGCGTCGTTACCGTAGAAGAGTCCAAAGGCTTCGTGACCGAACTGGAAGTTGTCGAAGGCATGCAGTTCGACCGCGGCTACCTGTCCGCTTACATGGTTAACGATACGGACAAAATGGAAGCCGTTCTCGACAATCCGTATATCCTGATTACCGACAAAAAAATCTCCAGCATCCAGGACATTTTGCCGGTGCTCGAGAAAGTCGTTCAATCCGGACGTCAGCTGCTCATCATCGCGGAAGACGTCGACGGCGAAGCTTTGGCGACGCTCGTCGTGAACAAGCTGCGCGGTACGTTCACTTGCGTAGCCGTTAAAGCTCCTGGCTTCGGCGACCGCCGCAAAGCGATGCTCGGCGATATCGCGGCCCTGACCGGCGGTCAAGTGATCACCGAAGAGCTCGGCCTCGACCTGAAATCGACGACGGTCGAATCGCTCGGTTCCGCTCGCCAAGTTCGCGTATCCAAAGAAAACACGATTATCGTCGACGGCGCAGGCGACAAGAAAGACATCGGCACGCGCGTCGCTCAAATCCGCGCTCAGCTCGAAGAAACGACTTCCGACTTCGACAAAGAGAAGCTGCAAGAGCGTCTCGCTAAATTGTCCGGCGGCGTAGCCGTTATCAAAGTCGGCGCTGCAACCGAAACCGAACTGAAAGAGCGCAAGCTGCGCATCGAAGACGCCCTGAACTCCACTCGCGCTGCTGTGGAAGAAGGTATCGTTTCCGGCGGCGGTACGGCTCTCGTGAACGTCTACAACGCGGTAGCCGCGATCTCTTCGTCCGGCGACGAGCAAACGGGCGTTAACATCGTCCTGCGCGCTCTGGAAGAGCCGATTCGCATCATCGCTACGAACGCAGGCCAAGAAGGCTCCGTCATCGTCGACCGCATCAAGAAAGAAGCGGCAGGCATCGGCTACAACGCGGCCACCGGCGAATGGGTCAACATGTTCCAAGCCGGCATCGTCGACCCGACCAAAGTGACGCGTTCCGCTCTGCAAAACGCAGCTTCCGTTGCGGCTATGTTCCTCACCACCGAGGCCGTCATCGCCGACAAGCCAGAAAAAGAAAAAGCCGCTGCAATGCCGGATATGGGCGGCATGGGCGGTATGGGCGGCATGATGTAATCCCCGCTCAAGAACCCTTAAATATCAAGTAGAGGTCCTCTCAGAGGGCCTCTTTTTTACGTTTCCGATTAACCAAGACTAAGGAATATATGTTGATATTGACGCCGGAGATTGCGGTGTGCGGAATTGCTGTTACTTTTCCGGTTATACAACGAGTTTTAAATTGAATAGGCAATGCTTTTTTTTGCAAATTTAAGGAACTATCAATGTATATGACATTTTTTGCTCGTATATAGTTATATTTTACCATGTAAATATATGTAATTATAGTATAATCATTCTTGTAGAGTCGTTGGCCAACGGATTATCTACAATTTCGGTATAGGGGTGTTTTATAATGAGATTTTTGAAAAAGCGTTCTATTGCCACAATCCTACTGGCTCTGGTCCTTGTTCTTAGTTTTACTTCATCAGCTTTTGCAGATTTCTCGACTAGGATGACGAACCCGGAAGGTACGAAGACTAGTCCGACAGCAATGGAGGGTAATACCGATCAAATCTTTAACTGGCTGCATCCATCCAATACTACACATTATCGTATGATTATTACGTCACCATTCAGCTCAACAGATACCGGAATCCAACCGCTGTACTCCAGTATCCCGCCGGGCTCCAATTACGGCCATATTATATTGTCTGCTTATTTGTGGAATTCTCTTCCTAGGTTTACGGATATTCAGGTTGTGATATTAACTTATCATTATAATCCAAGTACTGGCGTTTACGAACAAAACGGCATTGATGATGCCTGGTTCTGGATTGTACCAGAATCTGAAGGTTAATAGTCGATTCGGATACTTAACAGGAAATATTCAGCCCTTGCACAAGTGCAAGGGCCTTCATTAACGCCGTTAGCAGACGCAGAAGCACTAGATTTTTAATATAGAAAAAGCGTCTGCAAATTCATTTGGAATTCGCGACGCCTTTTTCTAATCTCAAGCAAGTATATCGTGAAGTTTATCATGTTTCATCATCCTATGTGCAATATCCGGTCTCTGGCGGCACTGTTTTACCGATTTTTGAGCATCTCGATGTCGGCTTTCATTTTGAACTGCTCCCGGTTCAAAATTTCGATGCTGAACTGTTGGGCGATCACTTCGTTTTTCGCTTCTCCGAACCGATCCGTGATCTCGGAACGGATTCCTTTTTGTCCGCCTTTTAAGATTTGGAACTCGGTCCGGGCTTCCTCGCGGAATTGTTTGAATTCCGTTTCCAAACTATCCAATCGAGATTCTACGCTATCCAGTCGAGTTTCAACACGATCCAACCGAGATTCTAGGCCGTCCAATCGGTTTTCGATCCGATCTAGCCGTCCTCCGATTCCTTTCAATTCGATCAAAATTTGGTTCAGCAATTGGTCGCTCACGTATGTCCGCCCCCTTTCAGCCTTTCTACCATCTATTTTACTATAAGCGATCGTTTTTGGCGATATTCGACAGATCTCTGTTTCTTGAGAGAGATAGAAAAGCCACCAGTCGTCTCGAGGAGACGCTGATGGCCCTGCCCTTAATCGATAAATTCCAGGGTCGACAGCACTCGCTTCAGCATGGCTACGGTTTGAGCCCGTGTCGCTGTTGCGTATGTTTCCAATGTATCGTCTGTCATTCCTTGCACAAAGCCTTTCGAAATTGCTTTTGCAATTTCTTTATGCCCCCAGACGATTTCGTTCGCATCGTCGTAACGAGAGAGCAGCTTCGATTGCTCGGAAGAGTCAACCGTGATTTGCCCGCCGGCATAAGCGTAGGCTCTGACGATAATGGCGGCAAGCTCCTCGCGTGTAATCGGCGCGTTCGGACGAAAGGTACCATCCTCGTAGCCGTTAATAATTCCGGCTTTGGCCGCTGCGGCGATCATACCGGAGTACCAGCTGCCCAGCCCCACGTCGGAAAAGTATGTGCCGTCGTTTACGTCGACGAGCCCGAATGCGCGCGTAGCGAGCGCTACGAATTCAGCGCGGGTAACGCTGCGCTCCGGTGCGAAGGACGTTTCGCTCATCCCTTCGACGATGAGTTTGCTTGCCAGCAGCTCGATATCCGTTTTCGCCCAATGCGACGCAATATCGGCAAACTGCTTATTCAATTCGACAACGGTATAAATACTGTTGCCGGTCCGCCAGAACGTTGCTTTTGTCGACGAGATCGATCCCGGAACGAAGCTAAGCAGGTTCGTATCCGGATTGTATAGAGCGATCGTAGCGGATTGCGTCGGTGCCGTCGTAAGCGGAATATCCCGTTTTACGTACATATCGAAGTTAGGGATGTTCGTTTTAACGCCGGTTTTATTGGCTACTGAAAAACTCATTTCGTATGCCGGAGAGAGCGCCTTGCCTCCGATCGCTGCAATTGCCTTCGTTACGGCTTCAGCTACACTGCCTGTTAGTACCTTGATGCCTACATGAATGCTCATGTCGGCTATCTCGGAATTGATTTTGTCGGCCAGCTCCTCCAGGTTGAATGCGGATAGAGGCAGATGGTAAGTGCCGTGATCGGTTACGATATGAAGAAGGGATTTTGCCCTTGCGCCTTCCAAGGCGGAAGCCGGAATGGAAAGATTATCTCCCGTTACTTTGATCGTAACCTCCGTGTATTTGGCCAGCGCCGCTTTCAGCTTATCGGCATCTACGGTACCGTCTACCGCATCGATCGTGTCGCTAACGTCGCCGGGTTGACCGGAGCCGTTATTGCCGCTTCCGCCGCTGCCTTCTCCGCTTCCGCCTCCAGTGCCGCCGGATGAGCCGCCACCGCTGCCATCCGTGCCGGAGCCGCCGGAGCTTCCTCCATCCCCCGGATCGGGATTGGAGTTATCCGGTTCGCGGTACAGCATTCCGCTTACCTCGTTTGCGCCATACTTGAAGTAGACGGCATCGTATACGGAATCGATTACGGTAGCATCCGGAATCGTATAAACCGATACGCCGTTTTCATAAGTGGCGTACGATACAGTCACATCTTGGAGGTGTTGACCGTTTGCGGTATACACGCCAAGCGTCACTGTCGGCTGGTTATAGACAGCTTGGCCAACCGTACCGTCGAAACGGATTTGTCCGGATAATTTGCCGTCGCTCGCAAACGAACCGTTCACGACGATGGCCGCGGAAGCCAAAACAGGAACGAGCATCGATACTAGTAATAGTGCGGCAGCAAAAACGGAAGCTCTTTTCAATAAATGAAACTTGGACATTACGGTCTCGCTCCTTTTCGAATCATTACTCATTTCGCCTTAAGTTCACCTCCTTTCATAGAAGTACCACTACCATTTAACCAATAGAATTACTTTCGAAACAACAATGGCGAAAAACGAGAAAAAAGAAAACCTTGCTTCCAACTAGGGAAGACAAGGTTTTCAGCTAGTTCGAATCGATTAGTCGATGAAATTGACTTCGGACAGGAAACGTTTCAGCATAGCGGCCGTTTGAGCACGGGTAGCTTGTCCGTACGTTTCCAGCGTCGTATTGGTCATACCGTCCATCAGTCCCGCTTTAACCGCTTTGGCGACTTCAAGATGACCCCATACGATTTTGTTGGCATCCGTCCACTTGGACAAAACTTGGGATTGCGTGGAAGCGTCAACTTCAATTTTGCCGCCCGCATATTCATACGAACGAACAACCATTGCGGCGAGCTCTTCGCGAGTGATTTGCGCGTTAGGACGGAAAGAGCCATCCTCGTAACCGTCAACCAGGCCGGCTTTCGCTGCCGCATTGACAACACCCGCATACCAGCTGCTGGAGCTTACATCGTTAAAGTAAGTCGTACCCGATACCGTGTTCAGGCCCAGCGAACGAACGACCAGTGCCGCAAATTCGGCTCGAGTGATGTTGCGATCCGGTTCGAACGTCGTATCCGTCACGCCATCGATAATCAGCTTGCTGGCGAGCAGTTCGATGTACGATTGTCCCCAGTGCGATTTGATGTCGTTAAACGATTTGCTGAGTTCGATTACCGTATATACGCTGTTGCCGTTCCGCCAAAACTCGGCTTCCGTCTCGGAGATCGTGCCAGGTACGAAGCTGAGCTTTTTGTCGCTCGGGTTGTACATGACGACGGTAGCCGTTTGAGCTGCTGTGCCGGTCAACGGAAGTGCGCGTTTCACATAACGATCGAACGAATCGATAGATGCCTTTTTGCCGTTGGTTTTGCCTTCAACCGACAATCCGAAATCGACTGCATCGGCAAGCGATTTGGCGCCGAGTGCGGCAACCGCGTCGGCGACCGCTTTCGCGTCATCGCCCGAAAGCTTTTTAATGTCGACATTCAGCAGCAGATCGTTTACCGTAGACTCTACCGATTTCGCCAAAGCTTCGAAATCGAATGCATCGAGCGGAAGGAAGTAGGCTCCGTGATCAGTCACGATCTTCAGGATCGAACCTTCTTTAGCGTTCAACAGACCGGATACCGGAATCGATACATGATCGCCGGATACTTTGATCGTTACCGTCGTGTACTTCTCCAGCGCGCTCTTCAGTTCGCTCGCAGTAACGGTTCCGTTTAAGGCTGTGATCGTATCACCGCTGCTGGAGGAGCCACCGCCGCCGCCACCCCAGCCGCCGCCGCAGTACGTACAACCTGTCGGAGGTGCGGGTTGACGGTTAATAACGGTTGTTTTGTCAGTTATGTCATCGTCACTGTATTGGAAGTACACTGCGCTATACACAGAAGGAATTACCGTGTTATTAGGGAGCTTGTAGTAAGACTTTCCATCGCTGTAAGAGTCATATGTGACGGTGACAACATCGATTAGTTGACCGCCTGTCCCGTACACAGAAAGTTTAACATCGTCTTTACCGTATACGGCATCCCCAACTTCACCATCAAAATATACTTGACCGGAAACTACTCCATTAGAGTTAAACGTACCGTTAAAGTACATAGCCGCAGAAGCCAGTACCGGAACAAGCATGGATATAATCATAAGGACAACTAGAAAACTGGATGTCTTTTTGAGCAGCGTTTTGTTATTCGACAAGTGTCTCCCGCTCCTTTCCTCTTTCTTTCTCTTTAGCTTGCTTGGGAATAGGCTTGGCCCATTCATGTTCAGCTCACCTCCTTTTCAAATATTGCCACCTTCCATTTCCCTAAATATATATGTTCGATCATATGGAACAAGAATAAGGGGGTTGGAAGAAAAATTCCATATATGAAATATAAAGAAAAACGGACTTAAAAATATGAGCAACGACGAAGATTTTGAAAAGAAAAAAACCTCGCATATTCCGTTAGGAATAGCGAGGCATTGATCAGGAAAAATTAGTCAATGAATCCCACTTTCGACAAGAACCGTTTCAGCATCGTAGCCGCTTGAGCGCGGGTAGCTTGACTGTCAGTCTCAAGAGTCGTATCCGTCATGCCATTTACCAAACCGGTAGACAACGCAATTGCAACTTCTCTTTGACCCCAAACGATGTTGTCGGAATCGCTGAATTTCGATAAAGCTTTTGTAATCGAAGCTTGGTCGATCGCAACTTTACCATCTGCAAACTCGTAAGCGCGGACAACCATAGCCGCCAGTTCTTCGCGAGTAATTTGCGCTTGCGGACGGAACGTACCGTCCTCATAGCCGTTAACGATACCTGCATAGACAGCGGCTCCAACTGTACCTGCAAACCAGTCGGACGACTTCACGTCGCTGAATTTTGCGCCGCCTGCTACAGGAGTCAGGCCAAGGGAGCGAACGACCAGTGCCGCAAACTCTGCACGGGTAATGTTGCGGTCCGCTTGGAATGTCGTGCTGGTAACACCGTCCACGATCAGCTTGCCTGCAAGCAGTTCGATCTCGTCTTTCGCCCAGTGGTCGGCGATATCGCTGAACGTTTTGCTGTATTCAACGACCGTGTACACGCTATTGCCCGTACGGTAAAATTCGGCTGTTGTATCCGAAAGCGAACTCGGTACGAAGCTGAGCGTTTTCGTATCCGGGTTATACAGAACGACAGTGGCGTTTTTACCAGGTTTCGATTTCAACGGAATCGAACGCTTCACATAATCGTTGAAGGAATTGAAGCTGACTTTCTTGCCGTCTTTTCCTTCGATCGTGATGCTGAAATCGACCGATTCTGCAATTACTTTACCGCCGATTGCTGCTACAGCATCCGTTACCGGTTTTGCTGCATCGCTGGAAAGCTTTTTGATGCTAACCGTGATCTTCAGATCGCCGACAGCAACGCCGAGCTCTTTTGCCAATGCATCAAGATTGAACAAAGAAAGCGGGAGCACATAGGTACCATTATCGCCCTTAATGATAAGAGTCGAACCCGATTTCTTCGCAGCATCTACAAGAGCGGAGACCGGAATCGTCACTGTTTCGCCTTTAACTACCAAAGTAACCTCGGCTTTGTTTGCAAAAGCGTTCTTCAACGTAGTTGCATCAACTTGACCGTTCGTTACATTGATCGATCCGTCGGAGTTGGTCGGGTTGGTGGAGCCTCCAGGACCGCCAATACCGCCTCCATAACTTCCTGTAGTAGCAGAAGTATTCAACGGTTTCGATGCGTTGCCGAGCGAGTCGACAGCATATACGCTAAAGGAGTACGTGGTGGAAGATAAAAGGTTAGAAACGTTATAATACGTTTGGCCCGTTACCGTACCCAATACTGCAGAGCCTTGGTATACTTTGTAACTAACGGTATTGTTATCTTGCGCAGTCGGCCAGTTTAACTTCAGGGAGGTTTGAGTCACGCCTGAAGCGGTCAAGTTTCCAGTTCCCCATTCAGGTGCCTTAGAGTCGTAAACTGCTTGGGATACGCCGCCATACACTAGCGTGACATATTCGTAGGCGGAGTCGGAAATGGACGAGAAGTTCCATTCATATACGCTATCAGATACGTACACGGCTGGCACAACTCCAAGCAAGGTACCGTCTGGCGAAAAGAAGCTTACCGAAACACCGGCAGAGTTATATGTATCCGAATAAACCGATCCGGACACATTTTTACCGTCAAATGTCGCATTGATTCTAGGGGCACCAATTGCAACGATCGGCATCAACATGGAGATCAACAAAACCGCAGCCAGTAGTTGCGAAACCTTTTTCATCGTCAGCTTGGACATATATGGGTTCCTCCTTTCTCTATTATTTTTTGTTGAATTTTGTATTAACATAGGTTAAGTACTCACCTCCTCTGCTAATCTATTTTACTGGATGGAAGAACTTTTGGAAATATCTAATATTTGAAAAAAACGAAAAGCCGCGCATTATAGCGCGGCTTTTAGCATTTTGTCGATTTCGGCCTGTTCGTTGGGCTTTTTGGCAATCAATTTGTTATAAAGATCCTGATCTGCCTTTCCTTGTTTCATGATTGAGACCAGGTATAATCTGACAAGCAATTGCGTTTTGGCATCATCGAGATTACCGCCTATAGAACCTTTCAATATACTTTCAGCAGCAGCATTGTCGCCGCGAGCGATATAGATTTGTGCAGCTGCGGATAAAATGTCGGGAGTCATGACAAAAGTTGCACCTTGCAGTTGTCCCTTCGGCAAAGTTTCCAGATGCTTCACTTTTTGTACGACGGTATTATACGCTTCAATTACTTTATCGGCATATGAATTGGCTAACGTTTTGTTTGATGCTTTTGTCTGATCGTAGAGCATCAGGTTTAAAGTAGCAGATTGTTCGTACAAAGAGTTATCCCATGGGAATTTTTGCAGACCTACTTGGATAAGATCCATGATCTTCGCCTGATCGTTTTTTAACGTATACAATTGAAGTTCTTGCCCAAACAGTATTTTGTTATTTGTTTCGTAGCGTTTGGTATGCTGCAGTAATTGAATGGCCTCATTGAAAAAATTCTCGTCTTTGTTTTGAGAATATAATTGCGTTAGAAATCCCACTTTTGTTGCTACGTAGTCCGGATGATCCGGTTTCTGTTTCAAGGCTTCGTTCAAAGGAGTCATAACGTCCTGAAGCGGCTTCTGGGCTGCTGCATTATTGAGCGACAACGCATATTTGTTATTTGCACTAAATTGGATGGCGGACATAATAAAGGCTACAACGGCTACAGCGCCAAGAACTAGTGGATAGGCAATCCGCACTTTAGTGAGCAAGGGACGTTTTGCAAAAGATAGTTCGTCAGAAGATAGGCCGGAAGCCATCCCGCCTAAACAAAGATACACAAGCGCCGCGATAAAGGCATAGCTCATTTCGAAGTCGATTGCACTATGGACAAGCAAAGAAAGAGCGATAATGTAGAAGATAAATTTATCCGTACGAGAGGATTCATTTCCTCTAATATAATTACGAATGTACTGGTAAAAAATATATAACAGGAAGATGGCCAAAATAAGAATTCCAAGCGTCCCGACTTCAATCCAGAATTGCAGGAAGAAGTTATGCGCTTGTCGGCTCGTATACGGGTTGTTTTGGTATTTTTCGTACAAAGCCGCCCAACCGCCGCCGCCTGCGCCGAGAACCGGATGATCTTTGATCAACTTAAAGGCATCTTTATAAAAGGTGGCTCTTTCCAAAACGCTATGCTGCTCGAAATTAATATTGTCGATCCGTTGTTCCAACGTATCCGGCAGCATTTTGCGAATCGGAGAATCGCTGAGCAAAATATAAGCGCCGATTAATCCAACAACAAGAGCGACGAGCGGCAATACAAATGCCGAGTATTTGAAAGATAACCAGGATATCGGCTTATCAAGAAAACGTTCCGCCGCAAATTTTTGAATAAGAACAACGATCGCTGCGAGCCCTAAAGTTGCAATAAGGAAGGTAGTCCAGCCTTGCAGCACCTTCGGATCGGACAGACTCAGCAGCGTAACCTGATCCGCTCCCGTACGAGTTGCCAGAACCCGTTTCACAATGTCATTGCCTAATGCGTCCATTCGATCCGTAATGGCTAGGGATGCGAGAGCCGATAAGACCAAATAGAGGAGGAATAGCAATTGCTTCTTAAGCGATATGAAGGGCAATACCAGAAGCAATATGACTGGCAATACAACAAGCCCGCCGCGCGAAAGCGTAAGAAAAAACGACAGCAAAATCGGTACCAGCATCACGCTATGCAGAATAATGGCAGACCAAGAACGCGAATGAATGAGAAGATACAGCCCCGCGAAAAGCAAAGCCATCAAAAATGCTGCATAAGCATTGGCATATTGAAACACGGAGGTCATTCGCAACCCTTGATCGGTCAACATAACTCCATCTCTGGAATAAGCGTTGCCGAGCAAATTAAGTATCCCGTAAATCACAACGGCATATCCGCAGATCATAATGGAGTTAACAAGGATGGCATTACCCCATTTATTTTGGGTCAAATAGATACCTAAAATGAAAAACGTGGCGTACATAATTTCAAGCAACATCATTTTCGTCGATAAATGCGACGACGCAGCAGTAAAAGAAGAAAGTACGTATGCCAGGGGGATTAACCAAACATACAGCGAAAGCAAATCCGCACGGTTTTTCAAATTCCATCGATTAAAGAAAAAAATCGCAGCCAAAAGCAGAATGATCGAGCACCAAAGAACCGCGGTAATGATCGGCCGCTCAAATGAGTTCACCGCGTAGACTTGGTTCGACTCGCCATTGAATAATGCCGTTTGAAATGCCGAGAAAAACATAAAGAACACGACAAAAAATAGCGTGAGCCAGTAAAGCATAGAAGATGTTTCATTATTCTCGAGACGCGTTTTCGTATTAGTACTTTTGCCATATACCGGTCGACTCATTTTGTCAAATTACCTCGTTTCTCTTCTCCTTTATACGACAATGATTTTATCAAAGCGGAATTATAAAAGAAAGAATAAAGATTTATGGAGGATACTATCGGCTCTTTGCACTCAGCGCATCGTGAATAAAATCCATGATCTGCTTTTTAAAACGGTTTTCGTTGAAACTATCGGCATGATCGCGGATAGCAGCCGGATTAAGGTTAAGGTTTTGAAGTCGGTTTAGAGCTTGAATCAGACTTTCAACAGTCTGTTCATCGAAAAAAACGCCTGTGACGCCATCCTTAACCGTTTCCAACGCTCCTCCTTTACCGAAGGCGATAACCGGCTTTCCGTGCGCTTGGGCTTCGAGAGGCGTTATGCCAAAGTCCTCTTCTCCGGCCAGAATAAAAGCCTTACACTTCGAGTAGTGCTCATGGATTACGGCGTCTGACTGGTAACCCAACATTTTAACGGTAGGGCCGGCTAGCCTTTCAAGCCTTTGTCTATCATAACCGTCTCCAATAATAACCAAAGGCCACTCCAGTTGATTGAACGTTTCTATGACCAAATCGATTCTTTTGTAAGGAAGGAGCCTGGAAACAATAAGGTAAAAGTCTTCACTCTCTCCAAGCAAACCCGTTTGACTAAATGAAACAGGCGGGTGAATGACATGGCTATTCCGATTGTAGTACTTTTGAATGCGTTTCGATACATTATGGGAATTGCTAATATAATAATCCGGTCTTTGGGAGCTGACTTGGTCCCAAATTCGGACCTTGTGCAGGATGTACGGCAACACTCTTGAGAAAACAGGATTTGTGATTTCTTGCATGTACTGATGGTACAGATCCCAAACATATCGCATCGGCGTGTGACAGTAACATACGTGAATTTGTGACGGCGTTGTAAGGACGCCTTTGACAAACGCGCTGGATGAACTAAGGACAAGATCGTAATTTCTTAAATCCATCTGCTCGACGGCTATAGGGAACAGACCCAGCATTTTTTTATAATGATTTTTAGAAAAAGGAATGCTTTGTATAAAAGATGTGCGAATATCGGCTTCTTTGAATCTTTCAGGCATCTTTGATAAATTCGCTATAAGGGTATATACCGGAGCATCCGGAAACATCTCCATAAAAACTTCAAGTACTCGTTCCGCTCCCCCGTACTGATTGAGGTAATCGTGCACTAACGCTATTTTCATAAGATAGCCCCTTACTTACCGGTAAGTTGGAATTCAAAACATCTATATAAACTTGCTTGGTTGCTTCGGCCGTTCGTTTCCACGAGAAGTGGCTGGCACGTTCTAAGGAAAGCTTAGAGTACTTATTTCGTAAAGACTCGTCGCTTAAGAATCGATGTATTTCAGCGGCCCATCCTTCATAGTCGGTAGGTGAAACCATTACCCCGAATGAGTCGATAACTTCGGGTATAGAAGAGACGTTGGATCCAATAACGGGAACGCCACAGCCCATTGCTTCCAGAATCGGTATCCCGAATCCTTCATAGATCGAGGGCATTACAAAAAGTGTGGCTCCATTATAAATGGCCGGCAAATGTTCGTCCTCTATATAGCCCGTAAATATGACTTCCGACTCAAGATTGTTTTCCTTTATAAAATCAAAGATAGGCGAGTATTTCCAGCCTTTGGCTCCGACTATAACGAGTTTATCAGACAGAGCTGAATTTTTCCTGAAGATTAAGTAAGATTTCAAAAGGCCGAGCAAATTTTTTCTTGGTTCCACTGTGCCTACGAATAAAATGTATCGCTCGGGTAGCTGATAGTGTTGAATAACGGGAAAGTACTGCGGTTCCGGTAATTTAAAGAAACGTGTATCCGCAGCAGAGTAAATGGTAGAAATTTTATATTCCGGAACTCGAAGTAACTCTACGATGTCATTTTTTGTTTGTTCAGACACTGCGATGATATGGTCACATTTGCGAGCGCTATAAGGTACCCATTTGCTATGATGCTTATAGATTTTTTCACTAGTAGTTTCAGGGAATCTTAGAAAAGCCAAGTCATGAATCGTTATAATACTCTTACCTTTTCTGGTTGCATTATGTGTAAAGTTCGTTCCATGGAAAATGTCCGCTTTTTTAAACTTGAAAAAATCATAAGGGAAATCATATAGGAAATTTGGATTTAATAACCTTCTTATTACTTTATAGGGATACCTTTGGTTAATTATCCGACCTGGCTTCCTGTCAGTGATATCAGTCAAATTAATTCCTTTAATAATTCTATTGAATGCTAAGTATACATTTGAGTTATGGTGCGTACTCAATTCGCTATAAAGGCAGTCGATATATCGAGCAACTCCGGATTTGCTTCCTAGCAAAGGTTGGGCATCAAGAAAAATGTTCACTCGACAAACTCCTCGCATTATTTAGTTTATCTACAACAAAATTATTGGTTTTTAGACAAAATAGGAAAATTAATCACACTTAGCTCAGTACATCTGCTAAAATAACTAATGATGGTTTCCGTTCTAAACATGCAATACGAAGATCCGTCGAGTCTGGTAAATATTAAGCGGTTGAAGTGAGGATAACTCTTGTTATGATTATAACAGATATAGACGAAAGAGTAGTTTCCTATCTTTGCCTTTCCTTTAGTGTACTATAAATTCAATCAATTACAGAAAAATACTAATAAAAAACATAAATAAAGTGTTGAATTTTCACTGGAGGTTATTTTTGTGACAGTTACAGCAGTTATTATGGCAGGTGGAAAAGGCGAAAGATTTTGGCCCAAAAGTAGAACAAACTTACCAAAACAATTTTTAAACATCTCTGGATCAAAATCTATGATCCAACAGACTGTATCCAGACTTGAAAGAATGATTGATATTACTCATATTTTTATTGTAACGAACGAACTTTACGCGGAACTTATTCGAGCCCAACTACCAAATTTGCCCTTAGACAACATTATAATAGAGCCCATTGGAAGAAACACGGCTCCTTGTATTGGCTTGGCCTCTATTATTATCGAAGAAAAATTTCCGCAAAGCACGATGGTAGTGCTGCCATCTGACCATATTATCGAAAATGAAGATGGATTTACGAGGATTATCAAAACAGCGGTTCAAGTCGCACAGAAAGACAATAACTTAGTTACGCTTGGTATAAAGCCTACATATCCGGAAACAGGATATGGTTATATCGAAAGCAGCAAGGAAATGATTGAATTAAACCAAATGGAAGTATTTAGGGTAAATAAATTTGTGGAAAAACCAGACTATGAAAGAGCAAAGTCGTACTTAGAACTAGGAAATTATTATTGGAATAGCGGTATATTTGTATGGAAAACAAGTGTTATTAGACAATACATTAAAGATTTGATGCCTGATATGCACGATGTATTGGAAACAATGAAGTCGGCCTTCAAAAATTCGAACAGAGAAGAGATCGTTAAGAAAGAATTTATAAAAATGCCGGATCAATCGATCGATTACGGTATTATGGAGAAGGCCAATAATATATATGTTATTCCTTGTGTATTTGGTTGGGATGATGTTGGAAGTTGGACAGCATTGGATCGAATTAACGAACGAGACGATAATGGCAATGTAATTAAAGGCAATATTTTAAATTTGGATACGAAAAGATGCATTATCGAAAGTAATGGAAAACTAATTGCTACACTAGGTATTGAAGATCTTATTATAATCGATACCGAAGATGTTACTTTAATATGTTCTAAAGACAAAGCGCAAGAAGTCAAATTACTGCTTAAAGAATTACGTGAACAGAAGATGGAGAAATACTTATAACTTTATATAACTCTATTAATTTAGCAGAGGAGTTTGGAAATGGTAAAGAAAGCATTGATTACAGGCATTACGGGTCAAGATGGCTCCTATTTGGCTGAACTTCTTCTTGAAAAAGGATATAAAGTATATGGTCTGAGAAGAAGGACAAGCTCGCCAATTTTAGAAAATATCGAACATCTCGTTAACGAAATCGAATTTATTGAAGGAGATTTGTTAGATCAAGGTTCTTTGCTTCAAGCGGTGAAACAATCCAATCCTGATGAAGTTTATAACCTTGCTGCACAATCGTTTGTCGGCACTTCCTGGGGGCAGCCAGTGCTAACAGGTCAGTTGACAGCTATCGGGGTCACAAATATGCTTGAAGCTGTAAAGTTAATGAAGCCGGATGCAAAGTTTTATCAGGCCTCCAGCAGCGAAATGTTTGGAAAAGTGGTTGAAACGCCTCAGAAAGAAACAACTCCATTTTATCCCCGGAGCCCGTACGGCGTAGCTAAAGTATATGGACATTGGATTACTGTAAATTACCGAGAAAGCTACGATATGTTTGCATGTTCCGGTATTTTGTTTAATCATGAGTCTCCGCGTCGCGGAGTTGAGTTTGTGACCAGAAAAGTAACTGATACAGTAGCAAAAATAAAATTGGGACTACAATCAGAGCTTCGTATGGGGAATCTTGATGCTAAACGTGACTGGGGCTTTGCGGGAGATTATGTAAAGGCTATGTGGCTAATGCTTCAACAAGAAAAAGCGGATGATTTTATTATATCTACCGGGGAGACGCACACTGTTGAAGAACTTGTCGATATCGCCTTCTCACACGTTGGCTTAAATTGGAAAGATTATGTAGTTATTGACCCTAAATTTGTCCGCCCTGCTGAAGTGGATTTGTTATTAGGCGACTGCTCGAAAGCAAAGCAAAAGCTTGGATGGAGACTTGAAGTAGGATTTGAACAATTGGTTAAGATGATGGTTGATAGCGATTTAGCCCGAAATACACTTAGAATTAAAAATTAAAGGAGCATTTCCAATGAGAGCTCTAATAACTGGGGTTACTGGCTTTGTAGGGCGTCATCTCGAGCAAAATTTAATAGAAAACGGATATGAAGTATGGGGTGGAACGCGTAAGTGTTCCACCCGAATTTCTTCAGGTGAAAAAATCGTTGAACTAGATTTTTCGCAACCTCGTAAAATTGTAGATGTATTAGAGGAGCTAAAACCAAATGCTATATTTCATTTATCCGGACAAAGTTCGGTAAAATATTCATGGGATCACATTCAAGAAACATATCAATCTAATGTAATGGATGCTATCGGGTTATTTGAAGCAATAAAGAGCTGTTCGTTTAAAAATAATGTAAAGATAATTTCTTCAGGATCGTCTGAAGAGTACGGATTAGTTAGAAACCTTCCTATTTTAGAGGAAGAAGTAGCTAATCCAATGAACCCTTATGGACATTCTAAGCTTGCTGTTAGCCAAGTAATTACCTACTTCAGCAAATTCCACGGATTAAATATTATTCACACTAGAGCCTTTAATCATTTAGGCCCTGGACAAACGCTGGGATTTGTTACAAGCGATTTTGCAAAACAAATAGTAGATATTGAACATGGTAATGCTGAACCAACCTTGTATGTAGGGGATTTAAGCAGCAAACGAGATTTTACTGATGTAAGAGATATAGTAAATGCATATCGATTATTATACGAAAAGGGTGAGTCCGGACATATCTACAATATATGTTCAGGAGCAAGTATATCAATACAAACGATTCTTAATACACTTGTGTCGTACTCATCAAGATCGATTGAAATTAAAGTTGATGAAAAGAAATTAAGGCCAAACGATGTTAAAGAATATTATGGCTCTAATAATAAATTAGTCCATACAACTGGCTGGGAGCCTATCATCCCGCTAGAAACCAGTCTGAAAGATGTATACCTCTATTGGAAAAGTATACTTTATAAATGACATATTAGATCGGTGGTAAGGAAACTATTATGTTGGATAATTTGAAAGAACTGATTAGTTACAGACAGATGCTGGTTAACACAGTTCGCAGAGATTTGCGTTCAAGATATAAAGGGTCGTTTCTCGGTTTTTTATGGACATTTATTAACCCATTACTGCAATTGATTGTTTACTCTATTGTATTTCCTTACTTATTAAGAGTACAACAGGAAAACTACCCAATGTTTCTCTTTGTTGCTTTATTGCCATGGATTTTTTTTACTTCATCCGTTCAAGGGGCGACAACAAGCATAACAGCAGGAGCGAATTTAGTAAAAAAAATCTATTTTCCGAGAATAATTCTTCCTCTATCAGTCGTCTGCACTAACCTTATGAACTATATTTATGGTTTAGTTATCGTTTTTGCAGCCCTTTTACTGACAGGAGTTCATTTGACGCTTAATGTCTTTTGGCTTCCTATCATTATATTGATAGAGTTTATCTTTATTGTAGGTCTGGCTTTTATATTATCCGCGCTCTACGTTAAGTTTAGAGACCTAGAGCATATTGTAGGGGTGGTAACTTTTGTTTGGTTCTATTTAACCCCGATTGTCTTTCCTATCAGTATTTTTCCTGAACACATTGCTCAACTAATTCGATATAACCCAATGGTTCCAATTATTGAATCTTTTAGAAATGTTCTTCTTTATGGGACTCAGCCTAATTGGGGCCTATTAGCGTACTCTGTATTAGTTGGTGTAGCATTATTACTAATAGGGGTGCTTATTTTTACTAAAAGTGAAAAGACCTTCGCGGAGGATCTGTAATGAATGATCAAAATGTAATATCTATAAAAAATGTTAGTAAGTCATTTAAAATTTATCGCGATAAACCAGTAACTTTGAAAGAAAAGTTTTTGAAGTTACGAAGTAACGAATATAGTGACTTCTTTGCCCTTCGTGATGTTAGTTTGGATATTAAGAAGGGCGAAACGGTAGGATTAATCGGTCATAATGGATGTGGCAAAAGTACACTCTTGAAACTCATAACAAAAATCTTATACCCTGATAGCGGTCATATCGACGTTAGAGGTAGGATTTCAAGCCTAATTGAACTAGGTGCAGGCTTCCATCCTGATTTTACGGGTAGGGAGAACATTTATATTAATGCTTCGATATTTGGATTATCGCGGAAAGAAATAGATTCGAAAATTGATGAAATCATTCAATTTTCTGAATTGGGTCATTTTATTGAAAATCCGGTAAGAACGTATTCATCAGGGATGTATATGCGATTAGCGTTCTCTGTTGCCATTAATGTAAACCCTGAAATTCTCTTGATTGATGAAATTTTATCTGTAGGAGACGCTAACTTTCAAAAAAAATGTTTCGACAAAATCGAAGGTTTTAAAGCAAGTGGAGCAACCATTGTTATAGTTGCACATGACTTAGGGACAATAGAGAAAATTTGCGATAAGGTAGTATGGATGGATCAAGGCCACATTATAGAACAAGGTGAACCGGATAGAATTGTGAATCTATATACTCAGCATATGCATAAAAAATTTGTTGAACAAAGGCAACAAGAATATCTAGAAGAAATGACAAATAGCAATAGCCACGATAGTGAAAAGGTCGATGCAGCTTTAGATTCGATGATTTCTCAAGAAAATATTCAATTTTCAGAAGATGTAAGATGGGGCTCCAAGGAAGTAATTATTACAGAAGCAAGAATAATAAATCATAAAGGTGAACCCACCAATGTTATTTCTGCTGGCGAAGCAGTTGTCATTGAAATAGATTATAAAGTTAACGTGCCGCAAAAAGAGTATATTTTTGGAATGGGATTTTATTCGTCTGATAAGATTCTTCTTTATGGAAATAATACACAAATTGGAAAAATGAAATTAAATAACATAGATCAAACAGGAACTATTAAGTTCAAAATAAAGCAATGTAGTCTTTTAACAGGCAATTACAAACTTAATGTCGCAGTTGTCGATGGAGATCACAGAGCTTTAGACTTTATAAAATTTTATATGGATTTCTCAGTTGTATCAAATGATAAAGCGGTAGGATTCTTTTCTATAGATTATAACTGGGAAGTTAGGTAAGTCTATCATACTGATAGGGGCGAGCTTATGAGCCAGCAGTTTCAAAGTATTGAACACGAAGTAATTTTTAATAAATTAAAGGAAAGCCTGAAAGATACCGAAGTTATTGATGTTAACCAAGTACCATCCGCGGAGAGACACCATCAATATCTATCAGAACTTCATCGGTTCATTAATACTATGTTGAAAACAAGAGAAAATCATGCTTACAGATACTTGTTTTCCCATCGAAAAATAACAGGACCGTTAATAGTTTTTGGTAAGAAGGTTGTAAGAAAACTATTAAAATGGTACCTTGAGCCTGTTACTATTCAACAAACAGAATTTAATAACGCGGTAACACCGGCAATCGGAAGGTTGACAGAGTTAGCTTCAGAGCTTTTAAGTAAAACTGGAATGGTTGAGCAATTTGTTCAAACTACGCAAGAATTGCAACAAAAGCAAATAAAGCTTGATAACGAGTTTTCGAAATATGTTCAAGAACAAGAACACAATCAAATTGTTGCTGAACTTCCACAATTTGTGCGCAAGCAAGAATATCACGAAGCACTTTCCGAAATCAAGCAAGAGTTACATGAACGCTTTATAGAAAAAATAAATGATATGAACCGACAATTTGAAGATAGGATCGCTTTAATTGAAAAAAAACAAAGCTTACAAGAAGAATATAATAATCAAAATACCCTTTTTGTAAATAAGATTGAAGAAATGGATATTTTCAGCGGGGATAGTGAAAGCAGCAGTTTCTTTGAAAAAAATACATTCGCGCAATCCGGAGAGGACAGTATAATAGCATATATCATACATGTACTTGGAATTCCTTTTGAGGAAGTTAGTTATATAGATCTTGGCGCTAATCATGCAAAAGAACTAAGTAATACGTATTTTTTCTATAAAAAAGGTGCAAAGGGTGTTCTAGTAGAAGCTAATTCTGTCCTTATTCCGGAACTTAAGTTTTACCGGCACAGAGATATAATCGTTAATAAATGTGTAGATGTTGTAGATGATAATAAAATTGAATTTTATATATTGAATGGGGATGGACTAAGCACACCTGATTATGAAGCTGCGGTAAAGTTTTGTGAAATTAATCCTAGTTTAAAAATAATCGACAAAAAGGTTATAGAAACCATATCATATAACACAATTGTAAAGCAATATCTTGGTAAATCTCCTACAATTCTTTCGATAGATATCGAAGGCAAAGACATGGAGGTTTTAAAATCAATCGATTTTGTTAATTATAGACCACTCATTGTTGTAACCGAAATGATCAAATATGATATTAATTTGAATTACAATACAAAGAATGCAGCAATTAAAGAATTTCTGAATAGCATGGGTTATGATGAATATGCTTTTACTGGAATTAATTCGATTTTTCTAGACAAAAGATATATGAACGAAAGGAATAAAGAGAATGAATATAGCAATTGATGTTTTGGCTATTCTTGGACCGGACTCTAAAAATAGAGGTATCGGTAATTATAGTACAAGTCAGTTGAAGAAATTATTTGAATTGGATAAAAGTAATAGATATTTTCTGTTGAATTTTTATGAGGATATAGACCTTAAATCACTACTAAATTATTCTGACAATGTAAGCGAACATTATTTTTATTTGGGGAAAGGAGGATTTCTTGGTAAAGATAAATCGTTTTCGGAGCTTTTTGGCGAATTGATTAAAAAATTCATTAAAGAACATGATATTGAAATATATTATTTCACTTCGCCGTTTGACGCTCTAATTTCGTATAACATGGATTGGTTCGAGGATGTTACGACGATTGCTACATTATACGATATAATACCTTACGTTTTTAAAAATAGATATCTTGCTGACAAATTCACATACAACCAGTATATGGGCCATATAAGCAATTTAAAGAAAATAAACAAGCTATTGGCTATTTCAAAAAGTGCGAAAGTTGATGTTGTTCACCATATTCATATAGATCCAGAAAAAATTGATGTTATATATGCGGGAACAGATGAATGCTATAAAAAAATCGAGATATCCGAAGATGATTTAGATGAAATTAAACAAACCTATAGTATCAAAGACCAATTTATTATGTGTACTGGGGGGGACGACGATCGTAAGAATATTGGCGGTCTAATCACGGCCTTTTCTAAAATGCCTAGACGACTAATTGATCAATACCAGCTGGTTATTGCTTGCAAGTTAAGTAGAGAATCGATGGAGCGCTACTATAACATAGCAAGTAAACATAATGTTAGAGACCGGATTATACTTACTAATTTTGTGCCATTGGATCATCTTGTGAAACTTTATAATCTTGCGCATATTGTTGCATTTCCTTCTCAGTATGAAGGCTTTGGATTGCCGGTTGTAGAGGCCATGGCATGCGGAACACCAGTATTGACTTCAAACAATTCGAGTCTAGGCGAAATAGCTTCAGGAGCAGCGGTTCTAGTTGATCCTTTTGATATCAATGATATTACCAGGGGGCTAGTAGAGATACTTGAAAATACAGATCTTAATAAATTGAAAGAAGAAGGATATGAACGTGTTAAACAATTTAATTGGAACAATGTTTCTTTGAGTACATTGAATGCCATTAATGCCATTAATGCCATTAAACCTATGAAAGTAAATAAAATTGAAAATAAAAAAAAGAAGATTGCCTTCTTCACTCCTTTGCCACCTTTACAATCAGGTATCGCGGACTATAGTTTTGATATCATAAATGGGCTCTCAAATTTTTTTGACATTGATGTCTATATTGATAAAAACTACACTCCTGAGTGTGAATTTGCTCATAACATTTCCGTATATGAACATACTTCGTTCTATTCTCAAAAATACGAATACGATGATGTAATATTCCAGATGGGGAATAGCGAATTTCATGCCTATATGTTAGATTATATCAAAACCACTTCTGGAACTCTTGTGCTGCATGATTATAATTTGCATGGTTTGCTGTATCATATAACTGCAGCAACCGGCGATATGGAAAAATATAAACGATTTTTGTATGAAGATTATCCGAATGATTTCGTTGATCATTATATTAACGAACTCAGAATGGGAAGATCTCATCCAAAAATATTCGAACTTCCAACTAATGGAGTCGTCATTAATTATGCCAAAAAAATAATTGTTCATAGCGACTATGCCAAGAAACTCTTATTGGAAAAAAATATCCAGAGAAGTGTGCGAAAAATATTGCATTACGCTGAAATTAAAGAAATCCCTGATTTAAAAGAGATCCGTAAAAAATATAAAATAGATGAAAACAAAATCATTCTATCTGCCTTCGGCCACATTCATGAAACGAAGAGGATAATGCCCATCGTTAAAGCGTTCAAAAAACTGTCGGAAAATCACGACAATGTATTATTGTATTTAGTAGGACAACCTTCTTCCAGTACGGGTATTAAGGATGAACTGGAGCAGTATTTAAAGAATAATGATTTAAAAAATAAAGTAGTAGTAACCGGATATACTGAATTAGATTCATTTGAAGAATACATGGAAGCTACAGATATTTGTATGAATTTGAGGTTTCCTTATAACGGTGAAACATCGGGAAGTCTTATGAGAATTTTAGCAAAAGGGAAATGTGTTTTGATTTCTGATATTGGAAGCTTCAAGGAAATACCTGATCATTGTTGTATTAAAATTAAATCTCCAGAAAACTTAACTCTGGAAGAAGAAATTAGTTTGGTTTATCAAAAATTAAAAGAACTGGTAGTTAATCCAGAAAAAATCAAAGAGCTTGGTGAAAATGCAAGGCAATATGCAAAAAATAATCTAGATATTGAAAAAATTACAAAACAATACGTTGATTGTATTATAAGTAACCGTCAATCATATCTAACTGAACAAGTATTAAAAGATCTTATAGAATATATATCCAATAAAAAGAATGAAGAGGATATTTATGAATTGTCTAAAACACTAGTATATCTAAAATAATAAGTAGTTTGTCAATATAAAGCGATATTAGTTTAATAAGGAGTAAAATTTTGATGTTTAACACTCTAGGTATATTAATTTATTTTATTTTAATAAGCTTTACTGCAGGATATTTGATAGTTTCGTTGTATAAGTACGTCGGTAATAAATTATCCGAAAGATTTAAGTTTTTAAACAAATTAACTAGCATAGAGAGTGAAGAGGAGTTTTTTTTGTACCCTTTTCTCGGCATGGCAGCACTTATAACGATCCTACAAAACACCAATCCATTCATAAGTTCTAAATTAATATCAATTATCTTGACATATATAATGGTTATATCTTTATTAATATTAATAATGGTAATTAAAAAAAATCCGATATCTAATGAAAAGTTAATTGTAATATCGATATGTATGTTGCCAGTTTTTTTTATTTTATATCCTTCATTTAACATAGGATTACCAACCATGTACGGTGGTGGCGATATTGCTTATTATAGTTCTATACAAGAATGGCTAAAAAATAATAGTTATTTTACATCACCAACGTATTCTATGATTCAACCTTTTTACATGAGCGCAGCGTTGCACTTTTCTAGATTCTCCAGAGTCGGAACGGATTTTTTTGGTATTATGCCAAATTCTGTTTTTCAAGTAAATCCTTTTAATACTTTTTTTATATCGGCAGCTTTCTATTATCTATTAATAATTTTTGCGTGTTATTTTCTTTGCTTTTATGTGTTCAAATTACCGAGGAAATTAGCGTATTTTTATTGCGGCTTAATGGCATTAAGTTTTACTATATTTTCAACTTTATCACACCATATGGTGCCTCAAACAGCAGGAATAGCTTTCATAATTATGAGTATTGGGTTGGCTTATAAAGTGCTATTTGAAATGAATAGAAGGTATATATTTTACTTTTCTATTATTTTTAGTGGAATGCTTTCGGTTTACAGTGAATTTACTGCATATGTCATTATACCGGTATGTTTATTAGTTTTATATAAAGTTCTTTCAGACTTTAAAAATGTAAAGAGAATAATAGCTTATGGACTGATTATGTCTGTAGGAACAATATTATTTAACCCTATTTCATCCTATATCACATTTAAATATAATTTATTAATTGCTAATATTGTTACTACTACTAATGATACAGAACAATTCATGACTATCATACAAAGAATCTTAATGATGTTTGGTTTTCATGAAGGTTCTTATGCTCAACCAACTGCGCTTCAATATTTTATAGCAAGTATTCTTGTTGTATTGCTTATTATAGGTGCTATAACCTTGAGAAAAGATATTCTAATATTTCTTGCCCCTTTCATTTTCTTTTACTTATTTGTATTTATTAATGTGCTTCATAATGCTGATAACCACTTTCTAAAAAATTTATATTATAGCTATTGGATTTTTGCCTTTTTATTAGCATTCGGTATATATCAGCTATTTGTAAAATTTAAATACAGACCTTTACTGATAATAGGTTGCATAATATTGTGCATGATTGTAGGCATAAATATAAAGAATATAATACTGCATGAGAGAGCTTATATAAATTCTTCTTCTTATTTAACAGAAGAATTCTACGATCTTAAAGATATATCTCGTACAATAAGTAAGAATGATATTATACAAGTGGATGGGTTTGATATTAATCAGCAGCATATAATTGCATACTACTTAAAAGATAATAAAGTCATATTCAATAACCCTAGTGATTTCTTTTTGCAAGTAAAGGATAACTCAATTGAAGGAATAAAAGATCAACCGGTTTCTTATGTAATAAAAAGACGAAATGATATCATCAAGGAAAAAAATGAAGTCATCTATAGTAACGGGGCAATTAATATTTTCAAAATTAATGGCCAAACCAATTATGATATCAAACTTTCTGAAGGATGGCCGCATTATGACATTATATGGGACAATCTACCTGCTCGCTGGATTTCTAAAGAGGCATCCATTGAAGTTAGCTGTAGGAACGAATCAATAGGAAGATTAAGATTTAAGGCTTATTTACCACCAAATAAAACTAGTGCAACTTTGCAAATAATTGTGAACGGTCAAACTATTGATGAATTAAATATAAATAGTAATGAGAGACATTATGAGTCGAAACCAATAAACTTCACCCAAAAGAATCAAGTCAAATTTGTATTGAAGGATTTACCGGCACAATCAACATCAGAAATGGTCCTAGGACTAGCGTTTCAGGAAATCGAAATATACTAGTACTGGCACAAATTGCATTTTCACGGCTGCTCGAATATGTTTTTTAAGAATGTCGGGCAGTCGAATATCTATATTGAACCAGTCAAGAGGAATTTAAATGAATATACTATATCTTGTCATCCCAATTCTATCTTGGATAGTTTCCGGGACTATCAAATTTTTGATTAATTACTTCAAAAATGGCTCTGAAGCATTGAAGAAAGTCGGGAATGGAGGATTTCCTAGTACTCATACCAGTGTCGTCTCATCTGTTACTTTTCTTATACTATTCAGTGAAGGTTTTACGAGTACATTTTCAGTTTCGGTTGCTCTTTTGATGATTGTTATTATTGATGCGACGGGGATTAGACGATCTTTAGGTAAACATGCAACTATAATTAATTTTATGAACAAAGATATAAAAGATTTTAATAAACTTAGAGAGCAGCAAGGGCATAACATATTCGAGGTGATTGGAGGATTGATGGTGGGAGCAATTCTTGGATACCTAGGATCACTATTAATATTTTAAAAAATCAAAGTGAAGAGGATCAAAAATTGTGATAAAGAGATATATATCCTCCAAAAATATAATTGAGACATTGAAATATGTAGCTACCGGGATATTGATATCTAGCATAAATTTTATATTGTTTTACTTATTATTGAAATTTTCTTTAGGTTACCTTGCAAGTAATGTTATATCATATTTAATTGCTACCCTTTTATTCTTCATAATCAATAAATATTATATTTTTAAAAACATTTCTGCAGGAATATATATCATTTTTAAAGAATTCTGCTTGTTTATTATTATGAGAATAACTACACTTATTTTGGATAGTATATTGTTAACCTTATTTATCGAATTTTTTCTATTACCTATTATGCTATCAAAAATAATTGCTAGTGTGTTGGTCATTGGACTGAATTTTATTTTATCAAAGTTTATTATCTTTAAAAATAAGTGATCATATAGAATGTTTCGAGAAAGTTGGGGAAAATTTGTGAACAATTTCAACTCTGACATTGCCAAACTCGAGCCTGCTAATATACAAAAGAACTCAAACATAATAACTCTTCTAATTAAACAACTTAGACCGAAACAATGGACGAAAAATTTGTTGGTTTTTGCTGCTCTATTCTTCTCAGAAAATCTATTTAATTTGGAAGGCACTTTAAAAACTATAGTAGCCTTCATTCTTTTTTGTTTAGTTTCAGGTTGTGTATATATAGTTAATGACTATGTTGATCGGGAGGCTGACCGGCTCCATCCTGAAAAACGGTATCGTCCAATGGCTTCTGGCGCCTTAAATCCCGTTATGACATTAATATTTGGGATGGTACTTTTAACTTTGTCGATTGCTGTTGGTTTTTATCTAAAAATGTTATTTGGCTTATTGATTTTTCTTTATTTTTTAATTAATATCGCCTATTCCTTCAAATTAAAGCATATCGTTATACTCGACATTATGGTAATTGCGTCTGGCTTTGTTTTACGAGCTATTGGCGGGGGATTAGTAATTAATGTCCAATTTACTCCGTGGTTTTTATTATGTACTTTATTGCTTGCCTTGTTTCTAGCAGTTGGAAAGAGAAGGCATGAGTTAGTGTTATTACAACAAAACAAAGGCATACACAGGAAGGTGCTTGATAGTTATACGATTACATTGTTGGATCAGTTTACCGGAATTGTAACAACAGCGACAATTATATGTTATGCGATATTTACTTTTACTTCTGGGCACTCTTTATATTTAATGTGGACGATACCTCTAGTTATTTATGGGATATTCAGATATTTATATATCATTCATGTGGAGGGCAAAGGAGGGGCACCAGAAAAGCTTCTATTACAGGATAAGCACATTTTGCTGACCGTATTTCTATATGTTGTTGCTACATTAGTCATACTATATTTAGATTGATTAATGATTTTACGGCTTTTTTATGAGGGAACTGTGTAATACTACAATTGCTAGAGGATGAAAAAAATGAAAATACTTATTGTGCTTAATTACTACTGGCCATATATAAGTGGTTTATCAGAATATGCAAGAGCTTTAGCTGAAGAGTTAGCAAAGGAACATAACGTAACTGTACTAACGGGGAAACATATTGAAGATCTTGAAGATACAGAGATAGTTAATGGAGTTACTGTTATTAGAGCCAGTATCGTTTCTAAAATAAGTAAGGGTTATATTAGTCCATCTTTCATATATAAATTTATTGGATTACAAAAAGAAATGGATATAGTTAATTTGCATTTACCGATGGTTGAAGCCGGCCTTTTTGCATGGCTTACTAATCGGAAGAAAATTGTTGTAACTTATCATTGTGATATTAATTTACCCCATTCACTATTTAACAATTTGATGGTTCGAATCATGGATATATCTTCTTTTTTTTGTTTATTTAGGGCTAAAAAAATTGTAGTAGGAAGTTATGATTATGCTGAAAATTCAAGAATACTTCCAAAGTTCAGATCGAAATGGGAACAGATACACCCTTTTTCATCTTTTTACAAAAAACTTAAAAATAAAAATAAGAATACCATTGATGAAAGTAATATTATTATTGGATTTTGTGGTAGGATTGTCGAAGAAAAAGGGATAGACGTACTAATTAAAGCTGCGCCTTTAGTTAGAGAAAGATTTCCGAATCTTGAAGTTATAATTGTTGGTGATTACGAGGGGATTGCAGGCGGAAGCATTTACAGGAAGTTGAAAAAAAGTTTGGCATGGGATGAAAGCTATATTAAATTCGTTGGAAAACTTAAAGAGGATGAACTTATAGAGTTCTATAACTCTATTGATGTATTTATTTTACCAAGTATTAATTCGCTCGAAGCATTCGGAATGGTCCAAGTTGAAGCTATGTTAAGTGGAGCCCCTGTGGTTGCTTCAAATATTGCAGGAGTTAGAGAAGTAGTTAAAAACACAGGTATGGGTGAATTAATAGAACCAGGTAACGTATCGAGTCTAGCTCAGGGAATAATTAAAGTGGCATCAAATAAGAGGAAATATATAAAAGAAAGGCATCTGGTAGAAAAATGCTATGGGATCGAAAGCGCAATAGATAAATATAAAATTCTGATAAGTAAAATTATTAAATGAGAGTTGGCATCTTGGGTAGTAATTGGAATAAGGCACCAGGGATCCTAGCACTTACACCACTATTATGAATAGCAGTTGCTTAAATTTATTTAACCGCTTTAAATGGGGTGGTTTGGTATTAAATACTTTGTTTGGTCCACTTTGAGTATAGATTGTAAAATTATCATAATATCGAAAAGAGGTTAATACTAAATGAATGAAGAATGTCCCTTTTGTAGTAATGCAGCGACCTACAAAAAAATTATACAATATAGTAATTTAATTTGGGTAAAGTGTAATAATTGCAATGGAGGAAGGTTGAAGTCCTATATAAGTGAGTTGGAAAGAGAAAGTGATACGCTGCATGACGTTTATAAAAGATACATTGAGTCCAGTAGAATATTTGATAAAATCGCTAAGGAAAAAGCAAACTGGCTATTATCTAAATGGAATGAAAATTTTATTGTAGTAGAAATTGGGGCTGGTTTAGGTTCTGTTGCAAAACAACTTAGAGAAATAAACCCTAGTATACCTTATATGGCCATTGAACCTAATTCAACATTTGCTGACTACTTGATGGGGCAAGGAACTAAAGTTTTTACCGGTGATCCCTTAGTTTCCTTGGAGAACGCGGTTAAAGAGGTTATTTCATTGAATAAAAAGGCTTTATTTTTGATGGACAATGTATTGGAACATGTTCCTTACCCAACGAAATATTTGAATTTTCTTCAAAGCATCTCGCCATCGGGTTCTATTATATGTATTGAAGTTCCAAATGAAGCGGGTTTGAAATGGAGGGCCGAGATTCAGGATTTTATTCGAGGCTTTAAAAAGCCCCCTACATTTCCCGGTCATATTAATTTATTTACAAAGCGTGTACTAAGATACACTCTCCTAAAAGCGTCGTTTGTAAATATAAGTGTAAAATATAAAGCTATTAGATCGGATGAGCAGGTTGCATACTTATTACAATCTGAGAAGTTGAGTCTAAAAACAAAGTTAGCGGTACGATTCCTGAAATTTATCCCAGTAGATTATTTACTTGGGATTCCCTACTGGCTCAGAGGTGAAGCCCAGGTTAGATAATAGACTTTGGAGTCAATACAATGTGAAAAAAATGGTTGAACCCAATGCATTCATTGTCTGACATAAACCTTAAGACAAAACTCCCCTTCGTTATATACCTTGAGATTCATTCTCAATCACATATGCAATCCCTAGAAAGAGAAGATTTTGGCGGATTTTCCGTGACGAATTAGCTTAGCAGTATAAACCGTTTATAGGTGATTATGGAGCTTAGAACTACGCTATCTTTGGGGTTCACCATGATTCTTCTGCTTCGCTACTAATAAAATAGAAAAGAACAATTTAGTTGAAGTCAGAAGATGTAAAACAGTCAAATAATACCGACAAATCGTTATGTGCTATTATGATATATGAATTGGAATTATTTAAGATGCTTGACCCTATACGAATATTATGGTCAAAACAGGAATCTAGGCAGCTTCTCTTTGTAAAAGAGGGAGCTGCCTAGGGATAATTGGAATTAAACTTAATGTTAAACTAATAGGCCCCTTCGCCCTTTAAGACAACTGGTATCGTCTTGAGAATTATTTTAAACTCCAAAGATAAACTCCATCTTTCGATATAGTAAATATCAAGTTTTACCCACTCATCGAACGGTAAATCACTCCTACCGCTTACTTGCCACAGTCCGGTTATTCCTGGTCGAACGTCGAATCTTCTCCATTGATAATCTGAGTACTGCTCTACTTCGTTAGGCAATGGTGGACGTGGTCCAACTAAACTCATTTGGCCAAAAAGTACATTAAAAAGCTGGGGGAGTTCGTCTAAAGAATATTTCCTGATAAAACGGCCAATTCGTGTTATACGAGGATCGTTTTTAATTTTAAATACGGGCCCCACTGCTTCGTTCTTTTCTACCAATGATGCCTTAAGTTGTTCCGCATTTTCAACCATTGATCGAAACTTAAGCATATAAAAAGGAGCACCGTTTTTACCTATTCGTTTTTGTTTGATTAGAATTGGTCCCTTAGAATCCAACTTTATAGCCAATGCAATTATCACCAGTAATGGTGAAATCAGAACAATTCCAATAGCTGACAAAATAAAATCAGCACTTCTTTTCATAAATAAATTAATACCGCGAAGCGGTGTCCTTACGATTTCGATGCATGGATAATCGAATGCGTGATCAAACGAAACGCTTGAAGTTACTAGTTCAAACATCTCTGGAATAATTTTTATTTGAACATCGTATTTTCGTACGTTTGTAATAAGCTTATTAATCATACCTCTTTCCGAAGGAATGGTAATATACATCTCGTGAATCTTATACTTCTGTACAAGTTCCTCAATATGGCTGATTTTGCCAAGAACTTGATCGCCATTTTTGTAGTCATCCAGAAAACCAATAAATCGGGAACTTGATATTTTATTGGAGATCAAGTTATTGCGAATTTGTTCTCCGACGCGGCCTGCTCCGATAATCAATACATTTTTACAATAATATTTGGTGTTCCGCAAAGCTCGTATTGCTCCGATTCTTATCATTCTCGTCAAGAGAAAGCATGCTACCATCAAAAGGGCAAGGGAAAGGATCAGAATACGAGAATAAATGATACTTGTTTTAAGAAAAAAGAAGAGTCCCAAAGCAATTAAGAAAGAGAATGCGGCAGCCTTACAAGCTATTATTGTATCTTCAACAATTTTGATGTCACGATTCCACTTAAACATTCCTCGTTGATAAAGGAACCCGGTATAAATAGAGAAAATGACTGTTAGTAGCAACACATACTCACCGATAACCGGAATCTGTAGTAAACTACTTAACCAATTTTCGAAATTTATATTGTCGTAATCAGGGATTACCTTGAAATAAAAAAGGAATAAAAAGCTAATTAAGTAAAAAAGATACTCTAGAGTGATAAAAATAAAATTTAAGAAAAATTCAAGTCGGTGCGTTTTCTTTTTATAGCTTACAATGTCTTCGGCAATTAAAAGTCGTCCTGGTTTCAAAGAATTATTTGTATGAACCTGAATACTCATGAAAAGGCTCCTTAGAATATTAAAAATTCTTTTCTATTCATTATATCACAGAATAGATCCGTTATTGGGGCCTCTTGATGCGCTAATACTGACCCAATGTATAAGCAGTTCTGGATCGACTACTTCGTCATTTATTTTAAATTCTACGCATACAATTGGAAATTTATTAATTACTGTATACGGAATGTTGATTTCATAAGTATTCTTGGATCCATTTGAATTAATTTGACCAACCATCATTCCATTAATAAGAACATTGACTTTTCGAGTAGTGCCTTTAATGGTAGCGTCCACGACAAGCCGGAGATCATGGGTAAAAGCACTTTGATTAATAATAAAAAATAATTGTGCATCATTATCAGCCCACTGCCCATCGTATTCCTGGGCCAACCAACCTCGTCCACGATTTTTAGCCGGGGTTATTTCATTTGTTGTAGCTCTCGATCCCATAAAAAGTTTAGTTCCTATCTGATACTGGAGCCCTCCGTTTCCAGGCCAATCAACTAATGTTTTGGCAATGTAGTGCATATAGTATTCTGTACTCACATTGGGTCTTTGTGACAAATACAATACCGTAACATACCAGATGCAAAGTAAACATGCGGCAGAATAAAGAGTGATTTTTAATAATAATGATTTCATGACTTTAATCTCCTATGCCATATACGGACTTGCCGAAAACCAAAGATATGTGAGCGGGACGTTAACGATACAGAATAGAACTACTATTGCCCATCTCCATTTAGTTAAACGACATATAATTTCGCTTAAAGCGATGGTAAGGACAATACATCCTACGACATATCTAGGTATGGATTGCAGACTTGATAATAAAGGAATAATAATACATAAAAAACCCAATATGGCTTCGCCAAATTTTTTACGAATAAAAAGATATACAGACAATGATATTGCGACAATTCCCCAGATCGAAGCGTATTTAGAGTATAGCCCTTTTAGAAAAAGACCGTCCAACAATAGTTTAAATGGGTTTCCGTTTTCGCGGTCCCATGCAATTTGGACGTGGCTGAAAGCGAATGCATCTCCTACATGAAAGTATAAAAAAGTCATGTAAGCAAACAAACCGGAGGGGATCAGTAATAATGAGAATAGGATTTTGCTATCCTTGATTAAATCGAGAAAAACGTTAGCTATATTTCTTTTTTCTTTAAAAATGGGAATTACGATCTCCAGTAATACAGGGATGAATATCAAAACGCCAGTTGGTCTTGTTGCTGATAAAAATGCGCCAAACAATCCACATAACAACCAACGTTTTTGTTGTGCATTATAGAGGGTCAATATGATCAACATTGCAAAAAGCGATTCTGTATAAGTCGAGGAAAAATAAAATGAATACGGTCCGTACGTGATCAATACAGCAGCTATGACAGCAATAGTTCGATTACGGGTTATTGTGACGTATTTTAGTAAATACGATGTAGCTACAATCAGTGAGATTGTCGAGAGTATGACGCCGGATTGTTGTATCGGCAATGAAACTAAACGTGAAAAAAAATGAATACCTAAAGGATATAAAGGAAAAAAGGCCCAGTTTGCCGCGTCCCCTTTTGCATGTCCGGTTGGTTCCTTGGCATATCCATTTTCAGAAATGCTAAAGTACCATCCAGCATCCCACTGATTCATCAAATCGAAATAATTTTTGTCACTACCTTTATAAATATTAAAAATGATTCCGAAAAAAATATAGAATATTCGGGAGCTTAAAATTAGCAGTAGTGCAAGCAGAAGGTCGTTTTTTGTCCATTGCTTTAGTTTAAGCATATATTCACCTTAGTAACAAATTTTTCTGATCTTTTGTCAGCGATATGATATCATTAACTGCACTAAATTAATAGACGCTTTACAAATGCATATTTGTCCACCCCCCCACATAGAGATGTACAAGTAATCATTATTTCGTGTGAGGGGTTGATGAGATGCGTCGGGTCACATGGATGCTGGCCATCGTGATGTGCGTTGCATGGATTGCAGCCGGTTGTGGGACGAAAAATGCGGAACAGGTTGTCAAAGATTTGGATCATGTGATCGGGAAGCTCGACAGCTATCAAGGATCGGGCAAAATGACGCTGCAAACCGGACAGCAGGCGCAGGATTATAATGTGGATGTTTGGTACAAAAATCCGCACTATTACCGGATTGCGCTCACGAATGAGGCGAAGGATATTACGCAGATCGTGCTTCGTAACGATGAGGGCGTGTTCGTGCTGACGCCGCATTTGAATAAAATGTTCCGTTTCCAAAGCGATTGGCCGGAAAATTCCGGACAAGTTTATTTGTTTCAGTCGCTTGTGCAAAGCATTGTGAACGATAACGAACGGCATTTTACGGAAGAAAAAGATGCTTACGTGTTCGATGTCGCGGCCAACTACCAGAACGGACTGCTGTCCCGGCAAAAAATTTGGCTGAGCAAGAAAGATTATGCGCCCAAACAGGTGCAAGTATCGGACGAGAACAACAATGTCATGGTGTCGGTGAAATTTTCGCAGTTCGAATTCGGCAAAAAGTTCGATAAAGATTCTTTCGACATGCAGCGCAATATGACGAGCTGGAACGTTCAGCAAACGATGCCGACCGGCGGCAAAGCAGGCGATGCTGCCAAACAAGGTGCAACCGCGACTGGAACCGTCAAGCCGGATTCCTCGGGAACTTCGCCGCAGCAAGCCGGTACGACCGATAGCAAAACACAAGCGGCGCAAAGCTTCGGCATCGTCGAGCCGAGCTATATGCCTCAAGGCGTGAAGAAGCAAGATTTGAAGGAAGTGAAGCTGGGCGACGAGAAAGCGGTGCTGTTCCGCTACTCCGGAACGTATAACTATACGCTCCTTGAGTCGATGCCGCAGGCCAAGACGGTTACTTCGCTTACGGGAGATATCGTCGATCTTGGGTATACGCTGGGCATTTTAACGGGCGAGGAGAAGGGGATGCGGACGTTGACGTGGACGTATGACGGCATCGAATACCGTTTGTCTTCCGGAGATTTGCCTACGAATACGGAAATGATTAAAATCGCGCAGTCGGTTCAAGGGCAAGTCGGTAAATGAGATAAGGCGAATTAGGCGATAATTGTAGAAATGAAACACCCATCCGCACCGTAAAGACGGCAAGCGCGTGGGTGTTTCCTTTATTTTCCCGCAGACGGTGATCGATTTATGACCGTTTATTCATTGACAGTCGGCGACGGGCGCATTACCATAGATGAAGGGTTTTAGATGGCGCCTCCGCCTGAGAGGAGTTGCTTCGGAGAAGAAGGTGAACAGCTTGGAGACGTTTTATCGCCCGACGTGGGTAGAGGTTTCGCTTGATGCGCTGCGAAGCAATATCGAGGCGTTTCGGCGGGCGCTCCCGGCGGATATTTGCCTGATGGCCGTCGTCAAGGCGGACGCCTACGGACACGGCGCGATGAAGGTGGCGCAGGAAGCGATGGATTGCGGTGTCGATTATATCGGCGTCGCGTTTTTGGATGAAGGCTTGGAGCTGCGGCGGGCGGGTGTGACCGCACCGATCTTGGTGCTTGGCTATACGCCTCCGGAAGGCGTACGACCGGCCCGGGAGCACGACATTACGCTGACCGTATTCCACGACGAGCTGTGGGCGGCGCTGGATACGATCGGGGACGGCAAGCTGAAGGTGCATGTCAAGATCGATACGGGAATGGGAAGGCTCGGCCTGCAAACGGAGGAAGAAGCCGTTGCTTACGTGGAGCGGGCGCTTCGGCACCCGGCTTTGGACGTGGAAGGGATGTATACGCACTTTGCGAGCGCCGACGAGGCGGATAAGTCGTATACGCTGGCGCAGCACGCCAAGTTTGAACGGATTGCGGCCTATTTTCGGGCAAAGGGCGTTTCGTTTCGATATTTGCATACGGGAAACAGCGCGACGGGCATCGATTGTCCCGAGCTGTCGTACAATATGATTCGTCTCGGCATTTCGATGTACGGTCTGTATCCTTCGGAGGAAGTGAACCGGGAGCGGATTCGTTTGGAACCGGTCATGAGCATTAAAACGAAGATGTCGCATATTAAGACGGTTCCTGCGGGCTCCGGCATCAGCTACGGCGTCATTTACAGAACCGAAGGGGAAGAAACGATCGCCACGCTTCCGATCGGCTATGCGGACGGCTACAGCCGGATGCTGTCGCAAAAAGCGCATGCGCTCGTGCGCGGTCGCAGGGTGCCGATCGTGGGGCGCATTTGCATGGACCAATGCATGGCGAACGTGAGCTCGATCCCGGACCCGTCGAAGGACGAGGAAGTGGTCATCCTGGGCCGTCAAGGCGACGAAGTCGTCAGCGCGGAAGAACTGGCCCGGCTGCTCGGTACGGTCAATTACGAAATTACGTGCATGGTGTCGCATCGGGTGCCCCGCGTCTATACGAGAGGCGGTAAACGCGTTAGCGTAGTTAATCCTCTGGTGCGTTAAAGGCTCGAGGCAGAGAATTCGAGACCAGAGACGGGAAGGTCTCGGACAAATCGACATTTAGTGCGTACGTATCGAAGAAGCTCGGGGGCCGACTTTTAAAATAGGTGTGCGGAGATTTGTTGGTCGTCGGACATTGGCGGCGCCTTTCTCGCCGGCACGTAAAGCCCGCGAAAGCTTTTTTTCAATTTCGCATTTTGCAATATAAGCTGCCGCCCTTTACTAAGCTTCAATGCAGCTTTACCTAACCCAGCCAAAGTCTTGCGGGAACCGGTCTGCATGCAATACGGGACAGGTGTCCGCATTGCGATGTGAAACATTTTCCAGCGTTTTTTTGCGAAACGGGCGAAGGAAAACCCGGACCCGTATCGAATAGATATAGACGGACCTTTTAGGGGGATCGCTCCAAAAGGCGTTTTGCTTGCGGCTGTAAGCGGAATCTCGGGGATGCCGCTTCCGGCCTTCGGGGGAAACGTTTTTTATGATTTTTTGGGGCTTTTCGCGACGGACAATATTTTGCAAAAGGATATACATACGTGATATATCCCAAGCATATACTTGGTCTTGTATAAAATGACTTCAGTAACGGCATAATGGAAGTAACGGTTTGGGAATGTTTTGGGGGTGCGAGATCGGTGGCCAATGCGCATAACACGAAAAGGATCATGATCAGTCTTCCGGATAACTTGCTGCAGGAAGTGGACGGCATCGTGGAGAAGGAAAACTCCAATCGCAGCGAATTCATTCGTCAGGCCATGAAATTGTACCTGATGGAACGCAAGAAACGGCACTTGCGCGAATCGATGCAGCGCGGTTATTTGGAAATGGCGAAAATCAATTTGCATATGGCAACGGAGGCCTTTCAAGCGGAGGAAGATGCGGACGGTACCCTCGATCGCTTAGTTAGCGGGGTGTAGAGCTTGATTGTGAAACGTGGCGATGTATTTTTTGCGGATCTGTCACCTGTCGTGGGATCCGAACAGGGCGGCGTACGGCCTGTACTCATTATTCAAAATGATATCGGAAACCGATTCAGCCCGACTGTCATCGTTGCGGCGATCACCGCGCAAATTCAGAAAGCGAAGCTGCCGACTCATGTAGAAATCGATGCGGAGGCGCACGGGTTCGACCGCGATTCGGTCATTTTGCTGGAGCAAATCCGGACGATCGACAAGCAGAGGCTCACCGACAAAATCACCCATCTGGACGACGAGTCGATGCGGAAGGTGGACGAGGCGCTGCAAGTGAGCGTCGGCTTGATTGAATTTTAGAAGCGGCAGAACAAAGCGAGGGGATGCCCTCGTTTTTTGTTTTGCCTTCGGGGGAGTATGGTATAATTGCCCTTAGGGTCGGGATCGGGCGCACGGCATAACGATCGCCGCGTACCAACGCGCCGCCGAACGCTCCGAAACCCGCTGTCGGACGAATACAGCGAAAAGCGAGGTAAGGCATGGCTAACGAATTGGAAACGAAACAAGCACCCGCCCGGGCAACGGAAGCGGGCAAATACGAGCTTACCGACGAGCAAAAGGCGCAAAGGCAGGAGCGCATTTTGAAGCAGGTCGCCAAGGAGCTGGAGCTGCCGCTCGGCAAGGTGCGCGCTTCGGTCCAATTGCTCGACGAAGGCAATACGATTCCGTTTATCGCCCGGTACCGGAAAGAGATGACGGGCGAGCTGGACGAGACGCAGCTGCGCGATATCGAGGAGCGTTTGCAATATTTGCGCAACCTGGAGGACCGCAAGCTGGAAGTGGTTCGGCTGATCGACGAGCAGGGGAAGCTGACGGACGAGCTGCGCGTTTCGATCGAGCAGGCGGTCAAGCTGCAGGAAGTGGAGGATTTGTACCGCCCGTACCGGCAAAAACGGAAGACACGCGCCAGCGTGGCCAAGGAGCGGGGGCTGGAGCCGCTCGCCGCATGGATCCTGGCGCAGCATCGGCAAGGCTCCCTGGAGCAGGAGGCGGCGAAATACGTCGATGCGGAGAAGCAGGTCGGCTCGGTCGAAGAGGCGATCCAGGGCGCCATGGACATTATCGCCGAAAATATTGCCGACGATGCGAAAATCCGGGCGTGGGTGCGCAGGTTTACGCACGATCAGGGCATTGTCGTAACGGAAGCGAAGGATGCCGAGCAGGAGTCCGTGTACGAAATGTACTATGCGTACCAGGAGCCCGTTCGCAAGCTGCCGCCGCACCGGACGCTCGCCATCAACCGCGGAGAGCGGGAAGAGGTGCTGAAGGTACGGCTGGACGTCCCGGTCGAGCGCATACACGATTACATGGCGAAGCAAATCGTCAAAGGCGAGTCCGCGGCGAAGCAAACGCTCCTGCTCGTCATCGAGGACGCCTACAAGCGGCTGATTGCGCCATCGATCGAACGCGAGGTTCGGGGCGAGCTGACCGAGAAGGCGGAGGAGCATGCGATTCAAATTTTCGCGGAAAATTTGCGGAATTTGCTGCTGCAGGCCCCCGTTAAAGGAAAGGTCGTGCTGGGCGTCGATCCCGCTTACCGCACCGGCTGCAAGCTGGCCGTCGTCGACGAGACGGGCAAAATGCTGTACATCGATGTCGTTTACCCGACGCCGCCGAACAATAAGGTCGCCGAAGCCGAAGCGAAGGTGAAGGCCGCGATCGAGAAATACGGCGTGCAGCTGATCGTCATCGGCAACGGCACCGCTTCCCGCGAGACGGAGCAGTTCATTGCGGGACTGATCGGCAAAATGAAGGGACGCGGGCTGCAATATTTGATCGTCAGCGAAGCGGGGGCGAGCGTTTATTCCGCCTCGAAGCTGGCGGCGGAGGAGTTTCCGACGCTGGACGTGGCGGAGCGCAGCGCGATTTCGATCGCGCGCCGGTTGCAGGATCCGCTCGCGGAGCTGGTGAAAATCGAGCCGAAGGCGATCGGAGTCGGCCAATACCAGCATGACGTGGCGCAGAAGCATTTGGACGAGAGCCTGAAGGCGGTCGTCGAATCGGCGGTCAACCATGTCGGCGTCGATCTGAATACGGCGTCGCCGTCGCTGCTGTCTTATGTATCGGGCATCAACGCGACGATAGCGAAAAATATCGTAAAATACCGCGAGGAAAACGGCAAGTTCACGGACCGCAAGCAGCTGCAAAAGGTGCCCCGGCTCGGCGCGAAAACGTTCGAGCAGTGCGTCGGCTTTTTGCGTGTCAGCGAAGGGGTCAGCCCGCTCGACAATACGCCGATCCATCCGGAGTCGTACGAGGTCGTGGACCGTCTGTTCCGCGAGCTGCGGCTCGAATTGGACGCGCTCGGCTCCGCGGAGCTGAAGGCGAAGCTGCAGCATGCGGACGTGGAAACGTTGGCGGTGAAGCTGAACGTCGGCGTGCCGACGCTGAGAGACATATTGGACAGCTTGCAGAAGCCCGGGCGCGATCCTCGCGAGGAGCTGCCGCCGCCGATTTTCCGCACCGACGTCCTGCAGATCGAAGATTTGACGCCGGGGATGCAATTGCAGGGAACGGTTCGCAATGTGATCGATTTCGGCGCGTTCGTCGACATCGGGATTAAAAACGACGGACTCGTCCATATTTCCCAACTGAGCGATACGTTCGTGAAGCATCCGATGGACGTCGTTTCGGTCGGCGATACGGTGACGGTATGGGTTTTGAACATCGATTTGAAAAAGGGCCGCGTCGGATTGACGATGAAAAATCCGGGCAAAAGCTCTTGATTCGGCCGGCTGCCGGCTTGGCGAAAAAAACGCCCTGGGGACGTTTCCCCGGGGCGTTGTTAAGGTCGGGATATATGAACGGACTCCTTCGAGTCGGTGATTTTGGTTCGATAAAAGAACCAGCAATCGTTCAGCAGCCGAATTTGCCGAATATCCTGCTTGCGGAACGCTTTCTCCAGCTGATGGCAAAGCCACTGCGGCATAGCTTCCATCCCCTTTCCAAGGTCTCTTCACATGATGTGCTTCTACCTATAGGATATGGGGAAGGAGCGAATCCGGTGCAGGTCCCGCCGGAAAAAGCGGGTTTTACGATTCCGCCTCTTCTTCGTACCATTGCTCGAGCTGCGCTTGCAGCGCGCGGATCTCGGTGAGCAGCGAAATGAGCGGGTACGCTTTCTCGTCCAGAGCGGCAAACGAGCGCTCCAGCTGGTTCATATACTCGAGTCCGTGCAGGACGGGACACGCATTGTCGACGACATCGAGGGCGTCGCATTCCGCAACGACATGCGGCAGCTGCGGGACGTTCGCGGCGGTCAGCTTGCTCAGCTCCTTGTGCAGGCGGCGATTCAGCGCCGTCAGCTGGTAGGCGTGATCGGCCGGCATCTCTACGAATTCGAGGACATCGCCGAGCTTGAGCACGGCATATCGCATTTTGGGCATGGCAGGTTCGTTCTCCTCTCGGGTTTTCGCGGTCGCTTTCTATCTACTTTTTAAATGATCATTCTGGGGTCCCCGTAAAGCGGAATGGGTTTCGAAGGTACGCTTCTTTTTTGTGGGGGGCTTATACTTGACAGTGTAGCTTATGATCTAGTAAAAATTCAAGTAAGGATTCGTGCCGGAAATGCCGTTCGTAAAGGGGGAGAGGGCATGGAGGACAAGCAGCTGCAGCAATGGGTCGAACGGGTGTCCTTGCAGTACTTCAAAAGGCCCTTTTTGCACCGGGCGACGTTTAACCGGCGGCTTCGGACGACCGGCGGGCGGTATTTCATGCGCTCGCACAATATCGACATCAGCTGGCACCAGTACGAAGCGTTCGGAGCGGAGGAAGTCGAGAAGATCATTAAGCACGAGCTGTGCCATTACCATTTGCATTTGCAGCGAAAAGGCTACCGGCATCGGGACGCGGACTTTAAAAAGCTGCTCGCGGAAGTGGGCGGAACGCGTTATTGCCAATCGCTCGGCATGCGGAAACGGGCGGCCGCTTACCGCTACAAGCTCGAATGCGTATCCTGCGGCACCGCATATTTGCGCAAACGCAGGATGGATCCGCGGAAATACGCCTGCGGCAAATGCCGGGGAAAACTGCGGCTCGTGGAACTGTCAAGCGTCTGTGAAAATGTCACCTTAACTGAGCAGTAAAAATGTCACTTTTTGTAGTGTGGAGGCCGCCCGTCACCAGAAGGCCTCATGATAGGTGTTGTGCTGGGAATACAGAGCCTCTTGG